>NZ_JBSXNZ010000037.1:0-24983 GCF_056857895.1 Marinobacter sp. B-21
GGGAGGAAAGCGCAGTTGAGTTGGGATAGAATTGGACATGGGCGAACCTTGTTTAGCTTCTTCCGAAGCGTTATTGTCGTAACTCCCATTATATCAATGGGTTGAGCAAGGTTCGCCTTTTTTTATGAATTTTTCGGGCTAAGAGCGTTCGACATAACCATGCACAGCAGCAGCCTGCGAGGCACCGATTTCAAAATCACCCAGAATGGCCAGGTCATTCCGCACGCGGACTTATTTTCGTCGTTTCTGGATACGGATCGCCTTCAGGAAACCGGGACAGATCTATTTCCAAGTCCGAATGGTGCCCGCTGTCCACGATGAGTCTTTTGCAGCTTTGCCGTGGCCGGCCTTGTGCTCTCTTTAAATTCGTACTCTTGAAACAGCTGTTGTTTCCCGGTCACGATGGCCAGGCGCGCTGAGGGCTTAGGGCTGATCCTTTTGGGGTAGTAGCAATGCCTGCACTTTGTCACCGTGAGCCAGTTCACCCCCTTCAACCACCCGCGTAGTAATTGCCTCCATGCCCACGCATGGCGTTGTACCCACCCGGCCCGAGGGCAGTCTCCATCTTGCTGCAGGGGTGGCACAGGCCCGTGTATTCCAGTACCACACCACCGATCCGGAACCTTTTGCCTTTCAGGGCCAGCAGGTTCAGACCAGAGACGACGATGTTGCGCCGGAAAACGTCGGGTTCAATGGCTTCCCGGTGCAAGCAGGCGGCAATGGCATGCAGGTGTTCTTTCTGGATCAGGGGCACCTGCCGTTTGCTGGTGTCGCGGCCCTTGAATCGATCTCCGTCCAGTCCTTTGCCCGGGGTGACCGTCACTCTCTCGAGCACCTGCATTGGCTCGCCGCGTGCGGGGCGGATTCCAATCCACTCAACGCGGCCGGATTGAGGAAGTGTGTCGAGCAGGGTTTGAAGTGGGGTCGATTCGGGCATGGGCTTTACAAAACTCCTTAGACGATGAGTTGGGGGCAATGTTGATGATCGTGCCCATCAGATCCACCTCAATGCTGCTCAGCCAGCCTTGAAGGCTCCTGTTTTCCCGCAAGGTATCGTCTCGCCGCTGGGGACCTCGAACTCTTTTGTCTAGGTTCCCTCTTTGAATTTTGCTTTGCAATTGCCGCTAAGCTGAACGGATACCCAGCTCTGAAAAAATAGATCTGTTCCGGATTACGCTGGATGGATTAGTGGTATCAGAAAGTGACGTGGCGCAACAGGGCAGTGAAGGGGTGCAAGCCTGTTCTTCCTGTCACGGCGCGCAGGGTGGTGGGAATGCAGCCGCCGGATGGCCGCGCTTGGCGGGGTTGAATGCCGATTATATGGCCCAGCAACTCAAAGCAATGGCTAACGGCACTCGGAGTAACCCGATTATGGCCCCCATCGCCTCTGCGCTTTCAGAACAGCAGCGTGGGGACGTCGCGGAATACTTCGCCAGCCTGAAACCTCCGACCATGGCACCCGGAGGGGAAGTGGATCAGAAAACCCTGCATCGGGGGGAGACGCTCGCTCAGCGCGGAGACTGGCAACAGGGTATTCACGCTTGTACCTCCTGCCACGGCCTCCAGGGTCAAGGCGTGGGTGTCGCTTTCCCATCGATTGCGGGGCAACCGGCAACCTACCTCCAAAACCAGATCAAGGCCTGGCAGTCCGGCAGCCGCCACAACGACCCCAATGGTTTGATGGCATCGGTTGCAAAACGCCTCAGTGACAAAGATAGCCAGGCGGTGACTCTAGAACCCGGCGCGGAGGGGTACCATCAGCCCCCAAGCCTCGACGATATTCCCGAGGGGCCGTTCGGTGACAGCGTGCGCAGCGGTTGGGAGGCATTCGTGAATACGCGCCAGCACCCGGAAGCCAGGCGCTTTGTGGGCAACAAGCAGAATTGCGGCAATTGTCATCTGGCCGGCGGTCTCGCAGCTAACTCCGCTCCCATGTGGGGCGCGTGGGGTATTTATCCCAAATACCGGGGCAAGAATGACCACGTCAATACCATGGATGAACGCATTCGCGGTTGCTTCACCTACTCGATGAATGCGAACAGTTCGGAGGCCGGTGGACCGCCCGAACCCGATAGCCAGGTGCTCAAGGATCTGCAGGCGTTCTTTTTCTGGTCGGCCGAGGGGGCACCAATTGGCAAGAATCTGCCTGGGCGCGGTTACGCGGCTGTTCCCGAACCCCGGAACGGAAGCAGCGTGAGCCGTGGTGAGGAGGTGTACCAGAATCAATGCAGCATTTGCCATGGCAGTGACGGCAGTGGAAAATTCGCGGACGATGGCCGCCAGATTTTCCCGCCACTATGGGGTGCCGGAGCCTACAACTGGGGGGCTGGAATGCACCGGATCAACACAGCGGCTGCCTTCATCAACAGTCACGAACGGCCTCAGGATCCCCGGTGGGAAGGCAGCAAGGCTAGCACGGACGAGAAATGGCACACGCACCAATGCCTCTACAACGAGACCGTTAGAGGACATACGTTGGGCGACGGCGCGGGTTAGCGACACCGATTAACCAGCCAGTGTGGATACCAGTGCTCGGCGCTGCATCACATTTCTTCATGAACCTGGGCGTAGGCCAGCATCGCGAACAGACCTGTACCACCGATAATGTTGCCGATGAGTACCGGGGAAATATGACCAGAAACCGGGACAGATTTATTTTCCGGCTTCTGTGCCTCGAGGCTAATTTGAGCCCCTATTAACCGGCTCTGTAGTTCGGTTAACATCGACCTTCAATGCACAGAATGGATTCTGTGATTCAAAAGCAAGGAGACGCTGATGCCAAGACAGGCCAGGGTGATTGTGCCCGGTTTTCCACACCATATTGTCCAACGTGGCCATAACCGCCAACCGGTGTTCATCGAGCGCCGCGACTTTGAGTACTACCTCGCAAACCTTCAGGAATGGAAGCAGATCTATGAGCTGGATGTGTTCAGCTATTGCCTGATAACTAACCATGTTCATCTGGTCGTTCAGGCAAACGACAATCTGGCCGCAATTCCTCAACTGATGAAGCGTCTGGCTGGTAAGACAACCGGGACAGATCTATTATTTCGGTCATTTGGGTAACCTGCCCCGCTTTTCTGGCGTCATTCCCCGTTCCCACTCAGTTTCGTCTCCCGGTGCTGGCAGAAACCGGCCAAACTCGATCATCTGAGTGGCGGGAATGTCCTGCAGATAGATCCAGACGTCCTCAACCGTAATGCCCGCAATTCGCACTATCTCTTCAAGCATCTGGCTTATCAGGGCCTCCTTGACCTCGGTACTGCGGCCTTGGCGTACCAGACCATGAACATACACCTGGGGCTCCTGGTTCACGGTGCCACCCACAAAGTGCTCGCCCTCATGGGTAGCAAAAAACAAAACCTGGGCAAAGAAGCGGGGTGCGCCGGTTTGCGTGTTATGGGCCGTTGTTATGGCTTCCGCTATCTGTGATTTCTGCTGCTGCGACAGAGGAAGGTTCGCGACCGTGACGGTATAAGTGGGCATGGGGAAGTCCTACCGGGAGTGGCATGTATTTACCTGTTCTGGCCGACATTGAGAATCAGGTGGTCTTGTTTCACTATAGCAATGCTTACCTGCATGGCCATGCGCATGGGTCGGGTGGGCGCAATTGGGGAATCTGGAGGGCGTAAGCATGCAAATCGGAGTGATCGCAGACACCCACAGCAAAATGCGTCCCGAAGCCCTGGAGGTTTGAAACCCGGGACAGATCTATTTTTTGGCTCCTATACTGTTTAGAGGCTGAATGCTGCCAAGTGCGGCCAGTTACTGAATTCTCGTTACCCGGGAGTTGTCGATGGTGGAAAACTGGCAAGGTTTGCTGGTGGCCATGCAGGAAATACAATTGCTGGACGTCATCCCGCAGGCCGCGGTTCTGGTGTTTGCGGGGATGGCTGCGTTCTATCTGCATCGTCTCATTGCCCGGCGTACCGCTGCCGATTCCCGGGGCATGCGACACCTGACGCAACGCGCTATCCAGCGCCTTGCCTTTCCAATCTCGATGCTGGTGGTGGTTCTGATGGGGCGCGCGTTACTTGCCGCGCTGAATCAGGCCTATTGGGCCCTGGATCTGGCTGTCCCGCTGCTGATCTCGTTCGCCCTGATCCGCACCCTGGTTTATATGTTGCGCAAGGGGATGCGAAGCGGCCCCCTGGTCAAGGCTTCGGAAAATGTGATCAGTACGCTCATCTGGCTGGTAGTGGGCCTGCATCTCTTGGGCTTGCTGCCCGGGTTGCTTGAGGCCATGGATAACCTGGCCTTCTCGGTGGGCGACCTGCGCATATCCCTGTTGGCGGTCATCAAGCTAATCCTGCTGATGGGCCTTGTGTTGGTGGTTGCCATTTGGCTTTCGGGCATTATCGATCGGCGACTGGCCCGGTTGCCGTATCTGAGCTCCGGCGCGGCCGTGGGTTTCTCCAAAGTCAGTAAGCTGGTGCTGATTACCGTTGCTGCGCTGTCCGTTCTTAATCTGGTCGGTATTGATCTCACGGCGCTCGCGGTGTTTGGCGGTGCCCTGGGTGTTGGCATTGGCTTCGGCCTGCAGCGTATTGCCAGCAATTTCATCAGCGGTTTTATTCTTGTGTTCGACCGCTCGATACGCCCCGGTGATGTGGTCAGCGTCGGCGAGAAGTTCGGCTGGGTGGTCGCACTGCATGCCCGCTACGTGGTGGTGCGCAACCGCGACGGCGTAGACACGCTCATTCCCAATGAAAACCTGATTACCACCGAGGTGATTAACTGGTCCTATTCGGACCCCAACGTACGTCTGAAGATCCCGGTTTCGGTGAGCTACAGTGATGACGTGGAGCGCGCCATGGCAATCATGCTGGAGATCGCCCGGGAGCACCCCCGCGTGATTTCGGAGCCGGAGCCGGTGTGCCGGTTAACGCAGTTCGGCGACCACGGCATTCATCTGGAAGCCCGGGTCTGGGTGGCAGACCCGCAAGCAGGTTTCGGTAGTGTAAGCTCTGACATCAATCTGGAGATCTGGCGCCGATTCAAGCAAGAAGGCATCACCATCCCATTTCCGCAACAAGACCTGTACATCAAGGAAGTGCCACCGAAATAATCATGGGAAACCCGTGGCAGATTTATTTTCCCGGAATGGTCATGCCGCAGTTGCCAAGGCAGGGTGAGGAGCCGGATGATGTGCGGGAGGCGCATAATCTCTAATTGCCGGTACACACCTTTCAGGTTCAACGACCGTGCAGCTGTCCTACATAGGCGGTGGTAAAGGCCGCTTCCTGAAAGGCCTTCAACCCCGTATCGGCAAAAGCAATTGGCAGCGGGTTGACTGCCAGGGTGGATTTGATCAGTGCCGGGGGCAGCAGGGTCACGGTAAACTCAGTACCGGTGGTCAGTTGAATGGCCGCTTCCATTTTAAAGCTGATGGCACCACCGGCAAATTTGCCTTTTGGCATCCGCTCTTTGATCGCAACACGGGTCACCCCGTACTCGGCCATTAACTCCGCAAAGGCCGCCTGGAACCGCTTCAGATCGTCACGGCTATGGTTTTTCGGCAGTGACAGTTTGCGCACCTTGCACTCCGGCAGGTTGAACTGCCCCCTGTCCATATTCAGCAAACACACCACCGCATCGCTGCCAGTCAGCTCAACCCCGCAAACAATCATAGCCATTGCCCTCTATACGCCGGTTGTCGTCAGCCACAGCACTTCTTGAATTTGATGCCACTACCGCAGTTACAGAAGTCGTTGCGGGAGGGCGATTTTACCGTGGTGACCGTCTCTCCCTTATTCAGGATAGCGGTGAGCTCAGTGATGGATTCAGCGGCGCCCTCGCGGGTATCAACCGAAATATTCGCGTGCAGCTTCGCCTTCGCCACCTGTGCCTCAACCTCCTGTTTGCGCGCCTCACTGGTAACCACCAGCGTGAGCGGATACTTCCTGCTGCCACTCTTCTGGCTGGCGTTGGTCCGAAAGCCGCCGTAAGCGGTGTGGTGCTGGCGTGCGTCCTGCCGGCCCTTGAAGAAAAATTTATCTGACATGCTGATATCCTGATGAGGAAAGTACCCAGCCTACTGCTGTGAGGAATCTTTTAGCATGCTTGCCGAAACGGTGATATAGGCAGATATAATTTCCTGAGTCGGACCGGGGAACAGGAAAACGGAGGACAGGGTCATGGAGGACAGGGTCAGGTCTTCTATTGTGCCTTGACTACAGCTGGCTAATGGGTGTCCCGGTTGCCGCGGTTTCCGGCGGCTCTACATATCCCCTAACATCCGTCGGAAGCCATCAGAATCGAGAAAGTCAGATTCCAACTTGATCAGGTTACCATTGTTGGACTGAAAGAAGACAAACGAGGAGCCCTGATCAGGCAGGAAGTAGTAGTAAGCTCTATCTGCGGCTTTCCAGATGCCCGCATCCGCACCTTGAACAAATACGCTCTTGAAAGACTCTACGCTAGCCTGATCACAACTGTGGGCTTCTTTTTCCGATAGCGTTGCCTCGAAAAAATCAGACCATCCGCAGCCTCCCGTTTCGAGTGTGTTTTCGGTACCGAAACTGATGTATCGCTTGCCGACGGTATCGGAATACTTGATCAACAGAATGTCGTGGTTTGCACCAATTGACCCAACGACGACGGGTGATCCGGGTACCTGGAACTTCATGCCAGAATAGGCTGCTGAGCAGCTTTGTGCTTCTTCCAGTGCCTCGTAGGCGATGATAGCCATACCTTGGTTTACAGATTCAGGTGAGGTTGCTCCTTCGCCCCAGAAATAATTGATGACTACGGATATGTGTTCGCGTTGATCAGATTCCATTGTTTCGTTCCTTGTAAACATGGCCCTTCCTGGGCGAGGAATCCGAAGATACAACGATGGTTGGGTGCCGACAAGGATGATAATGAAACACGAAAACCAGGAAGTGCTATCCGTTAGCTCAGAGAATTCGCTCAATTGGCCACCAATGACAAGTACATTCAATTACTACAGCCCCAATTTCCACCGCTGGACTCACGATGCTCGAGATCTGGTGGAGAAGGCCAGGCGCAAATGGTTGGCACCGGTTATGAAAAAGGCCTGCTGATTGACGCTGATGCCAAGGCAGACCAGGGTGATGGTGCCCGTTTCTCCCCACCATATTGAAGAATGGATCTGTCCCGCTTTTACGCTCCGGCTTGGAAGCAGGATAGAAACCGTCTGACCCACAGTTTCTATTTCGGAAACTTTTTGCTATGGTTTCAAAAAAAGAAACAGGGAAAGTTCGTGCACATTATTTCAAGAAAGCCGTTCAGTGATGCGGCTAGGCAGTTTCCCAATGACCGGGAGGCTCTGGTAAATACCTACACCACGTTGCGTTATGGACGGTTTGAAACACCTGATCAGCTGCGCCAGGTGTTCCCGTCCCTGGACAATTTCAAATACCGGGACAAATGGTGGGTTATCGACATTGGCGGCAACAATTTACGGCTGATCGCCTTCATTGAGTTTCGTGATAATCGCATGTATGTGAAACACATTTGCAGCCACGCCGAATACGACCGGCTGACTGACAAATACCGTCGCAATAGGGAGTGAGGCTTATGTTATCGCCTGCTTTTGTTGAGATCAGAGAAGCGCTGACTCGGGTGCCTTATGTGGCCCACATTGAGACCCAGGATGACTATGAGCGAGCGTTGGAGCTGATGGACCAACTGGTGGACGACTACGACGCCAATAAACTGTTAATTGAGATTGTGGCTGTCAGTATTGAGCGCTGGGAGGACCAGGCTGCAGAGTTTTCCGACTTCAATGCCGCTGTTGCAGAAACGGACAGGGGGATTGCTGTACTGAAAACCCTGATGGCTCAACACGGTCTTGGGGTTGCTGATCTGCCGGAGTTGGGCTCAAAGGGCAATGTGAGCAAGATTCTCAATGGTGCTGAAGGTAAAAAACTGACCCGCAAACACATGGAAGCCCTCGGCAAGCGGTTTGGGGTGTCTCCGGTACTGTTTTTCTAGGATGATTCAGTGTTTTGGCCCGCCCTTCAAGCTCCGGCCCTACCAGCAGGAAGCGGTCGACGCCACGCTGAATCATTTCCGCCAATCGGATGAATCTGCCGTTATCGTGCTGCCAACCGGCGCAGGCAAAAGCCTGGTCATTGCCGAGCTGGCCCGTCTTGCCCGGCGCAAGATTCTGGTGCTGACCCACGTAAAAGAGCTGGTGGAGCAGAATCACGCCAAATACCAGAGCTATGGGTTAACGGGCGGCGTCTTCTCCGCCGGGCTGCAGCGTAAGGAAATCCGGCATCAGGTGACCTTCGCCAGTGTGCAGTCGGTATCGGCGAATCTGGATCAGTTCCGGGATGAATACTCGTTGGTCATCATCGATGAGTGCCATCGGGTCAGCGGCGATGAAACCAGTCGGTATCAAAGGATCATTGAGCTGCTACGGCAACAGAATGATTCCCTCAAGGTGCTCGGGCTAACTGCCACCCCCTATCGCCTGGCCATGGGCTGGATCTATCGCTATCACTACCGGGGTTTTGTTCGCGGCTCTAATGAAGAGCAGGGCAAGCCGTTTCAGCATTGCATTTATGAACTGCCGTTGAGCTACATGATCAATCGGGGGTATCTCACCCGACCTGAGTTGGTTAACGCGGCGGTGGCCCAATACGATTTCTCCGCGCTGGCTCAGGATCGCTTTGGCGAATACGCCGAGAAGGACGTCAACCAACTGCTGAGCAAACATCGGCGTGTAACCCGGGCCATCATTGAGCAGGTGATGGAGCTGGCCGTTGAGCGCAAGGGGGTGATGATCTTTGCGGCAACGGTGGATCATGCGCGGGAGATCACCGGCTATCTGCCGGAACACCAAACCGCCCTGGTGACCGGCGCGACCGATCTGAATGAACGGGCGTTGCTGATTCAGCGCTTCAAACAGCGGCAGTTGAAGTATCTGGTGAATATGTCCGTGCTCACCACGGGCTTTGACGCGCGCCACGCAAAGTGTTTGGGCGTCGTTTCGCCAATAGCCAGGCTCCGAAAGTGTTCAGCTCAGCGGATGAGGTGTTTGAATTGCAGGCCTTGTTGCCGGCACCGGATTTTGTGATTGCCCGCAAGCAGAAGCACTATTGGCAGGTGCAGGAACGGATTTTTGATTATCAGGGGCAGTATCGTAAGGCGAATGAAGGGTAAGCATGCAAATCGGAGTCATCGCAGACACCCACAGCAAAATGCGTCCTGAAGCCTGTGTGGCCGGTGAAATCATCGAACTGCCGGTTTGATCAATTCGGCCCGCCGCTTCAGTACAGTTCTAATCCCGGTTTTTTGGCGACCTGGATAGAAGCCCGAAGGTTCTATCCAGGTCGTCGGTAACGGTGTCCGCTTGACGGACTCCGACACGGCTACTGAAATGCCGAGGACTCTGCGGGCAGACCGAGGGTTTTGCGATCAAAGTATTCTCGGGTCAGTTTAAAGACAACGGGGCTCAGTGCCGCAATGGCGATCAGGTTCGGTAATGCCATGAGCGCATTCAGCGTATCCGCCACCAGCCATACGAAGTCAAGATTGAGTACGGCTCCCAAAGGTACCGCCAGTATCCATAGAATGCGAAATGGCCTGATCGCCTTGACGCCAAACAGGAACTCGACACAGCGTTCACCATAGAATGACCAGCCGAGAATGGTACTAAAGGCAAAGATAGCCAGGGAAATTGCCACCACGTAGTTACCAACGCCGGGTAACGCAGTGGCGAACGCCGATGACGTCAGAGCTGCACCGGACTCACCCGACGTCCACACGCCCGAGCTGACAATGACCAGGCCGGTGATGGAACACACAATGAGGGTGTCCAAAAAGGTTCCCAACATGGCGATCAAACCTTGGCGAACCGGGTCTTTGGTCTGTGCGGCAGCGTGTGCGATGAAAGGGAAAACCGGGACAGATTTATTTTAGCGGCTTGCCTGATGGCTCAGCGCTAATTTGAGTCACTACCAACACTCCCTCTACTTCGGTTGATATCGGCTGCCAGCGCACAGAATGGATCCTGTGTTTCAACAGCAAGGAGAAGCCGATGGCGAGACAGGCCGGGGTGATGGTGCCCGGTTTCCCTACCATATTGAAAAATAGATCTGTCCCGGTTTTCGGACGATGGCACCACGCAGATCGACCAGGCACATGCTCGCCATAAGGCTCTAAAGGCGATAGTGAATTGAATCAGAAAGGGTTACTCACTGCATGGAATGACGCCACGGGATTTGGTTTCATTACTCCGGAGGGCGGTGGTGAACGGGTCTTTGCTCATATCAGCAGTTATGCAGGCCGGGGCCGGCCGGTTTCTAATCGCAAGGTGGCTTACAGCATCACGAGGGATGGTCAGGGCCGGCTGAGGGCAGGGCGGTTCCAGTACCGTTAATCACTGCGGCGACCAAACTTCCCCGTGCTGCATTACCCGAAATTCCGACTCACTCATGCCTTGCCTCTCCAACGCCAGCCGCAGTCGCCGGGGTGGCTCGTCCATGGGTTCGTCGGTCAGCACGAAGGTGCCCCAATGCATGGCTACAGACTGACGGGCGCCAATATCCTGGTGAATCCTGACCGCCTCTTCCGGTGCCACGTGCACCGGGGCCATGAACCAGCGCGGGTCGTAGGCGCCGATGGGTAGCAGTGCCAGATCAATGGGCGCAAGCAGTTCGCCAATGTTGTGAAACACCCGACCATAACCGGTATCACCGCCGAAATAGAACCGAAAGCCGTCCAGTTCGAGGAGCCAGCTACACCAGAGCGAGGTGTTGGTATCGGTGGCGGTTCGTCCGCTGAAGTGCTGGGCTGGCAGGCAGAACACTTCGTCTTTGCCGGCCAGGGGCGTCGATTGCCACCAGTCCAGTTCCACCAGATTGTGGATGCCGCGCTTCTCGAACCAGCGTCGAAGTCCCATCGGAATACAGAAGCACAGGTCAGCTCCGAAACGTCGGTGCAACTGGCGCACCGTTGCTTCGTCGAGATGGTCGTAGTGATTGTGGGAAATCAGTACCAGGTGGATCGGCGGCATTTCCGCCACCGTCAGAGCGGGTGGCGTGAACCGTTTCGGCCCGACCAATCGGAAAGGGCTGGCACGGTCCGACAACACTGGGTCTGTCAGTACGTTCAGGCCCCGGTACTGGAACAGGAAAGACGCATGCCCCAGCCAGGCCAGTTGTGGCTCTGCTGGCGGGTTCATCAGCAAGTGGCCATCCGGACGCAGCAGCGTGTAGCGTTTACCCTGCGGGAAACGTCGGCCGGGGGCCAGCTGCCAGCGCAGGAAATCCCCCAGGCCATGGCGAGGCACGGACTCCAGGTTTCGATACTTGCCCCGGTGAAAGTGGGGTTCCGCGGCAAGGGCGGCGAGGCGTTCACGGTCGATGGTCATGGATTGGGCTCACTAGCGACTGGTCTATTCGGTTAAAGCCGGGACAGAGTTGTTTTTCGGATACAGGAAGCTCGTTATTTGCAGCGCTGGCTTTCGCGTAGGGCTGCCGCGCTTTCTTCGAGCCGTTGTTGTTCCCGGCCAAGCAGGATGCTGACCTGTTTCAGTTCCCGAATCCTGCTCTCCACGGCCGCTTTTTTTTCTGCCATCAGCACCGCGCCCTGTTCACAATCAATGCTGTCGCTGCGCAGCGCGTTCAGTATTTCTCGAATCTCCCCCAGGGAAAACCCGAGTGCCTTGAGCTGGCGCACCATGGTGACTCGCTCCACTGCTTTTCGTGGGTAGTCCCGGTAATTGTTGCCACGCCGTACGACTTCCTGCAGCAGGCCGGCCTTTTCGTAATAACGCAGGGTGTGGCGGTTTACACCGGTGCGCTGTTCTAGCTCCGCAATCTGCATAACGTTCTCTCAAGCGGATGTTGACCTTAGAGTGTACTCTAACCTTTAAGGTGGTGGCAGACCCTACCAAGGAGACCTGCCATGACCCTGCTTATCACCGGCGCAACCGGCTTTATCGGCCGCCATGTCTGCGCCCAGTTTGCTGGAAAACCATGGTCATCTTCAGCAACTGGGGATTAATGGCGATGACCCGGAACGGGTGAACTGGCAGCGGGTATATCGTCGGGCGGGTGGTTATGAGGCCAGCAAACTGGAAGCTGCAATTCGTGTGCGCGCGCTGGCCAGGGCAAGCGATCTGGACCTGGTGGAAGTTCAGCCGGCCACTGTCGCGGGGCACAGCGACACCGGCAGCCTCGATACCAGTCAGCCGTTGTTTGCCTTACTCGACAATTTGGCTCGGGGACGTATGGCTATGATCCCCGGCGGCCCCGGGCACTGGCTGCCCTTGGTGGCCGTGGATTATCTGGCCGCGCTGATTGCGGTTGCCGCCACCAGTGATAGAGCCCCGGACCGGTTGTTGGCGCTGGACCCGACCACGCCCAATTTACAGGGCCTGCTCGTGATCGCCGCTGACACGCTGGGCCGGCAGGCGCCGCGACGCCATGTGCCGATCCCGGTATTGGCAGCCCTGCTGCGTTTGCCCGGCCTGCCCCGGCTGATGAATACCTGGCCGGAGGCGCTGAACTTTATTCAGCCCACTCGCTTCGACACCGCAAGCACCGATGACTTTCTGCGGGAGCAAGGGTTGGCATGCGCCCCCATGGAGACGGTCATTGCCGCCGAAAAACGGGACAGATTCAGTTTCCGCCTGATGATGTTTCGGGCTCTCCTGTAACGTTCGGTCGGTCTGCCAGATGCCTCATGGAGGCTGCATAGCAACAGTGTCATTTATTTTCGGGAGCCATCACCAGCAGCTCCTGCAACATGCTGTAGCTTAGTCCCCAGATACAGGCATCGTGGTAGCGGCAACAGGGTAGGTTCAGCCCTCGTGTGGCCTTACCACTCGCTTATCCCGCCGGCGCCCAAAGGCTCTGTAATTGCCCCAGCATTGATGAGCCCACTCCCTGATCGCCCAGGAAACTCATCAGGATGGGAACAAACTGTTGGATCATGGCGCTTTCCATGCCCAGTGCGGAGGTGAGCGTCCCCATTGTCTCGGCGCCGAGCTGGTTCTTGGCCAGCTGCAGCAGTGCGCCTGTGCCACCCATTGCCTGAGTCTTGGTAACACCAAGCTGACCCTGCAGCTGTCCGACCAGTTGCTGCGCCTCACTCGTGACTTCTGTGGTTGAAGAAATCGCTGCCGAGCCTTTGGAAAGGGTGTCGTTCAGTGCCCACAGCGTCTGGGCAAGCGCCTCCTGCCCTCGTGGGTGACCGGTTTCTTCATGGTGCTACTGATCGTCGCGGAAGTGGGGGGGAACCCTCGTTCTGGGAACGGGCACTATGCTGGGGATCTGGAACAGTTAATCCTACGAAAGTGCTGGTTATTCTCCCATTCCGAAGGATATACAGCGGGGCTCCTGAACTGTGCTGATCAATGGCATTCCCGCTGCCGTGACCAGATGTTCATACTCGGGTATATTGGTAGGTTCCTTCTTTATTGCCTCGCAGTACCTGCATTTCTATAATCATTGGGCAGTCCGCTGCCTGATTGCCGTTTGGTGATCTGACCAACTCTAATAAGAAGGAAAACGCTATGTTGAAACGTCGCACATTTCTGGCTGCCACTGCGGCGGCTACGTTACTGTTCAGTGCCGCTTCCCACGCCGAGTACAAGGATGAATACACTGTCTCGACGGTTCTCCCGTCTGCCTTCCCCTGGGGTCAGGCTGCCGACAAATGGGTTGAGTTGGTAAAGGAGCGCTCCGAGGGGCGCATCAACATGAAGATTTACAGCAACTCCCAGCTGGTCTCCGGAGACCAGACCAAGGAGTTCTCCGCCATGCGTTCCGGGCTGATCGATATGGCGGTCGGTTCTACCATTAACTGGTCGCCCCAGGTTCCGGAACTGAATCTGTTTTCCCTGCCGTTCCTGATGCCGGATTATGCCGCCATTGATGCGATTACCCGGGGGGAGACAGGTGAGGCGATCTTTGCCGCGATCAAGAAACGCGGTGTTACCCCGCTGGCCTGGGGTGAGAACGGCTTCCGCGAGCTGTCCAATTCCAAGCTGACCATTGATGAACCGGCCGATCTGGACGGGCTGAAAATTCGAGTTGTGGGTTCGCCGCTGTTTCAGGACACCTTTACCGCCCTGGGCGCCAACCCCACTCAGATGAGCTGGGCCGATGCCAAGCCGGCACTGACCACCGGTGCCGTAGATGGCCAGGAAAACCCGCTGTCGGTCTTCGACGTGGCGCGTATCGATCAGGTTGGCCAGAGCTACCTGACCCGCTGGCACTACATGGCAGACCCGCTGGTGTTTGCCGTCAGCAACCAGGTGTGGGATCAGTTCTCCGAAGAAGATCAGGCCCTGCTGAAGCAGGCCGCGATTGATGCCGGCCAGTGGGAGATCGAGAAATCCCGTGGCGAAGTGGACGCGATCCTGGCCTCCATCAAGGACCGTGGCGTGGAAGTTACTGAACTGACGCCGGAACAGCGCAATGCTTTCCAGGAGGTCACAGCGTCTGTCTACGAAAAATGGACATCGCGCATTGGCGAGGATCTCGTCCAGCAGGCACGGGACGCTGTTGCCAACCGCAACCAGTAATTCAGACTTGCCCCCGCGCTCGCCATCATCGGCGGGCGCCTGTCCCAAACCGGAGTCCCCATGCCGCCCCGTTCTCCCAAGTTTCGCCCTGAGGCCTGGCTGGCCACCACCGCCCTGATCGCGATCTGCGGGATCAGCCTTGGCAATGTCATCGTCCGCTACGCCACGGATGCATCGTTTGCCTTTACCGAGGAGTTTTCGGTTTTTTGCCTGGTTGTACTCACTTTTGCGGGGGCGGCGGTGGCGGCGCGCCACAACCAGCACATCCGCATCGAGCTGATTGAACACTACCTTCCACTCTGGGCGCGCAAGGTGGTTTACGTGCTGCAGTGGCTCGCTGGTGTGACCGTTCTGGGCATCATGACCTGGTATGGCAGTACCTTCGCCCTTCAGGAATACCAGTGGGAATCCCTGTCACCGGGCCTGGGGCTGCCCAACTGGATCTACGTAATCTGGCTGCCGTTGTTGTCAGTGGCCATCATCATCCGGATGACCCAGAACACGATTGATCGCCTGCGCGGCAAGATCGATCCGGAGGTGATTCATGAGTCCTGATCTGTTGATGATCGCCAGCTTCCTGCTGGCTCTGCTGATGGGTGTGCCGGTGGCTATAGCTCTGGGTGTGGGTGGTGTTGTCGGCATTGTGGCAGGGTTGCCTCTGGCCATGCTGGGTACCTTCGGCACCAACACCTACAACAGTGTGGCCAAGTACCCGCTGATTGCGATTCCGCTGTTTATTCTGACCGGCCTGATTTTCGAGCGTGCGGGGGTGGCCGCCAGTCTGGTGCGGTTTGCCCAGGCGATTATTGGTCCCCGGCATGGCGGACTTACCGTTGTCGCGGTGCTGGTGTGCCTCATCATGGGGGGGATGAGTGGTTCCGGTCCTGCCGATGCAGCCGCAGTGGCAATGGTCATGTTACCGAGCATGAAGAAGGCGGGCTATCCGCAGCCGTTCTCCGCTTCGTTGATTGCGGCTTCGTCGTCTACCGCGATTCTGATTCCGCCGTCCATTGCGCTGATTCTCTATTCCATTGTGGTGCCGGGCGTGGATTTGCGGGCACTGTTTGCCGCCGGGTTGTTCCCGGGCATCCTGGCGGGTGTGTCCCTGCTGGCGCCGGCGCTGTATTTTTCCAGGAAGTATCGCTGGGAAGATCCGGAGACGGTAGAGCGTCCGCCGCTCTGGCCCAGCTTCAAGGCGGCTTTGCCGGCGCTGTTTGCGCCGGTGATCATTCTCGGCGGGCTGCGTTCGGGGCTCTTTACGCCCACTGAGGCGGCGGTTGTGGCCGTCACCTATGGCGTACTGGTCGGCTGCCTGTTGCACCGAAATCTGGGCATCCGGGACCTGTGGAACCTGATGACCGAGGCGGCCGTTACCTCCGGTGTGGTCATGTTCATCATTGCGTTGGCCGGCATCTTCGCCTGGGCCGGCGCCACCCTGGGCACCTTCCAGCATCTGGCTGATGCGCTGCTTTCTCTCTCGGAAAACGGATGGGTGCTGCTGGGGCTGGTGATGGTACTGGTACTGATCGCCGGTATGCTGCTGGATGCAATTTCCATCTACCTGATCCTGATCCCGATCGTGCTGCCACTGATGAATCATTTCGGTTGGAACCCGATCTGGTTTGGCATTCTGCTGGCGATGAATATTGCCATCGGGCAGTTCACGCCACCGGTTGCCGTCAACCTGATGGTTACCACCCGTATCGCCAACATTCGCCTGGAACATACCATAGGCTGGGCGCTGGTTTTTATCGCGGCCATGGCTGCCAGCCTGCTGGTGGTGATGCTGATGCCGGGCATCGCGCTGTGGTTGCCGGAGAAGCTTGGTTATGTGGTGGGGCCTTGGTAGTGGCATTGTGGAAAACCGGGACACTGGATGTCTGCCTTGATCATGCCGTTTATGGAGATGACGCCCAGCCGAGCATGCCATCCTGCAGTACCTCGGTGTAGGAGGTCAGGTTCTTGAACGGACCGTCGTTCAGGCCGGCTGTTCTTCTCCTCTTTGGCGGACCGCACTGCGGCGTCTGTCAGGCCATGAAACCTCAGCTCGAAAAGCTTGCCAGCGAGGAATTTCCGAAACTGGTGACCGCTTACATCGATTGCCAGGAAGCTGCCGGCCCGTTGTGTGCTGCTCGCGGTATCTTTTCTTTGCCTGTTGTTCAGCTGTGGTTTGGCGGGCAACGATTCGCGGAATTCGCGAGGGTGTTCTCCATCGGCGATGTGGGTGCTGCGCTGGAGCGGCCTTATGGCTTTTGGAGTGAGGGGAAATATGTCTGTCCCGGTTTGGCACTGACTCATTGTCACCGCTCTGTTTTCTGGTATTCAGGGAGCCTGGTGCGCTACTGTTTATGAAATCCTGGGTATTCAACCTTGCCCGTTCTGGAACTTGGAGTGTGTTCATGCAGCCAAAGGATATTGTGGCTCAGTTCATCGCGGATATCCGTGCCCAGCGGCTGGATGAAGCAAAGGCCTTGCTGGCTGCCGAAGGGTTTGAATATGTGGGGCCGAACATGCGTTTCCTGAGCCGGGACGACATGCTGGCCTACCAGTTCGGTATGTTTGCCATTCAGAAAGACCTGGTTCTGCGTCAGCTCAGTGCCGACGGTGACCACGTGTTTGCGATCCTGGATTACCGTACCTACTTTGAGCCGATCGGGGATGTGCGCCTTGCCATCTGGTTTCGTGTGCGGGAAGGCAAAATCCAGTGCGTTGAAACTTTCTATAATGCGGCAGTGGTTGAAAACATGCTGGGAGGGAGCCTGCCTTCAGCCGACTGAAACCGGGACGGATTTATTTCCCATGGCCTCCGGGGCTGCATAATCTCAAATCACGGCTGGCCGCGAGCGCCAGGATCATTGTTTAATAACGCAGCAATGACTCCAAAACCACATAATCAAGGAGCCTCCTCTATGGCGGAACTCAAACAGGTTGCCGGCCTCGCATCGGACCATCTTCCTAACATTGAAGGCCACCTTGACCGTCGCTATATCCAGCCTGGAAAATTGCCCGGCGCACTGACACTGGTGGCCCGGCGAGGGGAAATTGCCTATGTAAAAGCTCAAGGGCTGATGGATGTGGAGCGCAACAAGCCGGTCCGCCGGGATACGGTTTTCCGCATTTATTCCATGACTAAGCCGGTCACATCTATCGCCATGATGCAGCTTTATGAGCAGGGGCGGTTTCTGCTGGATGATCCCGTACACAAGTATATTCCGGCCTGGAAAAACCTGCGGGTTTATAAAAGCGGTGTCCATCCCAATTTCCTGACCGAACCCGCGACTCGCACCATGACCATTCGCGACCTGTTCACGCATATGTCCGGCCTGACCTACGGATTTATGAACCGCACCAACGTTGACGCTGCCTACCGGGACCTAAAGCTGGATGGCAGCCGGAGTATGACGCTGGAAGCGCTGGTCAATCAGCTGGCGGAACTGCCGCTGGAGTTCTCGCCAGGTACGGCCTGGAACTATTCGGTCAGCACGGATGTGCTGGGGTATCTGGTGCAGCTGCTGGCTGATAAGCCTTTTGATGAGTATCTGCGAGAGCATATCTTTGAACCTTTGGACATGCCTGACACCGGCTTCCAGGTCCGCGACGATCAGCTTGACCGCTTCGCCGCCTGCTATCAGTACCAGCCCGGCGATCAGTTCAAGCTGCAGGACGATCCGCAGACGTCCCCATTCCGGCACAAAAGTAAGTTTGTGTCTGGCGGCGGCGGGCTGGTTTCCACCATTGACGATTATTTCCACTTTGCCCAGGCACTTTGTCAGGGCGGAGAGTTTCGGGGGCGGCGGGTTATTGGTCGAAAAACTCTGGAATTCATGCGTCGTAACCACCTACCTGACAATCAGGACCTGCCAGGCCTATCCGTCGGTGCGTTCAGCGAGACACCTTATGCCGGGAGTGGCTTTGGCCTGGGCTTTTCGGTAAAGACTGACGTTGCCAAATCCCAGACCAACGGATCGGTCGGCGAGTACGGTTGGGGTGGCCTGGCGAGCACCAACTTTTTTATCGATCCTGTCGAGGAACTGGTGGTGATCTTCATGACGCAACTGATCCCCTCGTCGACTTACCCGATCCGTCAGGAGTTGCGGGCCATCGTTAATGGAGCGTTGGTGTGACCCACAGAACCCGATAACTCGGGGGAAAGCCGGGTAGGCCGAGCTATGAATGAAAACCGGGACGGATTTGTTTTTGAGGGTAATCGTGCCGGGTTTTCTAGCGCCCCGAGGCCCAACTGCCCTGGCCCCAGTTTTGCCCGCTGTCGTTATTGGGGTTAAAAAAGTAGAATTCGGCGTTGACCCATTTGTGTGGATCTTCTCCACGCCCGACACTGCGTCGACCCATTTCAAAATAGATGCAATCCAGGTGCGGCACCGTCAGCAGTGAGACGGCATCCACATCCACCGGCGGCTCAGTCGCCAGTCCGGCGCCGAGCTCCCGTGAAGAAATGCTGTTGCCTTCAAAGCGCATCACCACTTCGTCGTCGCGCGCCGCCCAGGCAAGGATTCGAAGCAGTTCTGCCGGCATGTTGTAGGCCCACATGGACAGGGCGCGCGATGACTGGCAGGTGGGATAGTTGCCCTGTCCGATTCCCAGCGGGAGCCCGAGCACGTTGAGCACGTCGGCGAGCAAGAAGCACTCGGGGGAGCGGCGGCTACCAAAGACGGCCACAATTTTCTCGGCGGCAGCGTCGCAGAGTGACAGGCGTATCTGGCGCCACAGGAAAGGCGCTACCGGAGGTGCGTAGAGAATGTCCCGCTCGAGCATCATGGCCAGGCCATAGGCACACTGGCCGGTCTCGGGAAACAGGGCCTCGTCAATCAGGGTATGAATCAGCGCGGGGTAGCAGTGAAACGCGTCGGCACCGGTGTAGCTCAGCCCCAAAGCCGTTGGAATCAGGGCGTTCCAGCGGCCACGCAGGTAGCGTACCCCCAAAGAACGCGGCCGCCTCAATGGCCGGCACGCGTTCGTAAAGCGCTTCCAGACCTTCGGGGCTGAACATCAGGGGCTGTGCCGCCTCGATCACCTCGAATACCGGCGAGACGCCCTCAATGGCATTGAGTTCAGCAAGGCGGTTGATGGCCGCGTCAATTCGCTGAAATGAAAATTTATGTATGGAACGCCTCCTTGATATCTTCAATCGAGGAATGCGCCTTCGTCGACGATGGGCTCATGGCGAGGGTGGTGGTCACCTCCGGCGCAACCATCGCCGGGTCCAGGGACAGGATCACGTAGCCACCGACGGCTCCGGCGCCGAAGCCCGGAGTGAAAACCATCGATCGTTTGCTGATCGCCCCGTCGAAGACGGCATCGGCCAGCGCGATCGGGATGCTCGCCGCTGAGGCGTTGCCGACCTCGGCGATGTTGAAGTAAATGTCCTTGGCGTCGATCCCCTGGGGCTCAGCGAGTTCGATGATCATTGTCTTGTTGGCCTGATGGGGCACGATTATGTCGATCTCAAGCCCGAGCTCGGAAAGCTCGCCCATCATCTGGTTCAGGTAGCGCTTGACCAACGCCTTGACCTCGGGGCCATAGACCGTGATGTCGTTGTCGAAATCGTGATTCGGCCAGATGATGGAGTTGACCTGACTGGCGGGTCCGCTCGCATAGGTCTGGACCACATGAATGTCACGTTCACCGTCGGACGGCGCGATCACCACGGCGGCGGCCCCGTCGCCAAAGATCATCCGCGACGGTCGGGCATTGCCGATCTTGTCCGAGAACTTTTCGGCCATGACCAGCAGGACCGGACGTTCAATCTCCCGCAGCAAGCGGACCGCCTCGGCGACGCCATACGGGAACCCGGCGCACGCAGCGACGATGTCGGCCGAGCAATGGGTCTGCATGATGCCCAACTGGCCTGAGAGCCAGGTGGCGGTCGACGGAATCAGTCGGTTCGAGGTACAGGAGCAGAACAGCACTGCACCGATCTCCTCGGACCTGCGACCGGCATGCGTCATCGCTGCCCGCGCGGCCTCAAGGGCGATATTCTCCAGTGGCTCGGCGGTATAACGGCGCCGTTCGATGCCGGTTTTGTCGGCGATTTCCTCCGCGCTCATGGGCGACCATGAGGATGGGGAGTTCCGGACCACATCCTCGTTTGAGCAGACGACCTCACCCTTGCGGATTGCCAGCGCCTCGATCTTCGGTTGGATTGGTGCATCGTCGCCGATCACCACCGGCGGATAGGGTCGCACGGGCTCGACGGAAGGATCTGGCGTCGGCGCTTGCTTCGCGCCGGTGATACCACTCTTTTCGTGGTTGATGAAGTCGAGCACGTGGCGGTTCTTCGGATAATACAGCACGACGATGTCGTCATCCTGCATCTCGGCCAATGGCTTCAGCCTGGCCTGGCTCCGGTCCCAGGGGTGCTGGTTGTGCAGCACCATCGCCCAGCGCCGGAGCGCCTCGAGTTCGGCCTGCTCGTCTGAGACATCAAGGATGTCGTCGATGCTGTAGCGCGGGTGGTCGGGATTATAGTTGCCGAGGGTGGTTGTCTTAGCGCCGGCAGTGGCGAGCGCCTCGGCAATCGTGGCCTTGATTGGCGGCAGTGACGCTGCGAGATGGAGCTTGTTTGAGAAGCCGTCAAAGAGCATGTCGAACAGCTCGTCTTCAGCCGTTTCGTTCCACTTCGCCGGAAGCTGCCCGTAGGCTTCGCGGACACTTGCGGACTTGGCTTCCCGCCCCTCCCAGGGGTGCAGCAAAGACACGAAGACATCGTCGCGGGTCCGCGGGACATCGCGCCAGCGCATCGGCTGCTTGTCGTACATCACCAGCGCGTAACGGTTCGCCCAGAAAAGGTGCAGGCCGATGTCGCGCAACAGGTCATAGCGCGTCGCATAGCCTCCCGCAGCCGCCCGTTCGGCGATTTCAGTGCCGGTCGGAGCCTTCACTTCGAAGTCGCGCCGAATGATCGCCTTCAACTGGTTGAGATCGGTGATGATCGAGAAGTCGAGCTCGGTAAAGATACTTGAGGGAAACACCAGCTTTCCATGTTTGTTCAGTCGAAACGGTTTCATGAATGCTCCTTGCAGATTCTGCCTGCGTCTCTGCCGGCCCCGGGAATCAGACTTTGCTCCGGTAATTCGCCAGTTTCTCGGTGGTGTGTACTAGGCAGTATAGCTGCTATTGGCCCTGTGCCTTCTTTTGGCCTCGCAGGCTAATGGGTGTCCCGGTTTTGGTCTTTTAAGTTCTGTTGAGCCCTGCCGATAACCCAAAAACGGTTCCTACTCTTACAGAGGACGCAAATAAAAATGAATGCAGTCGCTTCGGAAAGTCGTCCACGGCAGCCTTTGGTATTCCGTGTCAGCAGTGTATTGGTTCTGGTCCTGTTCGCCCTGGTTGTGATGATGCCGGGATTTGCCATGGCCGGGTTTGGGTTGGCTGCCGTGATAACCGGGTTGGCCTGGTGGTTGGGCCGTGACCGGGTGGCCAGCGCTGAAACGCCGACTGAACCCGATGCGGGCCAGAGTCACGGGGTGCTGGATATATCAAGGGACCAACCGGTCGGCTCCGGCCAGGCAGGGCGGATTGCCAGAGAACATAATGAACTGTTGGCCAGCATGCGGGGCGCCCTGTCGGATCTGCGCCATCATGCGGTGCAGGTGGCGGTGCAGTCGGCCAGGCTGCGCAAGCTCACCGGCGAGGCGCAGCAGAGCGCCAGCAAGCAGGAACAAGTCTCCGAGCTGATTGCCCAGTCCAGTGGTGAGGGTGCCACGGCACTGGAGGACATTACCCAGCGTACCGGGTCGGTCTCGGAGCTCAATTCCCGTAATCTCGACGGGGTGCGCGAGTCCAATCAGGCGTTGTCCCAGGTGGCCGAACGAATTCGGCAGGTCAACGACCAACTGCTGACCTTCCGCGAGACCGTGGCCGGGCTCAGCGAAAGCGCTGGCAAAATCGGCAAGATTCTAGAGATGGTGCAGGGGTTCTCGGACCAGACCAACCTGTTGGCGCTGAATGCCGCCATCGAGGCGGCACGGGCGGGGGAGGCCGGTCGCGGTTTCGCCGTGGTGGCGGATGAAGTCCGCCAACTGGCCCAGAAAATTGCGTCGGCGACCGGCGACGTGCATCAGATCATCAGCGACATGGATGCCCGGGTCGGTCACACCGAGAAGGACACCGAGCAGCTGCTTGAACAAACCGATGAGGCCCGGGAAGAGGTGACCTCGACCGCTTCCCAGTTCGACGACATGTTGCAGTACATTGAGCAGGCGCACGAGGAGCTTCTGTCCATCACCTCTTCCGTGGAGGAAGTTAGTATTACCAACCGTCAGGTGCACGAGCACGGCAACGAGATCCATCACCTTGGCGGCGAACTGGCGAAGGAGATTGCCGAATCGGACGCCTACTCCGAGCAGCTTCGCAAAGCCACCGAGGCCTCCATGGCGCTGCTGGCCCGCTACCGGATCGGCCGGGGCGCCTTCGAGGAAATTCTGGAGCAGCGCCAGGCGCTGGCTGCCGAATTCGAGCAAAGGCTCACTGAGCTGGCCCGGCAGGGTGTGGACATTTTTGACCGCCGCTATGAACCGGTTCCGAATACCTCGCCACAAAAATACCGGACCCGGTTCGTCGATCGCTTTAAACAAGCGTTCCAGGACCTGACAGACCGCAGTAAAGAGCGCCTTGATGGCACGGTCTACAGCCTGTTGGTGGACGTCAATGGCTACATTCCCGTTCATCATAGAGCCACGTCGCAGCCGATCACCGGCGACCCTGAAAAAGACCTTCTCTACAGCCGTGATCAGCGGCTCTACAACAGCAATGAGACTGAAAAACGAAGGGCCAGCCACACAGAGCGGTTCCTTCTACAAACCTATCCCGAACATTTCATAAACACCCCAAGCAGCAGCCACGAAATTTTCTCGGTTAGCCCATTACGCCCAGATATGAGAATTATTAGTAGTATGCGCGCCAATGTCGCTCTGATGTCATCCAGTCACCGGCCTTAAGTGTTTATTATTTGATCAATTCCAGCGTCCGGGCGAGGGAAGGCCTCCCGAGCCCGAGATGGAGGTGAGCGCCGACGGCGGCTCAGCCGGTGTTTAACCTGGGCCGAGGCAGGCGATATAACCGTTCGGTGACTGTGTGCAGAAGGGCCTTGACCGGGCAGCTACCTGGCAGGTGGAGCTTGATGCGGTCTTTGTACTGCACCACCCGTACGGCCAGCTTGAACAGCTTGATGATGACCGTCGAGGGCTGGGCCTGAGACAACTCGGTGCCTTGCAACAGTTCGGCGCGCAAGGCGTGATGCAGCACATAGGCGGCGCAGGAGAAAAACAGGCGCAGGTGGTTGGCCGCAAAGCGGCAATCCGAGGTGCGGTCGCTGGCCAGGTCGTTTTTCATCATCTTGATGAAATTCTCGTCCTGGCCCCGGGCGCAATACAGCTCGGCGTACAGTATTTCCGGGGTTGACTCTTCCAGGGAGGTGACGACGAAGCGGGGGTTATCGCCGAGGGCCATGGTTTCGGCTTTCAGGACAGTGCGAAACGCCTGTGGCCAGGAACGGGCCTGATAATCGATCTCGTGGAAGGTGCGCGAGCGTTGCGGCGGGGCCTGTTCCGCGAGGCGAGCGTTATGGCAGCGGGTATCGTGCAGCCGCCGGGTGGATTGCAGGTGTGGCTCGGCCAGTTTTTTCAGACGGCTGTTGCCGGCCAGGCCGAACAGGAAATCGGTGTACGGATCGTCGAGCGCCAGTTGCATCAATTCCACGTTGGCGAAATGAGCATCACCACGCAGCAGGATGCGGGTCTCGGGCCAATGCTGGCGCAGCCGTTTGAGCACCCGCTTGAGGATCATTGCGTTCTCTGCCCCCGTCGGGCGTTTGCCGGGGCGCAGTGCCGCGGTAATGAACTTGCCCGACAGACCTTCAAACAGAAACAGTGGCAGGTAGCAGTGACTCTGGTAATGGTGGTTATAAAACGCCAGTTCCTGTTGGCCGTGGGTCTGGTCTTCGGAGTGATCCATGTCCAGCACGATCATCTCTGGAGGCTTGGCGTAGCTGGCGACAAACTGCTCTACAAAGGCCTCGGCGAGACGGTAAAGGTCGCGGGTGTTAACGGCATTTTCCAGGCGCGAGAAGGTCGGTGCGCTGGCCAGATCCTGCTCTGGCTCAAGCGGCTTGCGTTCGGTGCCGAGCTTGAACATCGGGTCACGGCGCAGGGTGTTGGCGTCATTGGCATCGGCATAGCCACAGGCGATCTGGAAGATCCGCTGAGTTAATAGATCGGAAAGTGAGTGGTCGATATAAGAGGCGTGACGGCGGTCGTCGATGGCCTGGGCCAGTCGATGAACCAGGCCAATCTGTTGGTCCACCCCACGCAGCAGCAGGGGGCCAAAGTCGGATGACAACGCTCCGCCCTCGAAATCAGCTCGCACGGTAAAGCCGGCAAAGGGAGGAAAGCGCAGTTGAGTTGGGATAGAATTGGACATGGGCGAACCTTGTTTAGCTTCTTCCGAAGCGTTATTG
>NZ_JBSXNZ010000038.1:0-45301 GCF_056857895.1 Marinobacter sp. B-21
AACACTTAAGGCCGGTGACTGGATGACATCAGAGCGACATTGGCGCGCATACTACTAATAATTCTCATATCTGGGCGTAATGGGCTAACCGAGAAAATTTCGTGGCTGCTGCTTGGGGTGTTTATGAAATGTTCGGGCTAAGAGCTTATTGGTTTGAATTCTTATTAAAACGTAAGAAATTTGGCGTTTTTACTGTTTTTCATTTAACTGTACGCACATGTAGTGTTTGGCCACGGAGGGATAGAGTTATTGAGATCGGGGAGAGATATCAGGACGGTTCAGGAAATTCTCGGGCATAGCGACATTCGAACGACCGAAACCTACACACATATCATTGGCGATCGAAGTGCTGGAACGGTCAGCCCTTTTGATCATTTGCTAAGTTCTTGATGAGCTATTTCTTACCCGTTAAAGGGGCATAAAAGCCAGGAATTTGTGGTGCGGTGAATGTTCGCTTTTGTTTAAAAAGACAACATTTCGGGCGCCCACGATTAAATTCATGTGTAAGCGCAAATCGGCCAAGTTATGGTTTCAAAAACCCTCAGAGCTGATTAAAACAATGACGTTAAAGCCATGCTCCTTGAGCAACTCGAGGTTTTCTGACCTGCACGTCTTTAAAGTCGGTCAGTACGAAGTTGGTTTTCAAAGCTACTACCCCGCTTCCTTGCTTATAGGCCGAACAGGAGTTAGTTCAGACTCCAATGCGTTGCGACTCCCTTCAATTATGCAGCAGGCTGGTCCAACCCAACGTTCGTTACCATCTGATTTGATCAGGACACCACCTTTTACTTCAGCATCATCCCTCCGAAACCAAAAAATAAACAGGTAGCAGTCCAGATGAGTGGCCCATGTAGGGCCACTCGTTTAATTTCGTCCGAAAGCCGACGTCGCAGGTTCGAGGCCCCTTTGTAGCTTTGATACGACAGAGGAACCGTCCACTGGCCCCTTGTCTGCATCTTTAGTCACTGGGTAAAACTCCTCAACCACCTGACTCATCTCATCTTCATCATATTCAAACAGCGCATTGCCGAACCCCTTTGCAGCCGCAGCATCCAACGCAGCCTGATCAACGCCCTCCTCCTTCGCCTGCCTGGCTTTTTCCCTTGCCTCAACCACCGCTTCCTGCAGTGACATCCCCTCCTTAACCACCAGATCCACGTAGTAAATCGGCGTGCGATGGCTCTGCGTCGTGCTTTTTCCTCTCAGCTTCAAGTCCAAAGGTATGTAAGCCAGCAGACCACCAGAGACTGCCTGGTAGTAGCTAAGCCTGGCTGCAAGCGTCCGGATGCTGTTGTAACCGGTCGTCCGGAAGATGAAAGTGCCGAGATCATCGTCGTCACCGACCTTCACGTTCAGACGGCCATACGGCTTGCACAGACCACCTTTGCCAAACTCACACAACGTTGGCCCCAGGCATGGCAAAGACTGCACTCCTGACTGCGTCAGACGCTTACAGGTGTCGCCATTGCCTACACACATAGGCCGCCCGCTTTTGCGGTCGAACATGGTGTATTCGGCCCGGAGGTTGAGGTCCGCTTCGTTGAACAACATGCGAACTGGGATGGTCCGCAATTTTCCGTTTGTAGCTTCCTTTCTTAACTCCGCGTCTAACGGATGCAAGACCCACCCGGCGTCCTTCTCCTGGATCTGGGAGGTGATGGTAAATTGATCGTCTTTCTGTGGCAGCCGGATACCGTTCTTTTCAACGACCCGACCGATACTGATACGCCCCAGTACGGGAGGCGTGATGGCTAAACCTTTAATCATGATGACTCTCCTGAGAAAAAGGGCCACGGGGCACTCGTCATGCTCTCGTGGCCAATGGGGTATTCATGCTTGGATGAGGAACCGACGACTGCCCGGTTTAGTGAGGGGGTACTGCTCCAAAAGCCCTGGCTGATCCTTCAGCAGTTGCTTCACATTGAGCCCGACGGAATCCTTGCTCCGTTTCCAGCTCACACTGCCGCTTGGGAAGGTGGCCTTTGAGGCTTCGCCCATCTGGCTCTCGATTCGCTGCTTCAGGTGGGATTCGGTAGAACTGAGGGCTTCCATTTCCGAGCGGATAGCCAGCAGCTCGTCGAACGCATCGGACAGTTCCTTGCTTTGGCTGAAGTCCCGGGTCTCCCCCCTGTCCACTGGGTACAGATGGCGCAATGCACGCTCAGAAGAATCGGTTCCATCGACCGGTGGCGGTGTATCCGTTTCAACGAAGTCCCAGAACTGGCGCTCCAGCACGTACAGCGCCTCGATGAGCTCCTCATTCCGTTCAATGCGGTAGATCTTCAGCTCCTGACCACACAGCAGAACGCACACGTCCGCCGCCTGCTTCCCGGTGACAGCCAACTGATGCTGAACTTGGCACTGGATGTAGTCCGGCACCCCCTCCTTCCAAAGCCGTGACCCGAACTCCCCTGCCGTTTTGCATTCCAGGATCTGCACGTCGTCATTGGCCACCACGGAATAATCCAGGTTGGCCAACATCCAATGCTTTTCCGGATCGGAGTGCTGCAACACTGCATTGACCCGACGCACCTTCCGGCCCGTTTGCTGGCTGTACTGCTCTGCCACAATCGGCTCAAGAATATGGCCCCAGTAGACCGGCGAGGTGGGATCGTCAGAATCCGGTTTAGGCAAACCAGCATCCCTGCCGGTTTTGACCATCCAGAGTTCCAGTTGGGATTGATAAGGGTTCATGCCTACCGCTGCAGCCGCATCGCTACTGCCAATGCCCTGCTTACGTACCTTCAACCATTCATCCCGGCTGAGACCCTTGGTGGAGACCAGGCGCAACGCTGGCCGTTGTTTCTGAATTACCTTTTCACTCATGCCCATGGTGTTTTCCTCCAGACATAAAAAAGCCCACCAGAGCATCAGGCTCCGGTGGGCTTTATGGCGGTTTCGAGATTTGTAAGATTGGCTCAGGCCACAAGTGACATCGCCTGCTCTAATGCACGGTTCTTCAAGGTTGCACCGGTGCCAAACCAGGCTGAATCCAGTCGATGGTCCACAGTTTTGGCACGGCGCTGATGATCGATGAATTCCGTCACCGCATTGAGCAGCCCGTAGGCTGTGCCGTCAGACGAAGCTAACGTGGCCCCCATGCCCTCGCCTTCATAGAGGGACAGCGCTTTGGCCATGGATCGCTCGTTGGTTTTACCGACACCACTTCCGGAATCATCGGTAAATACCTTCAGGAAGTAGTTCCTGGCCTCTGTGGTTTTCACCTTTCGCTCACTCAGGGTCTTCAGGCTATACATGAAGTGGTCCCAAGCTGAGACCGAGATTCCTAGCTGTTTCTTCACCAGGTCGGCGTCGAAGGCGGTGTTGTGCTTCACCTTCACGGCGTTGGCAGTAGCGCCCTTCAAGGCAACGGCGAGAGTGTTATTGCACACCACTCGAATACTGGTGAACTGAGCAGTCGTTGCCATCGTGCCGTCACAGGCGGTTGCCAGCAGCACGTAAGCGTTGGTCTGGTCGTTGCCCTTGAGCATTCCGGTTTGGCCGGTACGGGCGAGTGCCCACATTTTCCGGCCACCTTTCAGAACACCTGCAGTTTCCAGCTCAAAACCGGAGACTTCGGTCAGGTCCCGATAGAACTCCAGAATCTCCTCAGGCTGAACCACTTTGAAGCGGTTGCCGACCACCGATAGCGGTGCTCTTGTATCCGAGCGATAAAGCACTTTGGAATCCGGGTAGGACAGGATCTCGCCCAGGGTGCCGCCAGAATTAGTGACATAGCGGACCGGGCTTTCCTGGATCTGCCAGTCCAGGCCGGCTTGCTTTGCCCAGACTTCCAGGGGCTGATTCGAGGTGAGTTCGTTCCCCAGGCCATGCCACGGGGTTTGGCCAACATAGGCCATTTGCTCGATGAGATGAGCCATGGTTGTTCTCCTTTGAAATGCGCGAGGGGAATTAACGGATGTCGTCTGGGGAGTCAGGGTCGACACTGAAGGAATAGCCGCAATCAAGGCAGCGGTAGTTGTCGAGCACACGCTCATCGAGAACGTCGCCCAGGATTACACCAGCGGAAGCACCAGTTGCGCCGCCAAGCAACGCACCGATAACAGCACCGCCAATACCACCGACAGTCGCGCCTATCGGACCGCCGACGATTCCCAGGGCGGCACCGGCCTTAGCACCAGCTGTTGCGGCGGCAAAACCGCCATAGGTACCGGCAGACGCACCGACCACGCCAGCGGTTTTCTTGCCGTAATTGTTCATACCGATCCGGATGGACAGGCAGTTGGGGCATTTTTCAGACATTGGAATTACCTCTGTGAATTGGGAGGGGAGGCACAGTCAGTGCCCTAGCTCACAGAGGTGATATATGTGTCAGATTTATTTGAATAAGTTCTGCCCTGACATACAGAAAGATTTCAGCCAATATGAACAGACATTTCCGGAGTTAATTGCGCGCTGCAGCTCGATGATACGAGCCACCTAGGGAGTTTTATGTTTATAGAGAGCATCAGCCTTACCAGCTTTCGGTGCTTCGGCCCGGATTCACAAAGTATTGATTTGGACCCAGGCCTGACCGCGCTAGTGGGATTCAATGGTTCGGGAAAAACAGCATTAATGCAGGCGCTCCAACGGCTATTCGGCATCACCGGAGATCAAAGAAGACTTCGCCGTCAAGATTTTCATATTCCGAGCGACGAAAGCATATCTCCAAGCGAACGAAACCTTGCCATTGAAGCCGTTATAGCATTTCCAGAGCTGTCGTCTGACGAAGTTAGCGCACGCTCTGTTCCTGAATTCTTCCATCAGATGGCTGCTGATCAACACGGAAACCTGAAATGCAGAATCCGCTTAGAAGCAACATGGATAGATGATGGCTCTCTCGACGGAGCCATCGAGCAAAGGTATTTTGCTGTCAAAAAGTTTGGAGAATTCGAAGACGCGGACTGCATGGACGTAAAAGCTGCAGACCGAAGCCGAATCCAACTGATCTATGTACCGGCTTCAAGAGACGGGGCATCCCAAGTGACCGCATTTCTGCGAGGTCGGCTTTGGCGGGCAATTAACTGGTCAGATGGTGTAAGAAGTACATTTGCTGAAGCGGGTTCGACTCTCAATGCCGCATTCACGGGAGAGACGGCTGTAGATACTGTGGCAAATGCTGTGAAACGGCGATGGCAAGAGGTCCATACTGCCGGCACCGACACCACACCGATATTTCGGCCTATCGATCTGCGATTCCAAGAATTCATACGCAAAGTAGAGGTCGTCTTCCATCCGGATGAAGCGGGTCGAGAGCGAGCACTTGATGATCTAAGTGATGGCCAGCGCTCACTTTTTCATCTAGCAATGACGGCATCAACCCTTGATGTCGAGGCCAGCATTTCAAACGATTCCACTAACTCGGGATTCCAGCCTGGCGGCATACCCCTTCCTGCGCTCACTTTGATAGCCGTCGAAGAGCCCGAAAACAATCTCGCACCGTTCTATCTATCACGGATAGTCGGGCAAATCGTAAATTTAACCGGCGGTAATCATGCACAAGCAGTCCTATCAAGCCACTCTGCAAGCATTCTTGCGCGAGTCGATCCCTCCCAAGTAAGACATTTCCGGCTAAAATCACCTGATAGAACAGCGCAAGTTAAGGCAATAACATTGCCGGAAAACCAGGAGGACGCCTCGAAATTCGTACGTGAGGCCGTTCGCAGTTACCCCGAATTATATTTTGCCCGCTTCGTAGTTCTTGGAGAGGGAGCCTCTGAAGAAATCGTCATCCCGAGGGTCAGCCAAGCAATGGGGTGCGACATTGACCGCTCAGTAGTGTCAGTGGTTCCATTGGGCGGGAGGCACGTAAACCACCTCTGGCGCCTTCTTGCCGGCCTGGAAATCCCCTATGCCACGCTCCTTGATCTTGACCGGGGGAGAGAAGGCGGGGGTTGGGGTCGAATCAAAACCGCATGCTCTCAGCTGATGGAAATCGGGGTCACTCCGCAACAGATTTTTCAATCTCCATCACCTAATGGGCCCTCTCATGATCTCGCAACGTTCGATGCGCGATCGGATGACGATTTAGCAGGACTGAATCAATGGTTAGGCTTTTTAAGAAGGCACAGCGTGTTCTTTTGTGACCCTCTTGACCTTGACTATTCGATGCTCCGCTCACTCCCCATGCATTATCAGGTTGTTGAGGATGGACGAAACGGCCCGTCTTCCCAAGGGGACCCACGGACCGCTGTCCTAGGAGAAGGGGGAAACGGGAACCTTTATAGCGCAGACCACGATCAGTCCTTGCGTTGGTACCGCTACCTCTTCCTGGGGAGGGGAAAGCCCAGCACACATGTTCGTGTATTGAGCAGCATTCCCACCGAGCAACTGTCAGCGCAAGCGCCTGAGGAGCTGAAGGCTCTCATCGCAACAGTGGCTAACAACCTAACACCCCAATAATCGAAGGTCGGCTCGAATGTTGCTCACCCAACCGCATCAATGGCACCCGCGAGGCATAGCAGACTTGGAACCAGCTGCGTGGCAGGCGCTAAAAAACGATAGCTCAACGTGCGTTTTTGCCGGGCCCGGTGCAGGCAAGACGGAATTTCTGGCTCAAAGGGCTGCCTACTTACTTGAGACAGGAATATGCCCTGCACCATATCGAATACTCGCAATTTCATTTAAAAGTGACGCAGCCTCGAATTTAGGAGAGCGTGTAAAAAAGCGGTGTCCGGAGGAATTATCGAACCGATTTTCCTCGGTGACCTTTGATGCCTTCACAAAAAGCCTAGTTGATCGCTTCCTTGCGGCCATACCGGCCGATTGGCGTCCGACAGAACGATATGACATTGAATTTCCACCACGCCGGAAGATCGAACAGTTCCTTGCGGGCTCCGCGGCTCAATGGCCAGGTGAGGTACCGGATTTCAGCCCAAATACCTTCGAGTCGCGTTGGGTCGGAGCTCATAGACTTCCCATTGCTCGTCATACACCTAAAACGGCCACCGAATTTATTATTCAGTGTTGGTGGGACGAACTTTTGCGGTCCTACCACTCCTCCAAGCTGACTTTTGTTGCGCTGAACCGTCTAGCAGAGCTCTTGTTGCGCGCGGTACCTCATGTAAGGCGTGCTTTGCAGCTAACGTACCCTTTTGTCTTTGTTGATGAATTCCAAGATACGACATATGCACAGTACGATTTTCTTCTTTCAGCATTCAGTGGTGGAGAAATCAGCGTCACCGCAGTGGGAGACAACAAACAGAGAATAATGACTTGGGCAGGCGCCAGAATTGATGCCTTTGAACAGTTCAGCCACGACTTCAATGCGACCAGCATTCCTTTGTTATTCAATTTTCGCTCTTCTCCAGAACTTGTTCAGATTCAACATGTTGTTGCCAAAGCTCTCGATCAAGGTGTTACCGAATCCAAGTCTCAATCAGTCAATAGAATAGATGGGGACGTCGCTCAGGTATGGTGCTCAACTCGAATCAGCGATGAGGTGGAGTACTTGGCCAGCTGGCTAGTCACCGATATGAGGGATAGAGGAAATACTCCTCGAAATTACGCCATCCTGGTAAAACAAAGGGCCGACATTTTCGAGAAAAACCTTGTTACCCCACTTATGAAACAAGGTCTACAGGTAAGGAACGAAAGCAAAGCAATAGGCAAAACGACGCTCCAAGATCTTTTATCCGACCATTTTTCCTGTACTGCAATCGCCTTGATGCGACTAGGGGCTTCACGCCAGGCACCAAGGGCATGGGAGCTATGCGTTAACGCGGTGAGGGAGCTCCGAGCTGTTCCTCCATCTGACGATGTTGCAGAAAGACGCATTGAATCTGAATTCGAATCTTTTTTAAAAGACCTTCGCGAAACAATGGAGGGCCTACCACCGACTGAGACCAACGCCCACCTGATATCGAATAAGATCGTTGACTTCTTGGGCCTGAAGGAATTTGCACGCTCTTACGTTCAGTACTCTACAGGGGATCTTCTGGAAATCATGGTAGAAGCCTTCTGCGAGTATCTTGCCGAATCTGCCAAAAACGCAATATCTTGGGAGGCGTGCGTAGATTTATTCGAAGGTGTTGACCAGATTCCTCTGATGACAGTACATAAGAGCAAGGGACTTGAGTACGACACAATTGTCTTTCTCGGGCTTGATGATCAAACATGGTGGTCACATACACCAGGAAACGCTGAAGGGCTTGCAACTTTCTTTGTAGCACTCTCTCGAGCCAAACAAAGAGCAATCTTTACCTTTTGCTCAGAGCGTGGTGGTCGGGTAAAGGTAGATGAGCTTTTCCAACTGCTGACCTCTGCTGGGGTACCGGAGATCGATCTAATATAGATCACATAACTAATTAGTAGCTAACTAATATTTCCGGATTCCGATACAAGCTGGTTCGGTAAAAAGCTCCTCATGAAGCCAAATTGTGGGTAACATTGCGGGTAACGGCAAAAAACTTATTTAACAACTATAACTAAATCAAAATCCTATAGATGTTTTTATAGGGACGCCGTCTCCACCAACCAACCGAAAAGCCCCTGATTTTAGGGGCTTTTTTCGTTCTACACCGTCCGGAATATCCACCACCAAAGCACCCCCGTCACGCCCCGGCCAGCTTAAGCACCCGCTCCAACATCGGGTCCTTGCCCTCCTCTCGCCCCTTCCGGCCAAGGTAATACAGGCGGATATGGGGCGGGATACCGACATCTTCATACAACTCGCCGTCGTAGGCCCGGTAGATCTCGTTGGATAAGGTCAGGTGCCAGCCATTAGGCAGGTGGCGCTCAAGGGTATCGGAGAGGATGCCATGGGTGGGCTCGCCAATCAGGGTGAGGCGGGGATGTTGCAGCAACGAGAGCACAAAGATTTCTGCAGCACTGGCCGTCAACTCGCTGGTCAGCACAAACAGGTTGCCACGGAACGTCCTGCTGGCAGGCGCGACATGGATGCTCTGTTTACCGGTGAAGCCGTTGCCATGGCGGGCTGCCTTGGTGAAAGCCAGCCGCTTGCGATCCATCAGGTAGGCGGCAAACCGCAGCGCGACACCATCATAGCCGCCGCCGTTGCCGCGGAGGTCCACCACCAGATTGGGAAGCTCGCCAATATCGGTGAGCACCTTTTGCATTATACCGTCCACGGCGTTCAGGTCTGCCGCTGGCTGGCCGGTCTTGCCACTCTGGCCAGCCATGGCGCGGATATTGAGGTAGCCGATGGCCTCGTTGAGCCGCCCCCACTCCACCAGCCGGTTGCCGCCATGGCTTACGCCATTCGCCAGATATTCCTCATGGATGACATCGTGCAGCCATTCTTTCAGGTCGCCCAGATAACTGGTGAGTTCCCGGTCATCACGGGCGTCTTCCAGCTCCCGGGTCAGCCGCTGGTATAGCGCGGGGTGGGCACCGGCGCTGTAGTGGCCCGAAGGTGTGTGCAGGCGTATATGGCCGTCCTTCAGTGGCCGCAGCATGGCCGCCATGGTGGCAAACAGGGTTTCTCGTGAGCTGCCCGCGTGAATTTGCGGGCGATAGGTGCGGTACACCTCATCCCAGGCCACGCCTTTGAGTTCAAACAGGGCATACTGCTCGGCGAAGGTTCGCCAAAAGATCTCGAAGTTGTACTCCGGGTCCTTGGGGTCATGCTTGAGGGTTTCGGAGGCACTCGTTGGTAATGCTTTCAGGCGCCGAAAGCCAATACGTGCCACGCCACTGACACGGTGAGCACTGAATGCCTGTCCGCCAGGGGAGACCTCAAGGTCTTCGTAATAATGACTGAGTTCCTCAAGGCTGCCCGCATAAAGCTTCCGGCAACTGATGGCGGTTTCCTCAAACAAGGTATACCGGTCACTCTCGATCCGCAGTACCTTGCCATAACCTTGCGAGCGCCAGACACCCTGAAGGTTTTCGAAAACCGGGGCAGACGTGGCACGATTGCGCCGCTGGCTTAGCTTCATAGAGCACTCCAGGCCCGTTTGTGCGACGCTTGCAAGCATGGGCCCTGCGCCCGGGCATCGTAGGATCCTTACCAATAATTAGAGTAGTCAGTTCAACACTAAAAGGTAAGTAAACACCAACTTAAGGGAGACTCGCGAATGTCGATACTGATTACGGGTGCCAACCGTGGCATTGGCAGCGCACTGGCCACGGAGTGGCAAAGTGCAGGAGCCGAAGTTATTCCGACGGCCCGGAACTCCCCTGGCATGGAGCCGCTGGATGTCGCCGACCCGACCAGCATCAAGGCGCTGGCCCAACGGCTTGAGGGCCGTCCAATCTCCACCTTGATCTGCAATGCCGGTGTTTCTCTGGATAAATTCGATGATCTGGAAACGGGATATGCTCCGCAACTCTGGGCCCAGTCGTTTGCCGTCAATGTAACCGGTGTCTTTCTGGTGGTTCAGGCTTTGCTCCCCAACCTGCGAGCCAGCAGGGACGCCGGCGAAGCTCCAAAAATTGCGATCATTGCCAGCCAGATGGGTTCACAGAGTACCCCGGCGGGTAACCGGTTTATTTACAGGTCTTCCAAGGCCGCGGCCATAAATCTCGGGCGCAATCTGGCGGTGAGCCTTGAGAGGGAAGGTATAGCGGTGGGTATCTACCATCCGGGCTGGGTTGCGACAGACATGGGAGGCGATTCAGCAGATCTGACGTTGGAAGAAGCCGTGCCGGGCCTTCGCAATCAGATTGACAAGCTCACGATATCCGGGACCGGGTGCTTTAAATCCTGGGACGGGTCTGACTGTGCATTCTGAGTATCAGAAGGATTCTGTCACCATTTGAAACAAACCTCCTGAATTCCGTTTCACCATAAAGCTGCTACTATTGCTACAGAACTTTAGTCCCTGGGCTATGCAGCCTCCGGCAAGCGCCACACTGAACCAACCCCCTTGAAAAAGCTCCTGCCGCCGGGGGCTTTTGCATTTGAAAGGATCCGGCTTTATGTCCAGCAAAGCGAAGCAGACCCAGAAACTTCTGCTGTTCCGGCTTTCCGGCGAACGTCTGTTCGGCATTGGCACCCTGAAGATCCGCGAAATCCTGCCTTTCATGCGGTTGACCAAACTGCCTCACAGCCATCATGCGGTGATCGGTACGGCGACCTTCCGGGGTTCCGCGGTTCCGGTGATTGATATGGCGGCTGCAGTGGGCTATCCGCCGCTGAGCCGGGAAGAGCAGGAAAAGGCCTCGATTATTGTCACCGACATCCAGCGCCAGGAGATCGGCTTTCTGGTACGCAGCGTTCAGCAGATTATCGAAACCAACTGGAAAGCGGTGATGGCGCCGCCCAAGGCTTTGGGCAGCAAGGCCTTTATTACCGGTCTGCTGGACCTGGATGGCGATATCATCCAGTTGCTGGACGTGGAATTGCTGTTGGCCAAGGTGTACCCGGAATCACTGAACACGCAGGATGTGATGCTGACGGATGTTCAGAGCGAGACTCTCAAATCCCTGAACATCCTGATGGTGGATGACTCCCAAGTGGCCCGTAAGCAGTTGTCAGACGTGCTGGACAGCAAGGACATTCCCTATCAGGTAACCTCCAACGGCGATGACGCCCTGCAGATCCTGCTGAGGGATGACGAGCTGGGCCGACCCACGGACATTCTGGTCAGCGACATTGAAATGCCGGGGCTTGATGGTTACGAGCTGACGTTCAACGTGCGGGATAACTCGGCGTTGAAACAGCCCTACATTATTCTGCACACGTCATTGAACAGCGAGATGAGCCTGAGCTATGCCAACCAGGTGGGCGCCAATGAGGCGCTCACCAAGTTCGATGCAGAAGAATTGCTTAAGGCGATGCTGAGAGGGGCAGAGCAGGCCCGGTGAGCCCCGAACTCCGCAATAAAACTTAACCACTTACAGCCTGCAGGTCATCTCCGCCAATTCCTCGTCAAAGACCCGGCGGTTTTCGCTGTAATCCACCGGCACTTCGACCAGATGCACCCCGCCCCCGGCAAGGGCGCTTTCCAGAGTCGGCCGCAGCTCTTCCGTGCGGTTAATGCGGTGCCCGTGGGCGCCGTAGGATTGAGCGTAGGTGACAAAGTCAGGGTTGCGGTAGTCCAGGCCAAAATCGGTGTAGCCTTCCTGCCCCTGCTTCCACTTGATCATACCGTAGGCGCCATCACTGATGATCAGCACCACCAGGTTGAGCTCAAGGCGCACGGCGGTTTCCAGCTCCTGGCTGTTCATCATGAAACCGCCATCGCCACAGATGGCCATCACCTTGAGATCCGGGTACAGCATCGAGGCCATCATGCCGCTGGGCAGGCCGGCGCCCATGGAGGCCAGGGCGTTATCGAGCAAGACGGTGTTGTTGTCGTAGGCTGGATAGTTTCGGGCAAACCAGAGTTTGTACATGCCGTTGTCCAGCGCAATGATGCCGTCCTCCGGCATCACCTGGCGGACGTCATGGACAATCCTCTGGGGAATCACCGGGAAGCGGGGGTCTTCGGCCCGTTCCTGCAGGTGAGAGTCCACCGCCTGCTTCACCTCCATCAACCGGGTGAAATCATGATTGGAACACTGGCCACAATTCTCCGCCATGTATTCCACGCTGTTAGCGATATCCCCCACCACTTCGTGCTGGGGGAAATAGACAGGGTCCACATCGGCCGCGCTGAAATTCACATGAATCACTTTCTTGCCACCGGGAGTCATGAAAAATGGCGGTTTTTCCACCACATCATGGCCCACATTGATCACCAGATCGGCGCGGTCGATGGCACAATGCACAAAATCGCCGGCAGAGAGCGCGGCATTGCCGAGATAATGGGGATGCCGTTCATCGATAACACCTTTGCCCATTTGCGTCGTAAAGAACGGGATGCTGGTTACATTCACCAGGTGAAGCAGTGCCTCGGACACTCGCTTCCGGTTGGCACCGGCGCCAATCATGATCACCGGGTACCGGGCTTCACGCAACATGTCGCAGGCCATTTCCAGGCTCTTCTGGCTGGCCGTGGGCCGGCGGGCATCGCTGGGTTTGAAGATGTGGGTATCAGATTCCGGCTTCTCGGCTGCGATATCTTCTGGCAACTCAAGATGCACGGCTCCCGGGCGCTCTTCCGAGGCCAGCCGGAAGGCCTCCCGCACCTTGGCGGGTATGGTGTTGGCGTTACTGATCTGCCGAGTGTACTTGGTCAGCGGCCGCATCAGGTCCACCACATCCAGAATCTGGAAAAGGCCCTGTTTGGAGGATTTGATCGGCTTCTGGCCGGAAATCATCATCATGGGCATGCCGCCCAACTGGGCGTAGGCCGCAGCGGTAACGAGATTGGTGGCACCGGGCCCGAGCGTAGATAGGCAGACACCGACCCGGCCCGTCAGCCGCCCGTAGGTGGCCGCCATAAAGCCGGCCGCCTGTTCATGGCGATTGAGCACCAGTTGGATACTGGAGGTCCTCAGCGCTTCGAGAAACGCGAGGTTTTCTTCACCAGGCACCGCGAAAATGTATTTGACGCCTTCATTTTCCAGCGCCCGGATAAACAGCTCGGCTCCGTTACGGGCCGGATGTTGCTCGTTGGCCATGCGCTTCCTCTCGATCATGAGCTCCAGGTGATCAGCAGATTTCGGAATCACTCGGTTCTGGGTGGCTCCGCCTGGAGAGCATGGGCATCCGCGGGCACCCGGTCTGCACCCCAACTGCGATACACACCCTCTGTTACGCGGCGAAGTTCATCATCGCTCACTCCTGCCGGCTCACCCCGTTCCAGTGGATCATAGTGAAAAATGTAAAGCCGTGAAGTGAACATTTCAAAGGGCAGTGACGATTCCCCGAAGCGCTCGCCGCAACCGGAGGTACTCACCTGTACTCCGTCACCCCAGTTCTGGCCGCTGTCGTTGTTCGGGTTGAAGAAATACACCCGCATCTCGCCTTCCGGGTCCAGCGTCACCCGAAGAACGGTAATGGCGTGCCAGCCAATGAACCGGGCGGCACTGTCGGTAACCGCGATGCCGGCCGGTTGGGGGTGTATCAGCGGCTGATTGCCGTTGTAGTAGGGATGGTAACTGGCGTAAAAATGCCGGATAAACCCTTCCAGGTCAGTGAGCTTGCCGGTTGCCACATCCACATTGATGGCAAAGCCACGCCCGGCGGACCAGCCGTGGAATTCAGGGTTCACCCATTTATGGGGGTCGCCTTCACGGCCGATGCATAACCGGCCCATCTCAGCGTAGATCCGGTCCAGGTGTGGTACCACCACAAGAGAGACCGGATCGAGGTCCAGAGTTACTTCCGAAGCCACGCCGCCCGCGCTTCGGGCAGAGGAAACCGGCTGCCCCTCAAAATGCATGACGATTTCATTGTCCCGGGCCGCCCAGGCGACCATCTGCAACAGGTAATCCGGGTCGTTGTAGGCCCACATTGACAGGGCACGGGCAGACTGGCAGGTGGGGTTATTACCCTGCCCCACGCCCAGTGGCTGCCCCAGCATGTTCAGCACGCCCTGTATCAGCCAGGCAGCAGGCTGGGGCTGATAGCCATAGGCAAACTGCAGACGCTCCCGGGCCTCGGGGCAAACCGACAGCCGCACCTGGCGCCAGAGCGCCGGCGCCACCGGAGGCTGGTACAGAATACCCCGCTCCAGGAGCAGGGCCAGGCCGTAAAGGCCCTGGGCTGTCTCGGGAAAAATGGATTCCTCAATCAGGGTGCGCACCAGTTCGCTGTAGCAAAGCAGGCAGTCCCGCCCGGTGCTTGAAAGCCCCAGAGCATCACTGAGCAGCGAATTCCGATCCTCGAGGATAAAGCGAACAAAACAGGCGTGGTAAGGCGACACCAGGCCGGTGTCGTGCATGGACCGGGCAAAACCGGTAGCTTCGTTCTGTAACGCAGCGCTGTCCATGGATTCCAGCCGTTGCTGGTATACCGCCGTGCCCGGGTCTTCGCTGCAGGCCCGCGTAGGCCCGTACAGGCTGGAAATCAGCCGGTCGGCACCACGGCCGGCACTGCCCAGGTCAGCATCCGGATCTGCCCGGCAGATTGCGATCTGGGTGATCATCCGGCGCACGTCACTCACACGGATCGGCCGTTGCTCGAGAATGCGCCAGATCTCCTCGATCAGGCTATCGATGACGTGTTCATAGCCGATATGACTGGCCACATACTGAACCAGGGACTGACTGATCAGCGCCAGCTTACCCTGCTCCCGCTCCGCTTCGCCGGTCATCCCGAACAGCAGCCCCAGATTAATAGCCAGCACCTGGGTCAGGTAATGATGGGCCTGCTCCGCCGAAACGCTCGGATGCAGGTAGCTGCCCCGGGCTACCAATAACAGACGGAGCTCACTGAAGGCTTCAATCACCACGGTGTCGGCATTCTGGCTCTGCAGCGAGAAGGTGGTGAGTGAAGGCAGAAGGGTGGCGGGATCGGCCCAGTCGGTGCCGTCAAACACACCGGCCTCTTCAAGCCGCTGTGCTCGCGCCTCGATGGCCTGACATCCGTCCGGCTGCAAAAGCACACGCCGGGCAATATCAAACAGTTTGGGAAGTTTGCCGGCCTTTGCAAAAGGCCGGCTCTCTTCCATCGCCACAATGGAGTCGTCCAGTTTTTGCACCAGCTTGTCAAAGTTGACCACTGGTGCATGACTGACCGGTTGATTTTCACTCAAACGAGATTCCTCAGGGCCTGCATCAAACCCATTTCATTAATGCATGCCTCGATTATACATAGAAATCGAGTTCTTCCTGATGTTTGAGCAGATCCCGCATGACGTAGGGATCTTCACCGAAGAAGTAAACCAGCCCCCAGTGGGTACCGAATGCGGTGCGCTTGGTGACCGTCTCTTCCATCGGCGGTGTCAGTTCATGGGATTCAAAGTACTCGTGATTCTCGGTTTCTTCCGGAATCTCGAGGCGGCTGACCACGCGGCGACGCGGGTAAACACCGAAACAGCCGGCGTAACCTTTGGCATCCACCACTTCTTTCGGGAAGAACGCGGCGATTTCCTCTTCGGTGGTTTTCGGATCGAACGCCAGGATCATGCCCTGGTAGGCGTTGAAACCGTAGGCCCGTTCCAGCAGCTCGAAGACCTTGAAGCCAGGCGGCCGGTACGCCACCTCACCAAAGTACATGGTGCCATCGCTGGTCACGAAATACTCCGGATGGACAAAGCCGAATTCAATATCAAAAGTCTTGATCAGCTTTTCGATCTCAGCGGTAATCTGGGCACGGTATTTTTCCAGGTCCGGCGTGGCTGGCACGAATACCGAATAACCAAGAGTGACGTACTCGGAAATGTTCAGGAAGCGGATCTTTCCGTTGTGGATCCAGGCCTCGACAGCGAACTCCCAGCCATCCAGGTGGGACTCCATCAGTACCGGAAATTCCTCATCAGGAATGGTATCCACCTCATCCGGGGTACGAATCACCCGATGCCCCAGGCAGCCGGCCTTGTCGAAGGCCTTGAGGTGAATGGGGTCGTTCGGATCCCCGTCCAGTTTCAGCAGGGTCTGGTTCACCCGCTTCAGGAAGCGGATGACGTCATCATGGTCATGGGCTTCTTCAAAAATACCCACCCGGATACCGCCCAGCTGGGCGCGGCGTTTCATCAGTGCCTTGTCGCGCAGCAACATGGCCTGGCCAAAGAGCCTTGGATTGCCCATCAGCACCGAGTTGATGGCTCCGGCCCACTCTACGGTCTCTTCAAACAGGGGGATGGCAACGTCCACTCCCTTGTCCTGGAGGATATGGGCAATCTCGACGGAACGGTCATTCAGGCGTTCGAAGTTCCAGGGCACGTAAGGAATATCGTGCTCTGTGCAGTAGGCCTCGGCCCAGTCGGGCGCGACGACCACATAGCGGCGGTCGAACTTGTCAGCCGCTTCAATGGCATTCAGGCTCCAGCCCAACAGCGCGATATACCCTTTCTCAGGATTGTAGTTTTGCTCGGTCATAGGCTCACTCCTTTACTCAGGGTTTGCCTTATAACCCTACGCGGACAGCACAAAATCGCAAATTTTGTGCCCTACTTAACCCAAAAAAGCACTGTGACTGCCTGGAGCGAATCCAGCAACCACAGTGCTTTCCGGTTTCTTAGATCGTTTGGGAATATCAGCCCAGTTTCAGGGTAGACAGGGCCCGCTCCCGGACTTTGGTCAGCAGCGCTTCATCATTCACCAGGGACTGGCCATAGGACGGCACCAGTTCCTTCATGCGCCCCTGCCACTGCGGAGTCCTGATCTTATCCGGGAAGCAACGCTCGATAACGTTGATCATCGCATTGGCCGCCGTGGACGCTCCGGGCGAGGCTCCCAGCAACGCTGCCAGGGTGCCGTCTTTGGCCGCCACTATTTCGGTGCCGAATTCCAGCTTGCCGCCACCACCATCAATCTGCTTGATAATCTGTACCCGCTGGCCGGCCATCCGAAGCTGCCAGTCTTCCTCTTTCGCTTCCGGGAAGAAATTGCGCAGCGATTCAACCCGGTCCGGGTGCGACTGGAACACCTCACCAATAAGGTAGCGGGTCAGGTCCATATTGCTCTTGCTGACCGAGAGCATTGGCCTCAGATTGGTGGGTTTCACCGAACCGAACAGGTCAAAGATGGAGCCCTGCTTGAGGAACCGGGTGGTAAAGCCCGCAAACGGTCCGAACAGCAATGCCGGCTCACCGTTGATGATACGGGTATCCAGGTGCGGCACGGACATCGGGGGCGCCCCGATTGGTGCCTTGCCGTAAACCTTGGAGTGATGCTGCTCAACGATGTCCGGCTTGCGACATACCAGCCACTGACCACTGACCGGGAAACCGCCGTAGCCAAGGGCTTCATCAATGCCGGATTTCTGCAGCAGCGGCAGGGCACCACCACCGGCGCCCAGAAACACAAAGCCGGTCTCCAGCTTGATCAGCTCTCCGGTTTTCTGGTTTTTGACACGCACTTTCCAGCGGCCGTTATCACGCTGGTCGATGTAATGCACGGGGCAGTTGGTCATCAGCTCGAAGTTCGGCTGGGTTTCCAGCCACTTGACCATACTGCGGGTGAGTGAACCAAAATCCACGTCCGAGCCGTGCCTGATCCGGGTGGCAGCCACGCGCTGCATCGGATCCCGGCTCTTGACCACCAGGGGCATCCACTCTTCCAGATCCTTCGGGGACTCGGTGTATTCCATTTCACGGAACAGGTGGTGAGCACTCAGACGCTCGAACCGGCGTTTCAGGAAGGCAACGTCTTTCTCACCCCAGACAAAACTCTGGTGCGGCGTACGATTAATAAAGCTGGTGGGCTCTGGCAGAATGCCCTGCTCAACCAGATACGACCAGAGCTGCAGCGACACCTCGAACTGGGCATTGATCTGCAGGGCGCGTTCGATGGCCACATCGCCATCGTCGGTTTCGGGCGTGTAGTTGAGCTCGCAGTAGCCGGCGTGGCCGGTGCCTGCGTTGTTCCATCCGTCCGTGCTTTCATGGGCAACGTGGTCGAGACGCTCCACCATGACGATGTCCAGGGACGGATCCAGCTGCCTGAGCATCATGCCGAGAGTGGCGCTCATGACGCCACCGCCGACCAGCACTACGTCTGCCTGTCTAACGGCCATTGGTTTTCACCCTAGCTAGTGTTGAGCTTTTTTGCCCCCTCACGATCAGCAAGAAGGCCTGTCGGAAGCCGGCCCGGCGCAAGGTATAAGAGCGCCGCCGTCTGCTTCCGGTCTGAATGTGTGCGCGATTATCCCGATTTTCGCCGAAATAATAAATTGCGATTGTCAATCGATGCGCTTTTCAGGCTATCGCCGATGGTTCAGAGGCTGTATGTCCCACTTACGAACAGTGGTTTGCTACGGGTCAAAGGTCTAAAATCCGGCCGCGTAATCTGTCTGGCCGGCTCCGGCCTTTATTCTGAAAACCAGGACGGGATTTCCCATGTCTGCCCTTGAAGCGATTCTGATTATTTTCGCAGTTCTGGCGCTGTTGGGCGTCATCTTTGAAGAAGCCATCCACATCAATAAGGCCAAGGTTACACTGTTCTTTGGCACCATGAGCTGGGTGGTTCTGTTTCTGTTCAGCGATAACGCCGAACAGACCTCAGCCATCTCCGCAGGACTCTCAGAGAGCATTGCCGAAATCGCGGGGCTCTGGCTGTTTCTTGTTGCAGCCATGACATTCGTCGCTTACCTGAACAAGAAGGGTATGATCGAAAACGTGATTTACCTGATCATGCCGAAGCAGGTGAGCGAACGGCGGCTACTGTTCCTGACCGGCCTTTTCTGCTTCATTTTCTCCTCTTTGGCAGACAATATCACCGCCACTTTAGTCTCATGCTCACTGATTCTTTCCCTGGATCTTGAGCTGAAAAAGCGAATCCAGTTCGTCACCCTGGTGGTTTTCGCAGTCAACTCCGGAGGCGTATCACTGATCACCGGGGACGTCACTACGTTGATGATTTTCCTGGCGGACAAGGTGGAAATACTGACCTTGCTGACGCTGGCCATCCCGGCCTCGATCACGGTTTTCATCCTTGCCCTGTTCCTTTCAGGAGGACTGACAGGAACAGTCACACTTCGCTCCAACACCACCCCGGTCCGGCCCGTGGACGCCATCATCAGCGGCCTGTTTTTGTTAACAATCCTGTGCACCATTGTCGGCAATGCCCTGTTCAGCATTCCGCCGGTTCTGACCTTCCTGTTTGGCCTCTCGATCATGTTTCTGGTGTCGCGATTGATGAGCGATGACTCCGACCTGGACCCGATTCTGGAATACATCCGTATTATCGAATTCGAGACCTTGCTGTTCTTCCTGGGCATCCTGCTGCTGGTGGGCATGCTCAAGGAGATTCATGCGCTCGATTCCCTGGTGGCCATATACGACATTCTGCCACCACTGTACGCCAACTACCTGATGGGCATTTTCTCGGCGGTCATCGATAACGTACCGCTGACCGCAGCACTGCTGAAGGCGGGCATCAACATGAGCCCCGGCGAGTGGATGGGGCTGACCTACGCGGTCGGCGTGGGCGGCTCATTGCTGGTGATCGGTTCGGCCGCCGGGATTGTTGCCATGAGCAAGATTCCGGGGCTGACCTTTGCGGCCTACATGCGGTATCTTGCACATCTTCTCGCAGCTTACACCCTAGGTTATACAGGGGTTTACATGCTTGGACGTTTCATCAACTGAGGTTTTTCTATGCTAATGGCATTTGGCGCAATCATCGCCGGCCTGATTCTGCTGGTCTGGAGTGCTGACAAGTTCGTGGAGGGCGCTGCGGCGACCGCCAAGCACCTGGGTATGCCAACCCTGCTGATCGGCATGGTGATCATCGGTTTTGGAACTTCAGCCCCGGAACTGGCGGTTTCCGCCATGGCCGCCGCGGACGGCAATCCCGGTCTGGCCCTGGGGAATGGTTACGGCTCCAACATTACCAACATCGCCCTGATCGTCGGCCTGACGGCGATCATCGCACCGATTGCGGTGCACTCTCAGGTCATTCGCAAAGAGTTGCCCTTGCTGATCGTGCTGACGCTGATTGCCGGCGCCCAATTGCTCGACGGCGAACTGTCACGGCTGGACGGCTGGGTATTACTGGCGGTTTTTGCCGCGGTAATGGGCTGGTCCATCTATCAGGGCATGAAAGGCAAGGCCGACCCGCTGGCCGGAGAGACAGGTGCCGAAATCATCGCCCACCCCATGCCCCTGAAAACCGCCATCATCTGGCTGGTTATCGGCCTGATTCTGCTGATCGTCAGCTCCCGCCTGCTGGTGTGGGGCGCCGTCACCATTGCCCAGAGCCTGGGAGTCAGCGATCTGGTGATCGGTCTGACCATCGTTGCCATTGGCACATCCCTTCCGGAACTCGCCTCGGCCCTCGCTGCCGTAAAAAAGAACGAGCACGATCTGATCATTGGCAATATCCTGGGCTCGGGCATTTTCAACACCCTGGCCGTCGTGGGTCTGGCTGCCGCGATCCAGCCGCTGTCTGTTGATCCGGAAGTCCTGTACCGGGACTGGACATTAATGCTGGCGTTAACGGTGGGCCTGTTCCTGATGGGCTTTGGCCTGGCCGGCCGGCGCAAACAGGTCAGCCGGGTTGACGGCACCATCCTGGTGCTGGTTTACGTGGCGTACACCGGCTACCTGCTCTCCACTGTGGTCACCGCCGGAGCCACCTGAACCTCCCCGGATAACGCACAAAATAATTGCTCAATTATTAGCCAGGCCCTATAAGTAATAAGGATATTACCTGCTCGCGCCAACCGGGCAGCCCATCGCCGTCCAACGACAAGCCCAACAAGGAGAGACGGATCATGAAACCCGAAACAGCCCTACAACGAGGCCCGAATAATCCGGACCCTGAGAACCCGGCCCGCCGAAGCCTTCTGGTCGGCAGTGCCGGCGCCATGGCCGCAGTGAGCCTGCTTGGCTTCACGCCGCTGGCCAGGACCGAGGAGCCGAAATCGCTGCCCGATTACGCCGCATGGAAAGAACGCAACGCCCTGATTGTGCACAGCGCCAACACCATGGAAACCCGGCGGGGCGCTATCGGAAACGGCGTCATCACGCCCAGCGATCGCCTGTTCATTCGCAATAACCTGCCGGCCCCTCCGGCCTCGGTAACCGAAGATCCTGACATCTGGGAAGTTCGTATCGAAGGCGTCAAAAATCCTCGCACCCTGACGGTCGGGGATCTCAAGAAGATGGGCGTCACCACCGTTGCCTCTGTACTGCAATGCTCCGGTAACGACCGGGCCTTCTTCCCGCACGGGGCCAGCGGCACCCAGTGGTCTGTTGGTGCCGCAGGCTGCATCATGTGGACCGGCGTACCCCTGAAAGATGTGGTGGAAGCGCTGGGCGGCCCGGCAGAGGGTGCCCGCTACATCACCAGCACCGGCGGTGAAACACTGCCTGATGGCCTTGATCCCAAGACGATTATCGTGGAGCGTTCAGTGCCCACCCGGGCAATGCAAAGTGCGTTGCTGGCCTGGGAGATGAACGACAAACCACTGACCCACACCCATGGCGGCCCGCTGCGCATGGTAGTGCCCGGCTACTACGGCGTGAACAACGTCAAGTATGTGAAAAACATTGCCTTTACCGAGAACCAGACCGACGCCAAGATCCAGGCCTCCGGCTACCGGATACGCGCCGTTGGTGTGAAAGGCGCACCGGACCAGCCGTCCATGTGGGAGATGAATGTCAAATCCTGGGTCACGGCGCCACTGGAAACTGCGCGGAGTGGCCGGAACATGATCTACGGCGTGGCCTTTGGCGGCACCGTAGCCCTGGAAAAAGTGGACGTGTCCCTGGATGGCGGCAAAACCTGGAAACAGGCCCGCTTCCTGGGCCCGGACCTGGGGCCCCATGCCTGGCGACCCTTTGTGATGGCTGCAGAGCTGCCTGCCGGCGAACATCGTATTGTCAGCCGGGCAACAGATACTCATGGCAACAGTCAACCGGAGGGCCGGATCGATAACGAACGTGGCTACGGCCACAATGGCTGGGGCGACCACGGAGTCACGGTCACCGTCAGTTAATAACCCACGGGGCTGGCCAGGGAAAACGGCCGCCCCGACTCTCTCGGAATGCAAGAACATGAGAAAGACTGCAGTACTTGCAGTACTGTTGGCGGCCCCCCTGACCGGACTCTCGCCTCTGGCGCAGGCCGGTGATATCGAGAAGGGAAAACAGGTTTTCACCCAGGAGGCGCAGCCATCCTGCACTGTGTGTCACACCCTTGCAGACGCAGGCTCTGCTGGCGCTATCGGCCCGAATCTGGACGAACTGAAGCCGTCCAGAGAACAGGTTATCAACGCTGTCACCGGTGGCGTTGGCATCATGCCGGCGTTCAGTGAATTCCTGTCCTCGGAACAAATCAGGGCCGTGGCGCATTACGTCGCCAGGGCCACAGGTGGGGATAAGTAAGATTCCGGGGGCGGAACCGCCCCCGTTTGCAAGGTTTATACGTTTTCCCTGAACACCATCGCGACCGAGTTCAGGCAGTAGCGCTGCCCGGTCGGTGGCGGACCGTCCGGAAAGACGTGCCCCAGATGACTATCGCACCGTGGACACCGGATTTCGGTACGGCTCATGCCCAGGCTGGTGTCTTCGATATAGCGGATATGGTCTGAATCAAGGGGCTGAAAGAAACTCGGCCAGCCGGTCCCTGAATCAAACTTGGAGCTGGAACTGAACAGTGGCAGGTCACAGAGCCGACAGTGGTAGACGCCGGCTTTTTTGTTGTCCAGCAATGTGCCGCAGAACGGGTGCTCGGTACCGTGGTCCAGCAGCACACGTTTTTCATCAGCCGACAGGTCCGCGGCTTTCTCCTCAACCTGTGCCTTGGTCAGTGGTGTCAGGTCATAACCTGCAGCGGAAACTCCCATATGTGCCTCCTCAGGCCATGCTGTCTGTGCCGTTGCCCGTGTACTCAGGTTTCAGGCGGTCACCATAACTGTCCACCAGTTTTTCCATTTTCGGCGCGGCGACGGCCATAATGTAGGGCTGGTGCGGGTTCCGGGCGGCAAAGTTCTGGTGGCACTCCTCCGCCGGGTAAAACGCTTCCAGCGGTTCCAGCGTGGTCACAATCGGATCCGGATAGACGCCGGCCTGATTGAGCTGGTGGATATAGGCCTCTGCTACCCGTCTCTGCTCCGGTGTTTGGTAGAAAATGGCAGAACGGTACTGGCTGCCACGGTCATTGCCCTGACGGTTGAGCTGGGTAGGGTCATGAGCCACGGAGAAAAACACTTTGAGCAGCTCGCCAAAACCGACCTTTGCCGGATCATAGTGAACATCCACCACCTCGGCGTGCCCGGTGGTACCGGTGCACACTGCCTCGTAATTGGCTGAGCTGGAATGCCCACCGGCATAACCGGACTGCACGCGGGTTACGCCATCAATGGCCAGGAACACCGCCTCGACGCACCAGAAACAACCGCCAGCCAGAACGACTCGCTGCTCACCCCCGGCTGCTGGCAGATCCTGCCCGGGATCCGGAAAACGGCTTCGGGGTACGCTCAGACCTGTAATACTGCACGATGTCGTCATGGTGACCTCTGCGTTCGGGTTTGTCTGCCTGTAAGGAATGGATTGTGGCTGGAAATTGGCAGATTTGCCAACTGCCGGGAAGACAGCCTTTCACTACCTGCGCTCTCTATCATTAGTACCTTGTTTATATTCGTTATCGGGTATTGAACACGGCTCTGGCATCAAACATGAACATTGTGTCGTTTTGGTTGCATACCATTGAGGGCCAACCATAATGACAGACAGGGTTTGCCACTTTGCACATCGGCCATGCCCGGCTCGGCATACAAAGGAAGAAAAATGACGGCAAGGGCCCGCACACCGGAAAACCAGGACGAACTCCTGGAATACCGCCTGAGCCTGAGACTTGGCCCCGTTCATGCCCGCCAGAGACTCGGCATTGAACGGGAAGCCGAAGCGAAGGTTTTCGGGCAGGATCACAGCTCCTTCCATCTGGAAAACTGGGCCACGGCTCCCGGTTTTATCCGTACCTGCCTGATAATGGTGGGGATGTGGGGTCGTGGCCAGAACAACAGCCGGCGCCTGAACACGGTGCACAATCGATTCCACCTGCCAAACCTGCCAGCCGCCTTTGAAGGTTACCGCATTCTGCACCTGACGGATCTGCATGTGGACATGGACGAGGCCAACCTGCAGGCAGTTCTGCGCGAGATCGAGCCCCTGGACTACGATCTGTGTGTACTGACCGGTGACTACCGCAAGCTCACGTGCGGGCCCATCGAAGATGCCCTCGACGGCATGTCCCGACTGCGTGATGGCATCCGGGGCAAAGCCTACGCCGTGCTCGGCAACCACGACAGTGTCCGCATGGTGCCGGCACTGGAAGACATGGGCTACCAGCTATTAATGAACGAAATGGCCCCCCTTGGACGTAAGGGCCAGACCCTGTACCTGGCGGGCGTGGACGATGCCCACTTCTTCAAGGTGCACAACCTGCATCGGGCCGGCGACAACATCCCGGCCGGGGGAACCAGCATTCTGCTCAGTCACACCCCGGAGATATGGCGCGAAGCCGCCCACGCCGGTTATGACGTATTTCTGTGCGGCCACACCCACGGCGGCCAGATCTGCCTGCCCGGTGGCATTCCCGTCACCCTGGATTCTAATTGCCCGCGCAGCCTTGGGCGCGGTTACTGGCGGATGAATGGCATGCAGGGTTACACCTCACCCGGCTCCGGCACTTCGGTGGTGAACGCCCGGTTGAACTGCCCTCCGGAGGTCACCATCCATACCCTGACGCGAGGGCCGGATTAATGGGGCTGCCGGCGGATGCCGATGCGATAGAGCAACGGTGAAGCGAAGATGTTCGACAGGGTAAAGAGCACCACCACACCAATGACCACCCAGCCACTGACAGGCAACCACCACATTGCCAGCAACATGGGCAGTAGCGATTCGGGGATCTGATCCAGACCCAGGGCCCTGGCGCTGGAAGCCAGGCCCCACCGCCGCTTGACGAAGCTGCTCAGCATGTCACCAATGAGCCCGAAAACGCCGAACATAAACCCGAAAATGAATCCCAACCCGGTGATCAGTGAAAACAGCCCGCAGGCGAGGGCCCCAGACACTACACCCCGCCAGGTCTTGCTTTTACCCAGGATGGGGCGGCCGTCTTTCCACAGGCGGCCACCATCAACCGGCGCCGACCAAATGCCCTTGAGCAGGCCGGCAGCAACTACCGGTGCCCCATTGGCAAGCACCAGCATGACAAACAGCTCCAGGGATATCAGCAAGCGCGTGGGCTCCCTCTGGTACAGTCGGTCATATAACCGGTCAGGCGATGCCGCCCCGGGTCAGCTTCAGCGGATCCATGAGTTCTTCAAGCCTGTCGCGGCTCAGACCGCTGCGCTCCTCGGCAACATCGATCACCGGTCGCCCGGTGCGGTAGGCCTCCTTCGCAATATCCGCCGCCAGGCTGTAACCGATTTCGGGATTCAGCGCGGTTACCAGCACCGGGTTCCGTCCCACTCCGGCATTCAGGTTGTCAGCGTTGACTGTGAAATCCCGGATCGCCTTGTTCGCCAGCATAATCGACGCATTGGTAAGCAGGTCCGTCATGTCCAGCAGGTTACCGGCCACCAGGGGCAGCATCACATTGAGCTGGAAGTTTCCGGACTGTCCGGCCATGGCCACCGCGCTGTCCAGGCCCGTGACCTGGGCTGCGACCATGGCCACCGATTCCGGAATCACCGGGTTCACCTTACCTGGCATAATGCTGCTGCCCGGTTGCAGCGCCGGCAGGCTGATTTCGGCCAGGCCATGAATCGGCCCGCTGTTCATCCAGCGCAGGTCGTTGGCGATCTTGGTGAGCACAATCGCCACACCGCGCAGCTGGGCAGAAAGCGCCACCGGACCATCCACCGCACTCTGGCCGGTAAACTTGTGTTCCAGTGAGGTAAAAGAGTAGCCGGTATTGGCACGCAGGAACTTGATGAACTGGCCGGAAAATTCCGGTAATGCGTTGATACCGGTGCCTACCGCGGTACCACCCTGGGGCACGGCCAACAGTTCGTCCGCTGCCGCTTCCACCCGTTTCTCCGCGGCCAGAAGCTGCTCCCGCCAGGTTCTCAGTTCCTGACCCAGGGTAACCGGCATGGCGTCCATCAGGTGGGTTCGTCCGGTTTTTACCTGGCTTGAGAAAGCCGCCTCCTGCTCATAGATCACGCCGCGCAGGTGCGAGAGTGCCGGCAGAAGTTTTTCCTTCACGGCGGCGACTGTGCTGACGTGAATGGCCGTTGGGATCACATCATTGGAGCTCTGGCTCATGTTGACATGATCATTCGGATGCACCTCGTAACCGGCGTTGCGGGCGATGCTGGCAATCACCTCATTCACATTCATGTTGGTGCTGGTCCCCGAACCGGTCTGATACCGGTCGACCGGAAACTGGTCCGCGTACGCGCCGTCCACCAGATTCTGGCAAGCCTCTGCAATCGCGTCCCGAAGATCGTTGTCCAGAAGTCCGAGACTGGTATTCGCCTCCGCTGCCGCACGCTTGATCTGCGCCACTGCGGCAATGAACGCCTGGGGCATCGGCTGGCCACTGACCTGGAAATTCTCGACCGCACGCTGGGTCTGCGCGCCCCAGAGCGCGTCCGTGGGAACCTGGATGTCTCCGAGACTGTCGGTTTCCGTTCTGTATTCGCTCATGCTCCCTCCTGTCCGTCCGTTTGCACTTTGGCCCCTCCGGCGTTTACGTAACGCTGCCGGCTGTGTCTCAGCCGCCGCCCTGGGATCTCAACCGGACATGGTCGCAAATGCCGGTTACCTGCTCAAAATTCAGGATCAGGGTATGAACGGTATTGGTGTAGGTATCGTGCAGGTGAAACTTGTACCGGTGCTGCTTTTCACCCTGCAGGAAACCATCGTATTCACGTACCAGCTCCCGCACGTCGCCCCCGGAATCCTGGTTCCAGGTGGCGTTGAACGGGCCCAGAACGGCACCGCCGGCCAGGCATACAGTGACTTCATGGTTGGTAAGGCTGTTTTCCGGAATACTCATGGCTAATCTCCCTTCAGGTCTGCCTTTGGTAAGTGTAGTCCGGCGGATCTTTCTTTGTGCGGTAATGCCCTGCTTTGTGCGGTAATGCCCTGCTTTGTGCGGCAATTCCCTGGTCAGGCACGGGAGGGAGATTCTCAGGCAGAGGCAAGAAGGCTGGTCATCAGGGCCCTGAGCCGGTTGGGCTTGACCGGTTTGTTCAGGATCGGCAGGTACTGGGCCCGCAAAAGTTTACGGGTATCGTCACTGCGGTCTGCGGTGATGATGGCGGCTGGGATGTCCCGGCCAAGGTAACGACGAACCCCGTGAACGGCGTCGTAGCCGGTCAGCTCGTTGTCCAGATGGTAATCGGCGAGGATGATGGCCGGAATCCGGTCGGCGTGCTCCAGCACTTCCAGTGCCTGAACCTTGCTGCCGGCGGTGAGCACCTCACAGCCCCAGCGTTCCAGCAGTACCTGCATGCTCTCAAGGACCGCCGGCTCATTGTCGATGACCAGAATGGAGAGTCCGCCGAAGCCATCGGAAAAACCCTGAAGCGCACCCGCACGGGGCATTTCCGGCAGGGCTCGCGCCGGCTCCAGCGGCAGAGTCAGCACAAACCGGGAGCCGCGCCCGGGCCTGGAAGACACGTCAATGTCATAACCCAGAATCCGGACCATACGCTCAACAATGGCAAGCCCCAGGCCCACGCCCTGGCGGCCACCGGTGTCATGGGGCAGTAACTGGTGAAATTCCGTGAAGATATCCCGGAGTTTGTCTTCCGCTATGCCCACCCCAGTATCCCAGACCTCGATCCGCAACTGGTCACCCCGTGCTCTCAGGGCCAATACAACGCCCCCCTTTCGGGTGTAACGCAAGGCATTGCTGAGCAGGTTGCGGAGAATGCGCGTCAGCATGCGCTGGTCGGTTTTGACCACGACCGGGATGGTCCGAACCCGGAAGGCCAGTCCTTTATTGGCGGCGACCGCCTCAAACTCCTCAGCCAGCGACCTGGCGAGGGCGGCCACATCGGTATACACCAGATCCGGTTTCATAGCCTGCTGGTCGAGTTTCGAGATGTCCAGCAAATCCGCCAGCAGGTCTTCAGCGCCCTCGAGCGCCCGGTGTACCTGATGCACCATCCGGGTTTCCTGCTCCGGCAAGCTGCTCTCCTGAAGCGCGGAAACCATCAACCGGGCGGCGTTCAGTGGTTGCAGCAGGTCATGGCTGGCCGCTGCCAGGTATTTATCCTTGCCAAGGTTGGCTTCCCTGGCTGCCTCCATGGCCACCACCAGTTCCCGCTCGACCTTCTCCCGCTCCTCAATCTGGTAGCGCAGGCCGACGTTGGCGTTCTGAAGCGCCTCGGTGCGTTCTTCCACCCGACGCTCAAGAGTCGCATTCAGCTGTTCCAGTTTTTGCCGGGCCAGCACCCGCTCGGTGATGTCGGCCACAAAGGCTTCCACCACTTCTGGCCCGAGATCCGGCCGCCGCAACAGGGTGACGGCCACATGGACCGGCTTGCGGTCCGCCCGTTGGAAGCGTGTCTCCCGGGCGCTCAAACGGCCTTCATTCAGAAGTTCCTGGCGAATGGCATCGAACTCACTGGCACTGCAGAACAGCTGTTCCCGCAGCCGGATAACCCGCTGCGTCAGGGCCTCGGCACTTTCATAACCGCAAATTCGCGCCATGGCGGGGTTGCAGGCCAGGAAGCCACCCCGCAGGTTGGCCTGGAAGATGCCATGCAGGGCGTTCTCGAACAGCCACTTGTAGCGGTTGCGCTCCTGCTCCAGCTCCTCAATCCGCTCCTGCAATGCCGGGTAATAGTTCTTGCGGACCGACTGGCTGCCGAGGCCAAGAAGATCGCCAACTTCGTAGCCACTGTCGTGTTCGTCGTCCTGAACGTCAGAGCGCTTCTTCATAGACAACCTGAACGTCCCTGAGCGACGACTTGCGGGGATTGGTGAGAATGCAGGGGTCCTGAAGGGCAAAGCCGGACAGGTGGGGAATATCCGAAACGCTGACTCCCAACTGGGCCAGGCGTGCTTCCAGTCCCACTTTGCGTTTCAGCTCAACGATTCGCTGCATCAGCCGTTTCTTGATCTCCGGCTTGCTCATACCCCGGGTATCGATATTCATGGCCTCGGCCACCCGGCGGAAACGGTCCTCCGCAGACTGGAAGTTGTAGGCCACCACGTGCTCCAGCAACAGCGCGTTGCACAGCCCGTGGGGCAAATCCAGAAACCCGCCGAGGCTGTGGGACATGGCATGCACCGCCCCCAGAATTGCGTTGGAAAACGCCAGCCCGGCTTGCATGGAGGCCAGCATGATCTGTTCCCTGAGGTAAGGATTGGCGATATTTTCCACCAGGGGTTCCAGATTCCGGTTGATCAGCCTGATGGCTTCCAGGGCATGGGTGTCGGTCAATGGCCCGCTGCCGGTAGACACGAACGCCTCAATGGCGTGAACCAGGGCATCCACGCCGGTACAGGCGGTCAGGTAGGCGTCCATGGTTTCCGTGACTTCGGGATCAATCAGGGACACATCTGGCACCACGGCTTTGCTGATGATGGAAAACTTGAACCGGCGGTTCGGGTCGGAAATGATCGCAAACTGGGAAACATCCGCCGATGTGCCCGCGGTGGTCGGGATCAGGATCAGGGGCGGTGAGGGGTTGGTGATGGTGTCCACGCCCTCGAATTCCAGAATATTGCGGCCGTGGGTGGCAACAATACCGATGCCCTTGGCGCAATCCATCGGGCTGCCGCCACCGATGGCAACGATGACATCACATTCACTGGATTTGTACAGCTCGGCTCCGGTCATCACCTCGTCGACCCTGGGATTGGGTGATACGCCGGTAAATACGGTAGAGCGAATTCCCGCGTCGGTCAGCAGGGTTACGATCTCGTTGACCCAGCCTGCCGCGGCCACGCCCGGATCAGACACCAGAAACACATGCCGGGCACCGAAGTTACTGGCGAAGTTGGCCACCGACTTCCGGGAGCCGGCGCCGAAGACAATTTCCGGTGATACGAACTTTCGCAGGGCGGAGATGTCGTGGCTCATCAGACTCTACTCGACCGTTTGTTGTTATAGGCGTAGCCGAGAGTTTAACTCATGTTCTCCGCCCGTTCATTGGCCTTGCGGCCATGCCTCCGATAAAAGCTGAACATCCTTTCCAGCATGTCCGCCTGGTTCGCCTGATGCCGGAAACCGTGGCCCTCCTGCTCAAACCAGTGCAATTCCGATGTGCGTCCTGCTGCCTTCATGGCATCAACCATGGCGCGGGTCTGTTCAGGCACCACGACTTTGTCCTGCCCACCCTGAAAAAAGATCATGGGCGCGGCAATACAGTCGGCGTGGTAAAGCGGCGTTCGTTCGCGCCAGCGCTCGGGGTTAGCTCCTGGTGGCCCCAACAACCAATCCAGATATCCGGATTCGAAGCGGTGGGTCATGGCCCTCAGCCGCAGCGGGTCTGTCACCCCGAACATGCTGGCGCCGGCGGTGAATTTCCGGCTCTGGATCATGGCCATCAGGGCCGTGTAACCACCGGAGCTCCGCCCCTGGATAAACACCCGGCGGCCGTCCACCAGGCCGACAGACACCAGGTGATCCGCGGTCCGCTCCATATCCTCAACATCTGCCTCACCCCAGCGCCCCTCAAGGGCAAGCCTGAATTTACGGCCAAAACCACTGCTGCCGCGATAGTTCACTTCGGCAACCGCAAAGCCTCGCTGGCACCAGTACTGCACCTGGGGACTGAACACCGGGTAGGCAGCGGAGGTGGGACCACCGTGGGCCATGAGAATCAGCGGAGGCAACTCCGGCGAGGCCAGTTTCGGTGTGTAGAAGAAACCATGGACCGGCTGTTCGCCGTGCTCAAGTGCCGGCACTTCAATATCCAGCGGCAGCGCAGGCCTTGAACCCGGCAAGGGGTTCTCGCCACCCGCCAGAATCCTGGCCTGCCCGGTTTGCAGTTCGATCTGCAGGACAGCATCCAGATGGGTCGCTGATCGGGCAACGCAATACAGGCTACCGCCGGAGGCCCGGAGGTAACGAAAATCGCTGTAGTCCCGGGCCACCCGGAAAGCGTCACCGCCTTCCGGTGACAGCAACCACAGCTCTCCCGATCCGTTGCGATACTGCACCCGAGCCCAGCCGCCATTGGCAAGCGGACAATGATGGCACTCCCCCAGTTGCCAGGGCGCGTTAGCATGGTCCAGCTCGGCAGACTGGCCCGAGTGCCAGAGTCCGTCACCGATCAGGGTGTCGAGGTACCAAGGCTGCCACCAGCCGGCGTGATCAGATAGCACCCACAACCGGGCGCGATCGAAGACCGGTTGCTGAACGGAGGCTTCTGAAGGCGTCGGCCAGTGGCGGCACTCACGGAGGCCACCATCTTGCACTACGCCCGCTGTCCAGAGCCGGCTGCGAACCCAGGGCATGTCCGGCAGTTGCCAGCTTGTCCAGGCCAACTTCCTGCCGTCGGCAGACAGCGCGGGCGCACTGTAGAAGTCCTGACCGGAATGGAGAGTCCGAAGCTCACCGTCCACAGAGACCGCCACCAGCTGCTGCTCGCCACCGGCCTCGCGAACGGCCAGCACCCTCTGCCGGGGCGCATCGGCGATCAGTCCGCCATAGGTGGCCCCGGGATCATCGGTAAGCAAGGAGCAGGTGCCGTCGGCCAGATCGATAAACCGGATCTGCTGATCCTCACCGACCACGAACACACCGGTATCGGAAGCCGCCAGCGCGCCGCCGCCGTAACCGTTCACCCGGCTACGGATGCCCAACCCGTCCGGGCCCAGGCGAGCGGGCCCCTGTTCGGACAGATACCAGAGATTAGCGTTGCCTTCGGCCGGATCGCTCTGTAACCAGAAAACACCGGCCGCAGAAACCGCGAGCCCGCCTCTTTGAGTGTGGGCCGCACAGGCCTCATAGGCGCTCATAGGGGTATTGTCAGGCGCTGACCTTGCGGGCGTGGATGCACAGAAGGGGCCGTCAGCCCCGGAAGAACAGCCGGGAGTTGTCCGCATTTCGATACAGGAGCGGCAGGGCTCCGGCATCCAGCTGTCGCCGCAATAATGGTTAGGGAGGGAACCCGGGCAGGTCATTACAGCTCCATTCCCAGTTCCCAGCGATAGATCACATCGTCGGACTCCGCGTTCAAGCCAAACGCAACGCCCGCCTGGAGTTCCAGGAGGCTGGAGCCCACCCTGACCTCAGCCAGGATTGCGGGCCCCAGCAAATGGTTGTTTCGGGCCCCGTAATACTCCAGTGCCGGCTGAAAAGTTTCAGACTTCGTATAGGCAGCCTGTATCGAGCCGGTCAGCTCAAGCTGCTCGTCGTCTTCACCAAATGAACGGCCGACCAGAACATTGGTCAGAACCTGGTAGTGATCGGCTAACTGTCTTTCATAGAGCGGCCCAATGGTTATCTCACTGGCTGTTCCCCGGTGTTCTTTTGATAGTTCAAGAAACAATCCCGCAGCGCTCTCATGGTCCTGAAAAAAATTCCCAACCAATTCAATTTCATATTCGTCCAGTGAATAGGCACTCCCGGGGCTCTTAATGGCGTTGAAGTTGAGTTCGGCACTGAAGCGATCCGTTATCCCGTAACCAATTTCCCACTGATCAAACCGGAGATTGTCGTCTTCGCTTCCCTGACTGTCCAGAAACGCGCCAACCACACCGATCTCGAGATCACCTGCCGTGATCCGGGGGGAGTATATTTCATCCACCGCGAGCTCCGCCTCGGCGGCAAAGGGCCAAAACAAACACAAGACGACCTGTTTCGGTCGGACTGGATGACGACACGCGCCTGGATTGTTCTTTGCTCGAAACATTGGTCACCTGTACGAGGTTATGGAGAGTGAGACTCCTGCACCGTGCCTCACAGTAATATTGGGAAATGGCCAGACATGGGCACGACTATCACCAACCGCGGCACGGGCATTTTCATGAGCGTGGTACATCATCAGCACTTCCCTCTCATCTTATTGATCGGCAACATCCCCGGGCTTCAAGGCAATGCTCAGCCCCGGAAGAACAGTCGGGAGTTGTCCGCATTTCGATAGATGAGTCCAGTAAGGCCGGCCGTGGCGTGATCGGCAGCGTTCCTCGCGGCCAGGATTCGATCATGGTGAGGGGACTTGCTGCAGACTGGGTCGGCGTTATCGGCATTGCCGGTCAAGAGATAGGCCTGGCAGCGGCAACCTCCGAAGTCTTGTTGCTTCTCATCACAGGAGCGGCAGGGCTCTGGCATCCAGCTGTCACCCCGGTAGTGGTTGAAGCCCGGGCTGTCGTACCAGATGCTTTGAAGATCCTGGTCCCGGACATTGGGGAAGTCGATGGGCAGCAGGCGGGCGCTGTGGCACGGCAGCGCAGTGCCGTCCGGGGCTATGGTCAGGAACAGGTTGCCCCAGCCGTTCATGCAGGCTTTTGGGCGCTCTTCGTAGTAGTCCGGAGTGACGAAGATCAGCTTCATGGCCGAGCCGGTGGCGTCCAGGCGTTTACGGTACACGTTCACTTCCTGCTCCGCCTGCACCAGTTGCGTTTTCGAGGGCATCAGCCCTTCCCGGTTCTCAAAAGCCCAGCCGTAATACTGGCAGGTCGCCAGTTCCACGTAGTCCGCCCCCAGGTGCTCACACAGGGCCATGATGTCGTTCATCTGGTGGATGTTGTGGCGGTGGATCACGAAGTTGAGCACCATCGGGTAGCCCGCCGCCTTGACCGCCCGGGCCATGGCCAGCTTCTGGTCAAAGGCCTTGCGGGAGCCGGCCACGGCGTTGTTCAGCTCGGGGTCCGAGGCCTGGAAACTGACCTGGATATGATCCAGTCCGGCCTCGGCAAAGGCAGCCACCTTGGCGTCGGTCAGCCCCAGGCCTGAGGTAATGAGGTTGGTGTAGTAACCCAGCTGTCGCGCTTCGGCGATCAGCTCCGGCAGGTCCTGGCGCACCAGGGGCTCGCCGCCGGAAAAGCCCAGTTGGGCGGCGCCCATGGCCCGGCCCTGGCGTAGCACACTCACCCACTCGTCGGTGCTTAGCTCCCGTTCGGTCTGGGCAAAGTCCAGCGGGTTGGAGCAGTAGGGGCACTGCAGCGGGCAGCGATAGGTCAGCTCCGCCAGCAGCCAGAGGGGCGGCCCCGCCTTATGGGGGTTGACCGGTGTGGGTGCGTGCGAGGTGTTCATGACAGGTCGATCCAGTGGTGTTGCTGCGCATCCTGCAGAAAATTACTCACGTCCTTGCCGAGCGGTCCGGCATCCGGGAATTGCTGCTCCAGGGTGGCAACGATGTCGGCCACACTGCGCTGGCCGTCCACCTCGTTGAGAATAGCACCGGCGCTGCCGTTCAGCTTCACCATACCTTCCGGATACAGCAGAACGTAACTTTCCTGGGCGGGTTCCCACTGGAAGCGGAAGCCACGGCGAAAACGCGGAACCTGGTGCATGGCAACCCCCATTACAGCCCCCGGTGCCAGACCTGCTGGTCGGTCACCGTATGGTAGGGCGGCGTACGGTGGCCGTAAGCCATGGTCATGGCATCCAGCATGGTCCACAGGATATCCAGCTTGAACTGCAGAATTTCCAGGGCCCGGGTCTGCCCGGCGCCGGTGGTGAAGTGGTCCAGGGTGATGGTCAGGCCGTGCTCCACATCCCGGCGCGCCTCCGACAGCCGCTTGCGGAAATAGCGGTAGCCGCCCTCGTCAATCCACGGATAGTGGCCCGGCCAGCTGTCCAGTCGGGACTGGTGGATCTCCGGCGCGAACAGTTCGGTCAGGGAGGAACAGGCCGCCTCCTGCCAGGTGGCCCGGCGGGCAAAGTTCAGGTAGGCATCCACCGCAAACCGGACACCGGGCAGCACATGGCGCTGGTCGATCACTTCTTCCCGGGTCAGACCCACCGCTTCGGCCAGGGACAGCCAGGCCTCGATACCACCCGCATCGCCGTCGTGGCCGTCGTGGTCCAGAATCCGCTGCAGCCAGAGCCGGCGCACGCCGGCGTCCGGGCAGTTGGCCATGATCGCGGCGTCCTTCTGGGGAATCCTGATCTGGTAGTAATACCGGTTGGCCACCCAGCCACGAATCTGTTCCGGCGTGCATTGTCCGCCATACATGGCTTTATGGTACGGGTGGTGGATGTGGTAATACTGCCCCTTGTCCCGGAGGGCCTGTTCAAAATCCGTGCGGTTCATGGCGGTGTTGGCTTTGGCGTTCATGGCGGCCCCGACAGGTCGATATGCATTCCGTCCCAGGACACCTCAATCCCGTGGCGCGTCAGTTCCGCGCGCTCCGGCGAGTCCTCGTTCAGGATCGGGTTGGTGTTGTTGATGTGAATCAGGATCTTGCGGCTGGCCGGCAGGGTGTCGAGCACCTCGATCATGCCTCCGGGGCCACTTTGGGCCAGATGCCCCATGGCCTGCCCGGTCTTGGTGCCCACTTCCTGGCGGATCATCTCGTCGTCGTGCCAGACGGTGCCGTCCACTAGCAGCACATCGGCTTTTTTCATCCAGTCCAGGATGCGCGGGTCCGGCTCTCCGAGGCCCGGCGCATAGAGCACTGTCTGCCCGGTGCGGGTGTCCTCAAGAAAAATACCGATGTTATCCCCCGGGTGCGGGTTATCCCGGCGCGGCGAATACGGCGGCGCGTTGCTCAGCAGCGGAATGGCAGTCAGTTCGATGGACGGTGCGCAGGGAATCGTAAACGGCGACTGTTCAGAGGCCGCCACCCGGCGCCAGTTCAGGCCGCCATTCCAGTGCCTGAGCATGGTAAACAGGGGGAAGCCGCCGCTGAGGTCCTCGTGTACCTGCTCGGTACACCAGACGTCCATGGGCAGCCCCTCGCGAAGCGATAGCAGACCGGTGGTGTGATCCACCTGGCTGTCCATCAACAGGATAGCATCGATGCCGGTGTCCCGAAGCGCCCTGGCCGGCTGCATGGCTTCAAAAGAAGCCAACTGGGCGCGAATATCGGGAGAGGCGTTGAACAGGATCCAGTGCTCGCCGTCTTCACTGACGGCAACGGAAGACTGGGTGCGGGCACGGGCGTTCAGGGTGCCCTGACGGAAGCCGTCGCAGTTGGCGCAGTTGCAGTTCCACTGGGGAAAGCCACCGCCGGCGGCGGAGCCCAGAACGTGGATGAACATGATTGGACACTCCGGAAGTAAAACGGCCAGCCACTCAGGCTGGCCGCTTCAGCACTCAGCGGTTGGCGAAGTACATGGTAACTTCGAAACCGATGCGCAGATCCTCATAGGCTGGTTTGGTCCACATAATGCTTACCTCTGTTGTCGTAATTGTTAGCGCATTGCGGGTGAATCAACGACATTGCCGATAACCCACTTCTCATCCTAGTTGACAGGGATAGGAGATCAATATGGTACTTTGGCACTGTTTTTGGGCCTCCCCAAGTTGTAATAAGTCCGCAGTCGGACTTGCCCGTTGCCTAGCAGCCTTAAGCCCGACAGGCTGCTGGAACGAAAAAAAGGCCCTGGGAAGGGCCAAAAGAGGTCAAGGTGCACATCCGATGTGCCGACTCACAGGCGGGCCCGTGTGGGGAAGCCCGCCTACCGCTCAGAGAATCAGAAGAAACCCAGTGGGTTGATGTCGTAGCTGACCAGCAGGTTCTTGGTCTGCTGGTAGTGGTCCAGCGCCATCTTGTGGTTTTCACGACCAACACCGGACTTCTTGTAACCACCGAAGGCGGCGTGGGCCGGGTACTGGTGGTAGCAGTTGGTCCACACACGGCCTGCCTGGATGGCTCGGCCCATGCGGTAAGCACGGTTGATGTCGCGGGTCCACAGGCCGGCACCCAGACCAAACTCGGTGTCGTTGGCGATGGCCAGGGCTTCTTCCTCGTCCTTGAAGGTGGTTACACCCACCACCGGGCCGAAGATTTCTTCCTGGAACACACGCATGTCGTTCTTGCCTTTCAGCAACGTGGGCTGGACATAGAAGCCGTTGTTGTACTGACCTTCCATTTCCTCACGGCCACCACCGGTCAGCACTTCCGCACCTTCCTGCTTGCCGATTTCCAGGTATGACATGATCTTGTCGAACTGCTCCTTGCTGGCCTGGGCACCCACCTGAACATCGGTATCCAGCGGGTTGCCACGCTTGATGGCCTTCGTGCGCTCGATGACTTTGGCCATGAATTCGTCGTACATGTCTTCCTGAATCAGGGCACGGGAGGGACAGGTGCAAACTTCACCCTGGTTGAAGAATGCCAGCACCAGGCCTTCCACACACTTGTCGATAAATTCCGGCTCAGCCTGCATCACGTCGGAGAAGTAGATGTTGGGGGACTTGCCACCCAGCTCGACGGTAGAGGGAATGATGTTCTCGGCGGCACATTTGAGGATGTGCGAGCCCACCGGCGTGGAGCCAGTGAAGGCAATTTTGGCGATGCGCTTGCTGGTGGCCAGGGCCTCGCCGGCTTCAATGCCGTAACCGTTGACAATATTAACCACGCCCGGTGGCAGCAGGTCGCCAATCAGTTCCATCAGCACCAGGATGCTGGCCGGGGTCTGCTCGGCCGGCTTCATCACGGTACAGTTACCCGCCGCCAGGCAAGGCGCCAGCTTCCACACTGCCATCAGCAGCGGAAAATTCCATGGGATAATCTGGCCTACAACACCCAGTGGCTCGTGATAATGATAGGCCACGGTGTTGTTGTCGATAGCACTGGAGGTGTCTTCCTGGGCGCGGATACAGCCGGCGAAATAACGGAAGTGGTCCACTGCCAGGGGCAGGTCGGCGTTGATGGTTTCACGCACTGCCTTGCCGTTGTCCCAGGTTTCGGCAACCGCCAGCATCTCGATGTTCTGCTCAATGCGGTCGGCAATTTTCAGCAGAATGTTGGAGCGTTCGGTGGTAGAGGTCTTGCCCCAGGCTGGTGCGGCCTTGTGTGCCGCGTCCAGGGCAAGATCAATGTCTTCGGCGCCGGAGCGGGGAATCTCACAGATAACGTCGCCGGTGATCGGTGTGATGTTCTCGAAATACTGACCCTTCAGCGGGGCAACCCACTCGCCACCGATGAAGTTCTCGTAACGGGATTTGAAAGAAACGACGGAGCCATCCTTTCCTGGTTGTGCGTAGATCATGGTTTCGACCTCTTGTTGTGTTTGTCGCAAGGCAACGCGGCCTTTCGCGTTTACCCATTCAATGTAGACGCCAAACCCGGAAAGTTGAATGATGCGATGGAGGCGAAAAACTCCTCCCTTGGTAGTAGATGACCGGAACGCCATGCCAACAGCGACCTGAAGCGCAATACACCCGCCAGAAATCCGCACTGCAGACGCGCCAACCGATGCACAAAAACAGTGCGAACGCCCAAGCAGGAAGCAACCTGCGTTGAGCTCAAAAAACAAAACCTTATTAAAACCAGAAACTTACTGATTGGCACAGTCTCTGCAATTGATCCATTACGCAGCGAGAAGTCGGTTACTGAAACCACAATCAAAGCGCCACAATCTGACCAATGGTCAACTAGGGTTCCGGTCTGCCATCAATCCGTGCAGACGGCTGGTCCGAGAGTTGACGACCTTTTCCAAGGTTACACGGCGGGACAAAAGCCCGGGAGGATCGCTCAGTTACTGACGCCTCTCGCTTTTTAAATGCCCTAACCAGGAGGAAAAGGCCATGTTGCAAACCGCAACCCCCCTCTACGACGATCTGATTCCCGGCGGATCCCACTGGTCTTTCATCATGCGCCGCGGCCACGTGCTGCGCCTGATTGACGAAACCGGCGGTGCCAACGTCGGCATGTTGATGTACAACCCCGAGAACGCGCTCGAGCGCTACAACATGCCGGACACCCTGAAAAACCAGCACACCTTCCTGCTCACCAGTGGCCATGTCCTGCTTTCCGACATGGGCCGGGTGTTCGCCTCCATCATCCGAGACGACCTGGGCTGGCACGACACCGTTGCCGGCACCTGCACCGCCGATCTGGTGGAACAGCGCTGGGGCAGGAAGACCTATCAGCAGGCCCACAACCACTACCACCGCAACGGCTTCACCAGCTTCCTGAACGAACTGGCCAAATACGGTCTGGGCAAGAAGGACCTGACCGCCAACCTGAACTGGTTCAGCAAGGTGCAGACCGACGACGACGGCAACATGGCCTTTGTCAGCGATCACTCCCACGCCGGCGCCACCGTCGACCTGCGTTTCGAGATGGACACCATCGTGGTGCTGCACACCTGCCCGCACCCGATGAATCCGGCCACCGGGTACCCCAGCCATCCCGTGCGTTACCAGCTCTTCAGGGCGGCACCGGTCACCGATGCCGATCCCTGCAAGACGTCCTCACCGGAGGCCACCCGGGCCTTCGCCAATAACGCCCTGTACCACCTGTTCCAGTAACGGAGGCCGGAGATGATCAAGCAAAGCGCATTGAAACCTGAAAACGCCGCCTTCCGCGAAACCGTACCGGCGGGCGAGTATTTCCTGAAAGTGGTGAAGGCCGGCGAAACCGTCCGCATCCTGGACCTGGAAGGCAACCAGGCCGCCGACACCCTGTTCTACAACGCCCACAATCCGACCGAGCGTTACAGCGCCGTGGACACCATCCGCGAGCAGGGCAATGTCTACCTGACCGCCGGCTCGAAGCTGATGTCCTCGGAAAACAACGTGATGCTGGAGATCACCGCCGACACCTGCGGCCGGCATGACACCCTCGGCGGCGCCTGCGCGGCGGAAAGCAACACCACCCGCTATGCCCTTGAGAAAAAGTGCATGCACGCCTGCCGGGACAGTTGGCTGGTAGCGGTCACCGAACACGAGGAACTGGGCATGTCCAAGCGGGATATCACCCACAACATCAATTTCTTTATGAACGTGCCGGTGACCGCAGACGGCGGCCTGACCTTTGCCGACGGCATTTCCGACGCCGGCAAGTACGTGGAACTGGAAGCCAAGATGGATGTGCTGGTGATGATTTCCAACTGTCCGCAGCTGAACAACCCCTGCAACGGCTGGAACCCGACACCGATCGAGGTGCTGGTATGGAGCTGACCGGCACCCTCAACAACCCCAACAAGGTCCTGATCGCCAACCGTGGCGCCATCGCGTGCCGGGTGATACGTACCCTGCGTGCCATGGGGCTCACCTCGGTAGCCGTCTACGCCGAAGCGGATGCAGATTCCCTGCACGTGCGCCAGGCGGATGAGGCCTACTCACTGGGCGAAGGCTCGGCGGCCGCGACGTATCTGGACCAGGACAAGCTGTTTGAGGTTGTCCGCAAGAGCAGTGCCGGGGCCATTCATCCGGGCTACGGGTTTCTGAGCGAAAACGCCGGTTTCGCCCGGCGCTGTGACGCCGAAGGTGTGGTATTCCTCGGACCGACACCGGAACAGATGGAACAGTTCGGTCTCAAACATACCGCCCGGGCCCTCGCAGAGAACGCCGGCGTACCCCTGCTTCCGGGCACCGGATTGCTGACCGATCTGGACGCGGCCCTGGAATCTGCCGACAACATCGGCTACCCGGTGATGCTCAAGAGCACCGCCGGCGGTGGTGGCATTGGTATGTCCCGCTGTTACAGCGCCGAAGATCTGAGCAAGAGCTTTGAATCGGTTCAGCGCCTGAGCCAGAACAACTTCAGCAACAGCGGTGTGTTCCTGGAAAAATTTGTGGAACACGCCCGTCATATCGAAGTGCAGTTGTTTGGCGACGGTGAAGGCCAGGTGCTGGCTCTGGGTGAGCGTGACTGCTCCGCCCAGCGCCGCAACCAGAAGGTGATTGAGGAGGCCCCGGCCCCGGGACTGACCGACGACGTTCGTAACCGCATGCACGCTACCGCCCGCCAGTTGGGCGAAAGCATCGCCTACCGCAGTGCCGGCACCGTGGAGTTCATCTACGATCCGGACACCACCGAGTTCTACTTCCTGGAAGTGAATACTCGCCTGCAGGTAGAGCACGGCGTCACCGAGCAGGTGTACGGTGTTGACCTGGTGCGCTGGATGGTCGAACTGGGTGCCGGCACCTTGCCGGACCTGGCAGAACTGGGCGGTAACCTCACCGCCTCCGGCCACGCCATCCAGGCCCGGATCTATGCGGAAGATCCCAACAAGGACTTCCAGCCCGGTGCCGGGTTGCTCACCAACGTGACCTGGCCTGCAGGGGACGGTCTTCGGATCGATACCTGGATTCAGCCGGGTACAGAAGTCTCGGCGCTGTTCGATCCCATGCTGGCCAAGGTCATCGTGCACGAACAGGATCGCGAGTCGGCCCGCCAGCGGCTGATGCAGGCTCTGGATGCCAGCCAGCTGTATGGCATCGAAACCAACCTCAAGTACGTGCGCCAGGTGCTGGACGACCCGCGCTTTGCCGAAGGCCGGCTATTCACCCGTACCCTCAACGAATTCGATTACCGGCCAGCCACGGTGGATGTCCTCAGCGGCGGCACCCTGACCACCATTCAGGATTACCCGGGCCGCATCGGCTACTGGGAAATCGGCGTGCCGCCGTCCGGTCCGTTCGACAGCTACTCCTTCCGTCTGGGCAACAGGCTGCTGGGTAACCCCGAGGGAGCACCCGGGCTGGAAATCACCCTCAAGGGCCCGATACTCACGTTCAACCGCGCCACCCAGATTGCCCTGACCGGGGCGACGCTGGAGGCCACCCTGAACGACGAGCCGGTGGATTTCTGGCAGGTGATTTACGTGCCCGCTGGCGCCACCCTGAAACTGGGCGCCACGACGGCCGACGGCGCCCGGGCCTATGTGCTGTTCCGTGGCGGCCTGGACTGCCCGGAATACCTGACCTCCTGCAGCACCTTTACGCTCGGGCAGTTTGGCGGCCATTGCGGCCGGGCGCTCCGGGCCGGCGATGTGCTGGCCCTGCCGGATGCGGAACCGACGACCAGAACCACCCTGCCCGCCGACCTGAAACCGACCATCGGTAAAACCTGGAAGCTGCACGTCACCTACGGCCCCCATGGTGCGCCGGACTATTTTACCGGCGCGGACATCGACACCTTCTTCGCCAGCGAATGGGAGATCCACTACAACTCCAGCCGCACCGGCGTCCGCCTGATCGGGCCGAAACCGGAATGGGCCCGCAGCGACGGCGGTGAGGCGGGTATGCACCCCTCCAACATCCACGACAATGCCTACGCCGTGGGGACGGTGGATTTCACTGGCGACATGCCGGTAATCCTGGGCCCCGATGGCCCCAGCCTGGGCGGCTTCGTCTGCCCGGTGACGGTGATCAGTGCCGACCTCTGGAAGCTGGGCCAGCTCAAGGCCGGCGACAAGGTGCAGTTTGTGCCGGTGAGCCAGGATCAGGCGGTTGCCCTGCGGGCAGCGCTGGATGAATCCGTGGCCACACTGACGTCGGCCACCGCCCATATCACCCCCATGAAACCAGAGACGCCGATCCTCGATGCGTTGACGCCCGAGGAACACGAAACCGGCGTGGAGTACCGGGCTGCCGGCGACAATTACGTGTTGGTGGAATACGGCCCCATGGAGCTGGATATCCGCCTGCGATTTCGCGCCCACGCCCTGATGCTGTGGCTGCGTGAGCAGAATCACGACGCCATCCTGGAGCTGACACCGGGCATCCGCTCCCTGCAGGTGCACTACGACAGCCAGAAACTGAACCAGCGTACTCTGCTGGATCTGCTGATCAGCGCCGAAAAGGAACTGGAGAAGCAGCCGGAATGGGATGTGCCGGCGCGCGTCGTGCACCTGCCCCTGTCCTGGGATGACGAGGCCTGCCAGACCGCCATTGCCAAATACATGCAGTCAGTGCGCAAGGACGCACCCTGGTGCCCGAGCAACCTGGAGTTCATCCGCCGTATCAACGGGCTGGGCAGCATCGACGAGGTGAAAAAGACCGTGTTCGATGCGAGCTACCTGGTGATGGGCCTGGGTGATGTCTACCTGGGCGCTCCTGTGGCTACGCCGCTGGACCCACGGCACCGGCTGGTGACCACCAAGTACAACCCGGCCCGGACCTGGACCGCGGAAAACTCCGTGGGCATCGGCGGCGCCTACCTGTGCATCTATGGCATGGAGGGGCCCGGTGGCTACCAGTTTGTCGGTCGCACCCTGCAGATGTGGAACCGCTACCGCACGACGGACTTGTTCGAGCCCGGCAAACCCTGGCTGCTCCGGTTCTTCGATCAGGTGCGCTTCTATGAAGTCAGCGCCGAGGAGCTTCAACAGATCCGCCGGGACTTCCCCAACGGCGACTACCCGATCCGGGTCGAAGAAACCCGCTTCAACCTGAAGGACTACGAGCAGTTTCTGGCCGACAACAACGACGAGATCCAGACCTTCACCGGCAAGCGCAAGCAGGCCTTCGACGAGGAACTGCAACGCTGGATCGAATCCGGCCAGATCAATTTCAGCTCCGAGGCGCCCATCGAGGACACCGGCGAGGGCGATATCGCCAACCTGCCAGCCGGCCAACACGCCGTGGAAAGCCACGTGGCCGGCAACCTGTGGGAATGCCTGGTCCAGCCCGGCGACACCATCGAGGCCCAGCGACCGGTGGCCGTCATCGAATCCATGAAAATGGAAATCGAGCTACTGAGCCCGGTGAGCGGTCGCGTGGTAGACGTGCGCCGGGAAGCCGGCCAGGCAGTATCACCCGGAACGCCGGTGGTGATCGTGGAAGAGACAAACGAGTAATGCCAGCAACCATCACAAACTGAAAAAGACCAAACCTGCACACACGGGCAAGACCCGAGGAGAGACACCATGAAAACAACTGACCTGAGCAAACGCCTGGCCGCCGGCGTGTTGACCGCTTCCCTGGCCATGGGGGCTCTCGCTGAGGAAAAGGACTCCTTCAGCATTGCCTGGACCATCTACGCCGGCTGGGTACCCTGGCAGTACGCCGAAGACTACGGAATCATGAAGAAGTGGGCGGACAAGTACGATATCGAAGTGGATATCGTGCAGGTGAACGACTACATCGAATCCATCAACCAGTACACCGCCGGCCAGTTTGACGGCGTGGTGGCCACCAGCATGGACGGCCTCTCGATTCCGGCGGCCTCAGGCGTGGACACCACCGCCCTGATCGTGGGTGACTATTCCAACGGCAACGATGGCCTGGTGTCGAAGGACGCCAAGTCGATTGAGGACCTTGAAGGCGAAACCGTGCATCTGGTGGAGCTGTCCGTTTCCCACTATCTCCTGGTCCGTGCGTTGAACACGGTTGGGCTGGAGGAGCGCGATATCAGCGTGGTGAACATCTCTGATGCCGACCTGGTGTCCGCCTTCCAGACCGACGACGTTCGTCATGTCGCCACCTGGAACCCGCTGCTGGCAGAGGTGGCAGCCTACCCGGGCGCCACCAAACAGTTCGATTCCAGCCAGATTCCGGGTCACATCAAGGATCTGACTCTGGTGAACTCCGAGACCCTGGAAGACAACCCGAACCTGGGTAAGGCCCTTGTCGGCGCCTGGTATGAAACCATGAGCATTCTGGCCTCAGACTCCGAGAAAGGGCAGGAGGCAAGAGCCTTTCTGGGTGAATTGTCCGGTACCGACCAAGCCGGCTATGAAGCCCAACTGGCCGGCATGAAGATGTTCTGGGAACCGCAGATGTCGGTGGACTTCATCAACAGCGAGGAAGCCCGAGAAGCCATGGACAGCGTTCGCCAGTTCTCTTTCGACAAGGGCCTGCTTGGCCAGGGCGCCATGAGCCCGGATTTCGTTGGCATCGAATTTCCGGATGGTTCAATCATGGGCGACGAAGCCAACGTGAAACTGCGGTTTAACGACAGCTACATGCAGATGGCAGCCGACGGCGAGATCTAACCCGAACATTTCATAAACACCCCAAGCAGCAGCCACGAAATTTTCTCGGTTAGCCCATTACGCCCAGATATGAGAATTATTAGTAGTATGCGCGCCAATGTCGCTCTGATGTCATCCAGTCACCGGCCTTAAGTGT
>NZ_JBSXNZ010000039.1:0-32368 GCF_056857895.1 Marinobacter sp. B-21
CCGCCTTCGTACCTTTGATCACCCTGGCCATCAGCACACTGATACTCGCCCCGGCCCGTGGCGTCTACACACTGGCATTCATCGGCCTGGTCATCTTCATGGCACTCGCGTGGACCGGTCACAAGCGGGAAGGGGAAGGGCGACCGCTGTCCGTGATTTACTCGATACCCTACTACTTTATGTTGCTGAATATTGCCTCTTACAAAGCAACGGCAGCGTTTCTGAAGGGTGAGAAGAAGGTTATCTGGAATCCTAGGAAGGGGTAGGCCATTAATGGGAATCAAGGTGCTGCACCTGATTGATAGCGGTGGCCTCTATGGTGCCGAGAAGATGCTGCTCAGCCTGGTTCAGCAACAGGTAAAGCAGGGGCTTGAACCGATGATACTCAGTGCCGGAGAGCCGGATGCTGCCGAAAAGGGTATTGAGGCACAGGCAAGAAGAAAAGGGCTTCCAGTTACTTCCTGGCGGATGAAACCGGGCCTTAATCTGAGAGAGTCCCGGAGAATTCTGAAGTGGGCGCAGGAGAACAACTATAACCTTCTACACTCCCATGGATTCAAGTTCAATGTACTCTTAGGGATGTATCCGGAAAGCATCAGGCTCATTCCAATGACTGCCACCCTACACGGATACGTTCATGCCCCGCGGTTTTCAAAAATGTGGCTATACGAATCTCTTGATCGCTTTGCAATCCGCCGCATGAACGGAGTCGCTCTTGTGGGCGAGGCGATGAAGAAGGAGTTTCCGGGGAAGCTCTCAAGCGGCCACACCGTCGTTATTCCAAATGGTCTGGACATTTCCGAGGTTCAGGAATTGTCCTCGGCCCCACTGGATGAGCCGTTCAAATCTTTTATAGACACTCACGAGCCAGTGATTCTCGGGGTTGGCAGGTTATCCAGGGAAAAAGGTTTCGACAGGCTGATATCGGCCTTTTCCGAATTCAGGAAAAGCTTTCCCAATTCAGGACTGGTTATTGTTGGTGAAGGTAAGTACCGCCAACAATTTGAGGTGTTGGTTAACGAGCTGGGCGTCAAAGACGATGTGCTTATGCCTGGATACTGCAGCACCGTACCTGCGCTGCTGAGACATTCAAAGGTGCTGGTTATGCCCTCCCTGACAGAAGGCCTGCCAATTACCCTTCTTGAGGCGGTGTCGTTAAAAACTCCTGTGGTTGCCTCCGCTGTCGGCGAAATACCGAAAGTTCTGGGCGAGGGGCAGGGCGGTGCACTCCTGAGTGACGTTGAGCCAGTCACTATTTCCAGAGCAATTGAAAAATCCCTAACTGACAAAGAACTGTCCAGCCGGAAAGTCGACTGGGGTTACGGGGCGGTGAGCAAAAACTATTCGTCTGAGGCAATGGCGCGTAAGTACCTGGCATTCTACAGAACGGTTCTCGGTGGACCATGATTGTGCGGTCGGCCAGGTTACTTATCACGCGATTAGTGTTTTTGGCAATGGGTTTGCCAATCGCCCGGTACCGTAAGGAAGTGGGAAGACTATGGAGCTTGAGCGAAGGAGCCCGGGCCGAAGAGCTAGACCAGCTGTTGGCCCGCAATCGTCCACGTAATTCCGCAGGTGTAGAAGTGACTGGGCTGGAAGTTTTGAGATCATCGCCGCCAATGTCCAAGAAACAATTTCGTAAACAAAGCCTGAAGGGGCAGGGAAAGCGCGGAAAATTCGGGTTTCGCCGTCATACAGCAGGCACAACTGGCGAGTTTACCCAGGTCTCGCTTGACCGGAAAGAGCTGGCCCAAATGCTGGGTGTTCGTGATTACTGTTTTCGGCATTACGGTGTAAGGCTTGGTCAGCGAGAGGCCAGGTTATGGGGCAGGCCTGAAGCCGGCGTGAAATCACTGCTCAAGAATTTTGTAATGAACAGGCGGGTTTTTCATCCGGTAGGTCCAGAAGCAAAAGATGAGGTGGCAGCGCTGTTGAATTGGAAACCGGACTATCTTTACGGTTATGCGTCCCTGTTACTCGAAGCCGCTCAGATTCTCGCGAATATGGACATTGAGTTCGATCCACCAAAGTGCGTGGTGTGTACAGCGGAGTCGATTCTCCCAGCACAAAAGGCTTATATATCGCGGGTGTTTAAGGCACCGATAGCGGAAGAATATGGTTTAACCGAGTTTGATGTGATTGCGTTCGAGTGCACTGAAGGGCATCTTCATCTCGTCAATCCTTGGGTCCTCATTGAACATTCTGAAGATAATGGGTGCTTAGTGACCGATGTGTCCAGAACATCTCAAAGCTTGATACGTTACGAGTTGGGCGACTATGTTAATTTAGAATTTTCTGACTGTACCAGGTTAGGCGCCACTGAGGTTATTCGTGACTTGGAAGGTCGCTCCGTAAATCGTTTTGCTTATTTGTCAAAAAATGAGAAATTCCATGCAGTGGAGTTTGCCCGGGCGGTGAACCGGTATCAGTTTAAGTCAGGTGAAGCTTTTGAATTTACCGTTTACCAGCATCAATTTGGCTGTTTTTTACTAGAGACTTCTCCTGGCCCAGCAAAAGGTCTATTGGATTTGTCCGACTTTATTTCAGAATATCTGTACAGTGTGGTGGGTGTGCGTGTGAATATCACATCCACTAGCGAAAATGTAATTAAAGATTCGGCTTCTAAGAAAGGGTACTTTGTGCAGAAAATGGAAATAGATCATGACAGTTGAAATCTTGAAATTGTTTTTCAATCGTATATCGGGATGTACTACAGGCTACTAACCGGAAGTTGATATGTTGGCTTATAATCAGGTTAACTATCAATATTAGTGTCGTTAAGGGTTAGCGAATGAATAAGATAGTTAATGTTTTGTGGACCGGGGGCTGGGATTCAACGTTTAGGGTGATCCAGTTGCTCTACCAAGGTGACGATGTTAAACCCCATTATATTCGTGATCCTAGCCGAGCTTCGACGCCTTTCGAGATATCTGCGATGCATCGTATTAGTGATCTTTTGCAAAACCACCCAAAGCTTGAAGGTACCTTACTGCCTATAAGCATCGCTGAGTTTTCAGATTTTGAGAAATATATTGAAATTGAAGAAGCCTATATCGATCTTTTGAAGAAACACTATATTGGTGAACAATATAAGTGGATTGCCGAATATTGCAGGTATGCAAATGTAGCGTCAATTGATATTTCAATTGTATTGGTTAAAAATGATCATTTTTTTCAGGAAAATTATTCTCGAGAAGATTATCCTTTTTCTGTAATATTCAAAAATCTAGACTTTCCACTTATTGACGTGTCGAAAAGTAATATAAGAGAGTGGTGCGCTGATAATGGATTCCTGTCAGTTATAGAGGAAAGCTGGTTTTGTCATTCTCCTGCGCGAAGTGGTAAACCTTGCGGGGTTTGTAGTCCATGTATAGTGGCCATGGAAGAAGGTATGGGGTATCGCCTGCCAACTAGCGCGAAAATCCGTTTCCACTTCAGGATCCTACCGAGGCTGAAAGGTTTCTTGAAAAATTATCCGAGATTCTATACTTACTTATATAAACTAAAAATATAAAGGTAAATGTTTCTGTTCAAAAACTCAAAGAAACAAGTAATAAGCGAAACTACTTCATACAAAATATGAGCGTGTTAGAGTGAAAAAGTCAGTTTGGATAACATGGGATAATCATCGCAGGTCGAGCGAGTTGGCTTCATGGTGGGATATGGAGTATAAAGTTTTCGAATATTCAGGTTGGAAGTTGGCTCGTTATTTTATTCTTTCATTTAAGACGTTATGGTATTTATATAGGGAGAAGCCGGTTGTTGTTGTTTGTCAAAACCCCTCGATTGTTTTGGCAGCGCTTTTGGCAACGACTAGACGAATTCAAGGATTCTTTTTGATGGTTGACCGCCATTCGAATTTCAAAATCAGGTTTAGAAACAGTAGGAAATTGAAATGGAAAGTATTCCATTTTATAAGTGACTATAGTATACGGCTCGCCGATCTTACGATAGTAACAAACAGCGAGGCTCGGGATTATGTGGAATCTTTAGGTGGAAAATGTGCGGTCCTGCCTGATAAGATGCCATCTGATTTGTCGGCGGATGCAATTGAGCTGAAGGGCGATGTCAATTTTTTATTTATTTGCTCCTTTGATGGTGATGAACCTGTCGATGCGGTGCTTAATGCTTTTAAACATTTAACTGATAAATATTATATCTATATCACTGGAGACTATAAAAAATATGATAACTGGAAAAAATATGTTCACGCAGGGAATATCAGGTTTCTTGGGTTTGTTGGGGAAGAAGATTATCTGAGATATCTAAACTCTGTGGATGCCACCATTGTATTGACAAACATGCCAATGACTCTGAATTGTGGTAGCTACGAATCGGTGAAAGCCTGTAAGCCCCAGATAGTAGCAGATTCTACTGTTATAAAGGAATGGTTTAGAAGCGGCGCTGTGTACGTAGACCCAAACGACGAAACTTCAATTTATAATGGAATTATCGAAACAATTGAGAGACTCGACGAACTAAAAAGTGAACAAGAAGAGTTTTGTCGTACAGTTGAGTCAGATTGGCTGGTGCTCGATGAAAGGGTACGGCAAATGGTTTACGAGCTCTCTGGTCACCAACTCTAATAGGGGGGGCTTTTGCTTAATATCATTCGAGTCTTGGATAAGAATTTGCGTGCAATGACTCGGCCCGACAGCTTTCTGGGTTGGGGCTCCCCTACTGAGCGCTCGCGGCTATTCACTCAGGATTTTACTAAAGCATACTCCGGAAAACACGCAGCCAGTGACGTAAGCGCAAATAACTGCTCGCTGTGGGAGAAAAAAAGTGACGATAGTCCCGCCGGTTTTGCAGATAGTAGCTGTCTAACCGGGGTAGCTCGGCGGCTCTGAGCTTCCGCCCTAACGGCAGTAATACCGTCGTTACACAGGTTTGGTACTTTTCACCAACAATCCCCGCAACCCGTGCATCGTAGTTCCCGTAGGGGTAAGCGAAATGCCTGGGCCGGCGCCCAAATTGCTTTTCGATACTCAGGTCGGCAGTTTCACACTCTTCTTCAATTTGCTCCTGGGTAAGCCGGCATAAATCAGGATGCGATACGGTATGATTTTCGATCTGCATGCCGGCCTCGGCGCAGGCTTCGATCTCTTGCCAGTTCATCATTTCAAAGGCTGGTGCGCCGGCGGGCTGGGTGGGCCAGTTATTCTTGCCAGCCACATAGTCCGTTGTCAGGTAAAGGTGTGAGGGCACCTTTGCGTCTCTTAACACCGGTAGCGCATTGTTATAGACCGAACGCATGCCATCATCAAAGGTAATTGCAAGGGCATTATCGATATTCGGGCTGAGTAGTTGATCCAGGGAGCAGATGGTAACGTCACCGTCCAGGATCTCTGCGATCATCCTGGCGAACGTTGCAGGCGGGAAGCTAAGTACCGAGCCCCGGTCATCAATGCTGTGAAAGGTAAGGATGGCTTTCATACAGGTTTATTTCAGTATTCCCAGTTTGGTTCCGGTCAGTGCCCAAACAAATGCGGACGCACTATAGAGGTAATAAACCTGGTGAAATAACAAGCCTTGCAATGCAAACCAAAATCCCTTGCGCCGGTAAAACAGTAGCAAGATTTGCCGGTTGGCATACACCACAACCATCACCACCAACACAGGGTAGAGCCAGGACAGCACGCCCCCAAGCGCAAAGAGGACGGTTAGAACCAGCAAACCGGCCAAAACCGCTTTAATCCGCTCGTTAACACCTACATTTAAATCGTTATCCAGGCCGCCCCGGCTTAGCATTAATCTGGCCCACGGAATTGCCCGGCAGAACACTTCGGTATGAATAAGGTTGATGAGGCGCCATTCCTTAAGGTGCGTGCATTGAAGGTTGGTCAATAGCAGAAGCGTTCCTTCTGATTCGAGCAGCCGATACCCCAGCTCGATATCTTCAATCGAAGGTCTCTTGAACATTTCAACGTCAAAGCCCCCCTGTCTGAGAAAGGCTTCTTTTCGAATCGCGCCACACCCTGACCAGAACGTAGACGCTTCTTTTCTGGCGCGCTGGTGATAGTAGTGGTGAACCAGATTCTTGTACTGGGAAAGAAAATTCTGAGCGGGCGGCTTGTCGTCATAAGAGCCGAAGACACCCACCACACCAGGTTCGTCAAAACCCGCAAGCATCACCCTGGCGGCGTCGTCATGAACAACGACATCGGCGTCGATAAACCACAGGATATCACCTTTTGCCTCCCTGGCGGCCACATTGCGGGCAGCGCCCGGCCCAAGACGACCTCCGGAGGGCATTACCTGTGCCCCCAGGCTGCGGGCCACATGAGGTGTATCATCACTGGAGGTATCATCCACGACAATCACCTCAAGCACTTCGCCGCGTTCCTTCATTGCCACCAGCGGCGGCAAACTCTGCCGGATAAAGTCGATACCATTATAGACCGGCATAATGACACTGATTGACAGCGGTTTTTTGTCTTCTGATGATTGTTTCTGACCATCCATGCTTCAGACTCCTTTAATAGAAATTTCCATCCGTCCATTTTTATCTTTTGTAAGAAACCTAACGGAGACTGATCACGATTGAATCGCCTGTCTCTTAACGTAGCCGACGGTTTCACCCATTGACCAAGCCAGTACAAACACCAGCAGCCAGAACATGTCGCGATTCAAACCCAGGTTAAACTGTTTATCACGTCGAGCGGCGGCTATTATTTTCCGGGTAAACACCAGCGGAATTAAAGGAGACAGGGCAATCATCGTTAACCGTTTTGGGGCACTCATGGTTTTCGCCCTCGCCATGCCAAACTCGACGCCGTGGCTATAACGCTGCTGTATAAACTGTTTCGCGCTGTAACAATTCCTGTGGACAACAACCAGGTTGTTATCAAATGCCATCGACTTGCCTTCGGCCAGAAATCGTTGATGAAACGATGGCTCCCAAAAACCGGCTTCCAACAAGTCTTCATGGGCCAGTATATCGGCTTTGCGGTAAAGTGCATTGTCGGCTGCCAGGTCGTCCGCACGGCCGCTTGGTCTCGATCTGGTGTAGCGTACATATCGTAACAGGTAAATCACCCGCCCGATCACGGTATCGTTTTCGATATTTTCAATTGCGCCACCAACGGCGACCTGACCCCCTTCCAGTGGGCAGGCTAGTAACTGTTTGATCCAGTCTTGCGAGGGGATGCAATGGGCGGTGGTCAGTGCGACCTTGTCTGCCTGGGCCGCACGAATGCCATCGCGCCATAGTAGTGGTATCCTGCTATCGGACCGGGCGTGAATAATGCGGACATTCTGGCTGTCCGGCACGGCGTCAAGCAAGGAGTCGTCACTGCCACTACAGATCAGAAATTCAACGCAGGCGTGTTTCTCTGGCTGTAAGTGCCTGAAAATCTCCCGAAGGTTGGCCAAGGCCATTTCTTCAGCGACGATGACCGTCAAATCGTATCTTCTTTTCGACAACTTAAGGTCCGTATCCTCAACCACGCAGAGCCGCCCCTTCCAGGTGCCGCAAGGCGAGTTCCGCTGCCCGCTCCCAGGTGAATGTCCCGGCTCTTGAAACGGCAACGTTTGACAGTCTATGTCTCAGGTCGTGTTCAGTTGACATGTCCTTTATCGCCCGACTGATGGATGTGATGTCGTAGGGGTCAAAAAATAGCCCCGCATCACCGACCACTTCAGGCAGCGCGCCCTTGTTGCTGGACAGGATCGGTGTCCCGCAGGCCATCGCTTCGACGGCAGGCAAACCAAATCCTTCCGAAAAAGAGGGCATTGCCACGGCCATGGCATCGTTATATAAAATAACCAGGTCCTCGTCAGAGATAAAGCCGGTAAAATGAACCCGGCCTTTTAAGCGCCTGTCATTCGCCAGTTGCTGCAATTCGCCATAGTTGGAATGAAAACCGGCACCGTTGTAGTCACCCACCAGCACAACGTGCACATTCTCAAGTTGCTGGCTTTCTCTGGCCAACGCAAAGCCCTCCAGGAAGCCTTGCAAATTTTTATGTGGTGCCAGCCCGCCGACATACACAATCAACTCGCCGTTCAGGGGAAGGCCAATTCGGCGACGCAGGTCCTGGCACGCGGTCGGATTGTCTATTTGACGAAACAGTTTATTGGGCGCTTCGCTGATGACATCAATCGACTCACTTCTCACTCCCAGGTACTGTTCGATCTCGGCTTTTGCTGCATGGGAAACGGTCATCACCCGCTGGCATTGCCACAAGGCCAGCTTCACCTTTAGCGTCCAGAAAAGCCGGCCCTTCCAGTCAGGAAAAATCATTTCCGGGAAGTGCTCGGCAATGGCATCGTGCAGTGTCACCACCGTGGGTAGCTTCAGCGGGACAGGGAACCATGAGTAAACCGCCGGGAAAAACATCAAATCAAGCGGAGCATTCGATACCGCCTTATACAGCTGCACCATATCTCCAATCGAACGGCTGGAGTTGGCAACAGCGGCATCTGTCGCCGGTCTTTCGGGAAATACCTGCACGATTTCGATATTGGGTAAGTTCATTGATTCGGTCGGCGCCTGGTCAACAAATAGATAGAACCTGTGCTCGGAATCAAGCGCAAACATAGCCGACAACAGTTCTCGCGCCATTCGCCCGAAGCCGCGTTGATTCCACCAGCAGGTTGCATCTATCCCGATTCGCATCAACGCCAATGCTCCATGTTTTTGGGTGCGCCAGACACCGAACCCACTGCTTCGCCAGCTGACCAGAAGGTTTCCAGCAGGCAGATCCACAGGCGGACTTTCAGTGGGTGCCTGATCCCATTCATTCCAGACATACAGCGAATTGCCCGGAAAGACAACACTGCGGGCAATAACAGTGACTTGAACAACTGCACTGCACACGCAAACAGGTTTTTCTGTTCTGCCTGCCCACCGGCATAGATCCAGCCATGATGGAAGCGGGTGGCAAGGCGCCCGCTCCACGGGTCTTCAGCATTATAGGTATTGGCCAGCATGGGCTCCATGACCAGTGAGCCGCCTTTTGACAACAGCCGTTGGTTTATCACCCCTTCGACCAGGCCCTCACTGTGTTCGTTCAATATCGAGGCCAGTGCCTCTCGACGATAACAGATGAAATTCCCTGGCAATCTTTCCACTGTTTTTTGGGATTGCTGATGAGGGTGATCAAATATTACGCTCGGGTGATATCGTCCGTATTCTGTGCACGCCAGGGCTTGGTAACGGCTTGGCAGATGGTTTGCAATCAACACCGGGCCGGATGCTGCGAGGGTATTATCATCTTTAAATGCGCTCACCAGGCCATTGAGCAAACTGTCACCGGGAAGTGTCGTGTCTTCAATAAGGGCCACCACATCACCGCTGGCGAGAGCGACGCCGCTTTTTCGCCGCAGCGGCACGGGTTCGTTTTGTATTTCAAAGCGCACCTGATCAAACCGGGCTTGCAATTGAGGGCAGGCTTCTTTTAATACGACAATGATTTCAACATCAAATTTCTGCAATGCCGAAAGACAGGTCGCCAACCCTTCGCCGCCCACAAGTTCAATAACGACGATAGAGAAACGTAAGTGAGTGGTCGTGAATGAGCTCATATTATTTGACGGCCAGCTTCAGATAATGATTTAAGGCGAGAGTTTGTGCTCGACCAACTCGGATATTGTAGCGACGGCAATACAATCATCGCGAGTGATCGGCCCGTGTGTTGACGTTTTTATCGATTGATAACACTGCGCGATGAGTGACCTCAAGCCGGGGTAGGCGGGTTCCCGGTTGAGAGAACGTCTTAACAGATTGCCGGTTGCCGCAAAAAGTGTCTTCAAGGAAAGGGAAAATGGCGAAATGATTTTACGGAACCGGGAAACGGCAGGCGATTCAAAAACCGCGAAACCATGAAACAGGTTGACATGCAGGGCTCCCTGCTCATGATAAACCGTCATTTTACACTGTGTGGGCCGGGCATTCAGACTTAGCTTGATTGATACGGGAAACCCCTGGTGGTGACAATACGCAAAGAGTTCCCCGGCCCTCGGGTTATCTACACACCAGGATTCCTTCTCCAGCGGAGCCTCAGGCCAGACCTCCGACAAAACAGACAAGGGATGAGGCAGAATCTCGATCAGTATCCGGTTCAATTCATGCGCCTGGCGTCCCACGCCTCCGGCTGAAGCAAAATCAAATGTCACCGCCAAAGGGCCACTGCTTCGGCGAGCCAGTTCATTTTTTACTGACACGATACCGTGCTGAAAAGCAAACTGATGAACCGGACATAACAAAAGGTTCTGGCCTGCTGCCAAATCCAGCAGCTCAGTAACTTCATTGCGTGTAGGCGCCACGGGCTTTTCCATGATCAGGTGTTTCCTGGCCGTCAGCGCTTGTTTTGCAAGTAACACATGGGTATTCAGTGGTGTGCAGAGATGCACTATATCGAACCGGGAATGTTCAAGTGCTTGTTCAAAGTCAGCGAAGGCTCGGCCGCCATACCGGGCGGCAAGCACCTTCGCTGCATCCAGGTCAGGATCAACAATGGCCGTTATCGTTGCGCCGTTTTTTCTGGCCGCATGCGCATGCCAATTGCCCATGAGCCCAGCGCCCACAATCGCGACCGTCAGTTGCTCTCTTTCATGCATACTCAGTTGCTCACTATAGCGCCACCCAGCCTGATGACAGCTCCTCACAGGGAAAACCCCAAACCCTTTCAATGTAGCGGCCAAAAAACATGTCGTACAGTTTTGTGGCAGACTGTGGTGGTTTAATGCCGTTAACTCTCGTGAGTAGCAATCATGACTTCAAACCGAAAAAAAATCGCCCTGGTGGGGTTAGGGGCGGCTGCAAAAACTATTCACTTGCCCGCGTATAGCAAACTTGCCAACCTGGAGCTTGTTGGTGGCCATGATCCGGCAATAACGCCTGCGGCAGGCAAGGGTGCATTTCCGTTTCCGGTATACGAAGACGTCAACACGCTACTGGAGCAAACAAAACCGGATATTCTGGCCATTGCCAGCCCGACCCAGTTTCATTACGGGCTGGCAGAGCAAGGGTTAAAGTACGGCTGTCATATCTTTTGCGAAAAACCTTTTACCACGACATTGGATGAAGCGCATCAGTTGATCGCCCTGTCTGAAAAACAGCAACGCTGGATCGTTGTTAATAATGAATTCCGTTTCATGAATATATATGAGGCGGCAAAGGATAAAATCGGCAGCCCCGGCTTTGGCGATCTGCTTTTTATTAACGCTCAACAAAGCTTTTACGTAAACGAAAAAACGGAGGCTGGCTGGCGCGGAAACGATCCCCAGCGTACCTGTAAGGAATTCGGCATCCATGTACTGGATCTGTGTCGTTATTTTTTTGGTGAGGAGCCATTGCGGATCAGCGCCAGAATGCCAAAACCCTCCAACCCGACCGGACCGGATTATCTGAATCTGATCCAACTCGACTTTACCGGTGGCCGCAGTGCGCAGATCACGCTGGACCGGCTTACCCGAGGCAGGCATCGCTATCTTGACTTGCGGCTCGACGGCAGCAAGGCGTCCATCGAAACGGAGTTTGGCGGCAATGTGCAGTTTACCGCCGGCATTCGCGGCGGTGACCGAAAACCCTTTGTGGGCTTTGATGTTTCATTGGGCGGCAGGGCTCTTCAGTACCATTCCGAGAAAGCCAAAAAGATTGCCAGTGATCCGCTCGATATTTTTGCCAATGCCACCAGCAAGCTCCTGAAAAACTTTATTGACGCGATAGACAATGGCGGGGTCCCCGCCTGTAGCGCGCAGGATAACATCAAGACACTGGCACTGATGCTGGCGGCCTACACCTCCAACGATCAGGGCAAGCCTGTCCCCTTTGCCGAGCATTGGAGCTGAGCGTGCGCTTAAATACTGGAGGTGAAAATTTTTTTGTCTGCCCGCAATGCCGAACAAAGCTGTCAGCGCAAACGGATCACTATCAATGCTCACGCTGTAACAGGGAGTACCCGGTTATTTTCGGCATCGCGGATTTTCGCATCAGGTCTGATCCTTACCTCAGCCTGCAGCAGGAGCGGGCAAAAGCGAAACGCCTGGTGACGGAAGCTGAGCAGAATTTTTCCGCCATGCTGGATTATTACTATGAGATCACCGACGATGTTCCTCCAGCCCTGGCAACCCGCTATAAAGCCTATCACCTCAATGGCCCCAGGCAGGCGCAACAAAGTCTGGCTCGCTTGGGCGTGTCCTCTGGCGATGTTTTCCTGGATGCAGGGTGTGGTACCGGAGGCGCTCTTATTGCGGCTGCGGAGCATTGCTCCCACATCTACGGGGTGGATATCGCGTTACGCTGGCTTGTCATCTGCCAGCAGCGATTGAAGGAGCAGGGGATAACCGCGACTTTGGTGTGTGCGGACATTGAGGCGCCCCCGTTTCCCGACGGGTATTTTTCAAAAATCACCGCAACCGATCTGTTGGAAAATGTGTACTCGGTGGACAACACACTGGTGGCACTGGGACGGCTTCTCAAGACAGGCGGCAAGTTATGGCTTGCCGGCAGCAATAAATTCTGCCTTGGCCCCCATCCGAGCACCAGGCTCTGGGCCGTCGGTTACTTTCCCGGAAAACTGCGTAGCCGACTGGTAAAGCGTCTGCGAGGCGTCGACTCACTGCGCTTTATCAATTTGATTTCACCAGGGCGCATCATCCGCTATGCTAGACAAAGTGGATTGCACGCCCAAATGCTATCTCCAAGGATGGTGGCTCTGGATGAGGAAGGGCATTATCCGGCAATCGACAGACTTCTGATTAAGACCTATATGTTAGTTGCACGCCTGCCCGTATTGCGCCAATTGCTGATCTGGGTCGGGCCAGCATTTGAGATGATACTGGGCAAGTCACCATATTCAATGGAATCAAAGGGAGTTGATCAGGCATGATGCGCTTTGGACTTATAGGGCTTGGCGGTATTGGCGAGGTGCGTAAACAGGCCCTTGAGGTGTCCACTGAATGTGAACTGACAGCCGCCTTCGACCTTGATTCAGCGGCCCTGGCCAGGCTGCCTGGTCATGTCAGTGTGTTCAAAGACGCAGAACAGCTCCTGAAGTCAGATGCTTGCGATGCGATCATCATTTCTACACCCACCCACTTTCACAAAGATCTTGCGCTGACCGCACTGGAAAACGGTAAACACGTAATCGTGGAAAAACCGATGGCCAGCTCGCTTGCGGACTGTGAGCAGATGGTTGAAACAGCCAAGCGCTGCGGAAAACTGTTGACTGTCGGTTTTAACCATCGCTATTTCGCGGCCATCAAGGAAGTGAAAGCTGCCATCCAGAGCGGGGCTTTGGGCACGTTACGTTATGTCAAAGGTTACGCCGGGCATACCGGCCTGTCCGAATTCAAATCGGAATGGATGTACGACAAGGATAAGATGGGTGGTGGCACGCTCATGGATAACGGCATCCATACCCTGGACTTGATCTGTTACCTGATGGACGACAGGGTAAGCGATGTGTCGGGCATGACCAGCACAAAAACCTGGCAACTTGACCGCACCGAAGATAACGCCTTTGTCCACCTGCGCACTCAGTCCGGCATCATGGGAAGTCTCCATAGTAGCTGGACTGAATGGATAGGCTATCACTTCTACGTTGAAGCCTACGGCGATCTCGGCATGGCTCGCGCTTATTACGCCCCGATGAGCTCGACCATCATTACGATGGACAAACCAGGGGGGCAGGCCCATAAGAAGAGAAACTTCTATATACCCGCCATTTTCCGGGAAAAATTCAAGGGCTGGCAATCGACCGTTGTGCAGACCTTTGTCGAGGAGTTCCACGATTTCGTCAGCCTGGCGAGCGGTGGGCCAGCAGGCGCTATCGCGACAGCGGAAGATGGCCTTCGCAGCATAGCAATACCAAATGCCGTGTATGAGAGCGACAGGGACCGTAATTTTGTAGTTTTGGACCGGCCGGGCTAAAAGCGAGTTGGGCTCGACAACGGAATCAAGGTGCGCAACAAGATTCAAACAAGTGGGCGGGTAGCATGAAAAACAGGGTCATTGTAACGGGTGGAGCAGGGTTTCTCGGTAGCCATCTTTGTGAGCGCCTTCTAGGTGAAGGCCATGAAGTTATCTGCGTTGACAACTTCTTCACCGGGCAAAAGCGCAATATTATCCATTTGCTGGATAACCCCTATTTTGAGGTTATCCGCCATGACATCTGCTTTCCGCTCTACCTGGAGGCCGATGAAATCTATAACCTGGCTTGCCCCGCCAGTCCGGTTCATTACCAACGGGACCCTACGCAGACCACCAAGGTTAATGTCAATGGCAGCACCAATATGCTTGGCCTTGCCAAACGCATTGGCGCCCGAATATTGCAGGCGTCCACAAGCGAAGTCTATGGCGATCCCACGGTTCATCCGCAAACGGAAGACTATTGGGGCAATGTTAACCCGATAGGTCCGCGTTCGTGCTATGACGAAGGCAAGCGTTGCGCTGAAACCCTATTCATGGATTACCGGAAAGAACATCAACTGGGTATTAAGATTGTTCGGATCTTCAATACTTACGGTCCCCGTATGCATCCCCACGACGGGCGGGTTGTTTCGAATTTTATTATGCAGGCTCTGAAGAATGAAGCTATCACCATCTACGGTGACGGCAGTCAGACGCGATCATTCTGCTACTGCGATGATTTGATTGATGGCTTTGTCAGGATGATGCGAACGCCGGATGACATCATTGGCCCCACCAACCTGGGCAATCCGAATGAGTTTACGATCAAACAGTTGGCGGAACATGTCATTGATCTTACCGGCTCAGGGTCGCGCATCAACTACCTGCCGCTGCCTCAGGACGACCCCAGGCAACGCTGTCCGGATATCACCAAAGCCAGAACCGAACTGGGTTGGCAACCAACGATTGAATTAAAGGAAGGGCTGACAAAAACGATAGCCTATTTTGAAGAGCTTTTGGCCGAGAACCCCGATCTGTAATGCGCCGCGGCACGAAATTATTGCCCGAATCCCGTGCCGCTATTCGATCTCTTGCAGGGCATCCCGTGGCCCAAACAGGTAGCCCCAGGCTTCCCCAACACCCCAGACAAGATAAAACAACATTAAATAAGGCGCGGCCTCAGCCAGGTGGGAACGGACACTGGCCTTATGGCGCGCGTTCTGAAAAAACCGGAACGTTAGCAGCGGCGGCAGGACGACCGATGCCATTGCGTATGTCAGTCGCTTCGCTTTCTGCCCGGAGGCGAAACGTATCCCTGCATAGTACCTTGAATAGACAAACCGCTGCCTCAGGAACAGACCAAGACTGAATTTCTTGCAGTGAAAAATACGCACCTTGTCGTCGGCAACAAGGATGTGCCCCCGTTTGTGCAACAAGGGGTGCAAGGTGGTTTCCCAGAATCCCGATGTCAGTATCTGCTCGTCCACCTCCTCGAAAATCTCGCGCCGGTAGGCGACATTCATGCCCGCAAGGTTTGGGGTGGGTCCGCTCTCGATCGGGGGAGACATGGGCGCGTATTCACACAGGAAGGTGGCCCAGTCGAGAGCTGTATCCGTTACGCCATTAACCACACTGCCGCCAATTGCGGAAGCCTCGGGGTGTTCGGCAAATGCCCGGGCAAACTGCTTTAGCCAGTCCCGGGGCGGCACGCAGTGATCTTCGGTCACCAGCACGAAATCTCCCGTTGCCTGCTTCGTCGCCAGTGTGCGCATGGTGGGAAGGTCCGTTGTCGATGGACATTCGATGATCGTCACGTCCGAATACTCGCTGCGAATCCGCTGTGAAACATGATCGCTGATTCGATCAGCAAGCAGCACTTCCAGTGATGGAGCTTCATCCTGTTTGTAAAGGGACTCAAGAGTTTCCAGTATTCGTTCGTCATCTTCCGTGCTCACCCGGCCGATGACGACGGAATAGGTAACGTCCCTGTCCTTTTCGTTTTGCATGTGACTCAATGTAGAACCTCTCCCTGTTATCTCTAATCCAGAAACACCCCGTCGTCCGGGGCACCAGCGATATAACCGGCACACTCTCCCATGGACCAGGCACACTCGGATATCAGAATGGGAACGGAAAACCGCATCACATTCCCTGACAGCGATGGCGCCCGACTTGACGCTCGCAGTATACGACTATATCGGAGCAGGGGGAGTATGACTATTCCAACCGCGTAGAGGAGGCGGCGATAACCCAGTATTTCGGCGTGGCTTGCGCCATAGAGGCGACCGTGATGGTAGCGCCTGCGCAGGTAATAACTCCATGAATACTGCTTTCGATAGATTACGGCCATGTCGTTGCATGCTGCGGGTGTGATGCCCAGCTTATCCCGCACCTGGCGCAGGAAAAAGGTTTTCTGAAAACCCGAGCCCACGAGGGGGACCTCTCGGAGCAAATCACGCCGGAACGCGATATTGTTGCCCGGGTATTCCGGCAATGCCGGGTCGAGAGGCTCCCGGAATTGGGCGTATTCGATCAGATAACCGATGTTGCGGGAATCCTTGCCAGGCCAGCCACTGTTGACCGGGCCATAAAACACCGGCGTCTTGTTCCGCATCATCTGGCGTACTGCACGAAGCCACCCTTCCGTGGGCGGGCAGGAGGCATCCAATAGAGCGATATAGCGGCTGCCGGTCTGTTGGATGATAGTCGCATACTGTTCAAAAAAAGGCGTGCGGCTGGAAACCCTGAACAGCGACAGGCTGTCGTCCGGGCTATCCATGGCCTGCTCGTCTGCCAGTGCAATACATACCTCGATGTCGGGCTGGTTCAGCAATCCGGCGCTCGCCAGGCATTCAAGAAGGCCAGCATGATCGCCCTGTTTACTGCTGGAAGCGATGGCAATCATGAGCAGTGGTTCGGAAGCACCTGGCTGGTCTTTCATCGGTCATGACCCTGAAGTGTCCTGGAGTGCTGCTCGTCTGCTGTCCCAGGGCGTCTCCGCAACTCGTCAATCACGGCCAGATAATCATCCAGGTACCGCTGACGGGTGTAGAGTTTCCGGCATCCGTTCCGGGCCAGCTCTGACAATCGCTGACGCAAACCGGGCTCGCGGACGATCCGGTGCAGCAAGGCAGGAAGCTCACTGTCCTGCCGGTAAACAAAACCGGCTCTGGTTGTTTCTATGATTTCCGCGCAGCCACCGGCATCCCTGACAATCGCCGGCGTGCCACAGGCCATGGCCTCAACCGCCGTCAGGCCGAATGTCTCGGGCGCAAGTGACGGAAATAGCAGTGCCGTGGCATTGCTGTAGAGCCGGACCAGGGACGTTTCATCAAGCCTGCCGGCAAAATGGATATTCGGATACCGGGCGAAACGCGCCTTTAAACGCGGCAGGGCATCGCCTTCACCGGCAAGTGTCAGATGGTAATCCTCCAGTGCCGTGAAGGTTTCAAGCAAGGATTCCACGCCCTTGGATGCGGTGATGCGACCGCTGTAGACAAAGCGGGGAGGCTCCTGGCTGCTCCATGCGCCAATCATTTCCTTTGATGGTTCCAGGCGTGAGTACAGCGGGATAATGCGAATCGGTACGCCGGGATAGAGTTGCCGGTGCTGCTCCGCAGTGAATTGACTGGGTGCAATCAGACAGTCAATCTTTTCAAGATGGCGTTTCGTCAGGCCTGTGTATCGCCAGATCTGGGGCGGTATGCCAGAGCGTAAGCAGCATTGCAGGCATTGACGGGAGTCACAGCGCCTGACGCCATTTTTCCAGAATATATGGGTAGCGCACACCAGCCAGTGTTCATGCAGGGTGTAGAGCTTTACCGGGGCCTTACCCAGCGAGAGTATGGCAGGCCCGCCAATCAGCGAAATATTGTGATAATTGATAACATCGAAATCGTCCTTGAGCAGTCCCGCAAGGGCGCCGGTTTTCAGGGCAGGGTGCCCGAGTTGCTGGGTCAGCAATGGAGATAGCGGGCCCATGGAGCTTTTCAGCCGGCATACGTCTACGCCCTGATCGTCGTATCGCCGGGGGAGCCCCGGGTCGCCTGGGTTCGCGCCGAGCCGGTACGCATCCTCGCAATGGATAACGCGCACATAGTGCCCGAGCCTGGCCAGTGAGAGCGCCAGTTCCCGGACAAATATGCCGTCCCCGCCAAAGTTGTAGGGCGGGTAGAAGGTGGTCACCATACAGAGTCGCACAATTATCCCCGCATCTGGTGAACGCTGGACGGTTGGGCCCGGCTGGCTTCGCTGCCCTCAGGGCCGGTATGTATGCCAGGCAGATGAATCATTGCAGCTCCGGGCAGAATCGTTTGCCGTAACGGTAAACAACAAAATAGTCGTTCCTGAAAACCGGTCTGAAACAGTTGCTCGGGCGCTCTGACTGGGTAAGTGGGAGCATCCACTCAGCGAGATTCATGTCAACGTAATAGTCAGCTTCCACGGCCTCGAAGAAGAGGTTCATGGACTCAGGGCTGCTGTATCTCTTCGATGGCCATGTCGCGCTGTCACGGCCGGTCATCAATGCCATAATCCTGGGCTTGATGAAAACAATGGTATCGTCCTGCCTGGTCTCTTCCCTGATAAACCGGAACATGGCTTCCGCATCCGGATGGGTAATGCCCAGCTCCAGCTGCGGATGCTCCATGGTGGCCATGACCGGTAAACTGATAGCCGCCAGAAGCAGGAGATACCCTCCGGCCACAAGGTATTTCAGCCTCGGCAGGCGAGGAAAAATCGTCTCCTGGCAAACAAGAAATCCGTAGTACAGGAAAAAAGGGAATATGGGGATCAGGTAGCGTATGGTCGGAGCGGCACCGAAAAGCAACAGTACCGCGATATACCCGGCAAGAAAAATTTCCAGCACCGTTATTCCCCGGCGCAGTGCCAGAATATAGCCACCAATAGCGAACAGGCTGAACAGGTTGAACAGCAGCTCATTCAATGTGTTGATGAAGGCGCTGGAGGAGGGTGGCCAGAACCCCTGTAATGCCCACCGATAACCGATAATCCGCTCCAGGATATTGCGTGGATCAAGATCCACAAAGCTCAGGTGATTCAGCCCAGCAGCCGAGGAGTATTTGTCAGTCAGGTGTTTCAGGTTCTCGTCAAAATGCCCGGGGACAAAAGAGGCTGAAAACCAGAGGCTCTGCAACCAGGCCAATAGTGCGAAAATCCCCAGGGCGACGATGCTCAGCAGCGAGATCCGCCGCCTGCACACAATGTCGTACGTCAGCAGTGTCAGTGGCAGGACAATACCGATTTCACGGGCGCCAAATGCCAGGTACATGGAGAGACCAATCAGGGCGCCCGCCGTTATTTGTCTGCCGGGCGTCCGAAGCCTGCCCTGGTCGCCGGCGAGGAAAAGCAGCATCAGGAAAAGCGAGAGATAACAGAACACCATGAAGGTGAAATCGGCACGGATAAGGTTGGTGAAATCCCAGATGTAGGGGTTCAGGCCAACAACAAGCACAAGGAAAAAAACAAAGCGTCGCTCAAGGCGGCGCTCAAATACCCTGGCTGCCAGCCATAACGACAAGCCGAAGGAGAGAACGCCAACCCATTTCAGCGCCTCCAGGTCGAGGCCGTACAAGGCATACACCGGAGCAAGCAGTAACGGGAAAACAGGGGGGTAACCGTAGGGCCCGACGAATTTTGAAACCGGGTTCAACAGGTAACCGGTATCGAGATAATGCCTGCCCTCCACCAGGTTTTGGGCGTGAAGAATATAGAGGCTGAAATCGCCGCTCCAGTTCTGCCCTTTCACCAACGTGACAAGGTAAAAAACCGCAAGGGCCAGAATGGCCAGCGGAACAGCTGCGGGATGGTCTATCCATTGCGCGATGGCAGGCTGCCATGGGCGATTCGCGAGATATGGATTTGAGCAATGCCGTCGCAGTCGTGGTGTCATTCTGGTGTCGTCCTTGATTGACTGGCAGTCAGGGTGTCTTTCAATTTTTGATGTTGCCCCATACACGGTAATAGGCACCGAAAAACGGCAGGAACAGTTTCGTCAGTGGTATCCCAACCAACCAATTGTAGATAAGCGCCAGTCTTTTCCTGGAGCTGGTGAAGCCCGAAAGCTCATGCTCCGGAATAGCCGGAAACACGACTCTGGCGTCGAAACCCCTTGCCCCGGAAAACAGCCTTTTCGTTTCCCAGACACTCAGCAGACGGGTAAATGTATAGGGCTGGTTCCTGACAAGTTTCACGTAACGGGCCTGTAGCGGCCGGGGCAAATAGCCAACCCCCCAGACATTCACATGCGGCTCTGGCGAGAGACTGAAACGATTCGGGGTCGACAGCGCGAAAAATCCGCCCGGCTTCAGCACGCGCCTGAGATCGCTCACATACGCATCCTGATCACCAACATGTTCGATGACATCCAGCGAAACAATGGCAGCGACCGAATTGTCGGCCAGCGGCAATCGTTCTGCAAAACCGGCGGCCAGTCTGGGGCTGCCGCCGTAGTGCTCAGCCAGATGCCGGGCGATCACCAGCCATTCCATGGAAACATCAATCCCTGTTATCTCATGCCCCAGGCTGGCTGCCGCGGCCATCATTTGACCGGGGCCACATCCGATTTCCAGGATGACGCCATCGGCTTCAAGGGCGGGCCGTAACCAGTCCGAGCATTGGGATTGACATTTTCCAACACCGGCGAGTACCTGGCGAGTACGGTAACCGGCTTTTCGTTCATCCATGCCGCGGCTGGAGCGAAAAATATGGTGGATGGTGGCCTCGAGCCCGTCACGTTCGACCCGGTCAGCCGCCTCCCGGGCTCGCTTGCGGTCCTCGTCCAGATCAATCCAGCAATCCAGCGCCACGCGCAGATCGGGAATGCCGTCAATGACAGGGTAGTGCGCCGGGCAGGACTCGCAACGCAGGTTCGTGTCAATTACGCCCAGCGAGCCGTGGCAAGTGGGGCAGCGCCAGATCATCGTGGCTGTATCAGACATGCCGGATATTCCCTATCTCATCGAATCGTGGTTAAAGAAGTATAGTCGAAAACGACAGGTCCATAAATCGCTACAGGAACCCTCGCCCGGAAAAGGGAACAGCAATCCTCATGCCCTGAACCGGCCGATCATGTCGGCAATCATCCGCTTTTGTTCATCCGGCAGCAATTTCCATAGCAGGGGAGTCAGTAATGCGATATAGAACACTCTTGCCAGAAACCCCGTAACCGAGAACTCTTCAAGTTGCGAGAATATCTGGCCTGTTATAACGATACCGCCAAGGCAGATGATTGTCCTGATCCACAGGCCTGAGGGAATGCTTGTCCGGAATTTGGCGGCCAGTCTGAACGGGATGACCAAACCGTTTAAAAACACGCTTAAGGACAACGCGAAGGCGGCTCCGGGAAGCCCGAATAGTTCAACCAGGTAAGGTGCAAGCACAATGGCGACAATATAGGAAATCAATGAGCTGACAGAGATGAACCTTACGTCATCGAGTCCAATCAGAAGCTGTGTGTAGACGTTGACAATTAAATACAGGCTCTGCCAGAAAACATACAGGTAGAGATGGGCGGATGCCGGCCTGAACTCGGATGAATAGAGTAAGGTCAGGGCCAGATTGGGGAATAGCAAAAAGGGAATGGAAAGCGTGAAAACGATGATGATCATCAGGCTCTGGAATTCGTGAGCTTTCTCGAATTTATCTTCGTTCGGAATGTTCCGGTTCAGAATGGGGGTCAGGTAGAGGTAGTTCAGCGGGCCCGATATCGCGCCCAGGGCAAGTGCAATGGCGAACAGGGCCTGCAGCAATCCGGCCTGTGCCTCGCCCATGGTCGAAAAAACCTCATAACGTGCTATCAGCATCGTGATCGAGTAGGCCGACAGAGCCATATGGCCGTACAGGGAAAAGGAAATGATTTCAGGACTTCGTCGCAACTCCTTGAGGATGCCCGCGGAAGCATCAGTCACACGTAACGACAGCTTCTTCCTGATATAGAAAATAGATCCGATTGTGGTCAGAACGCCGGTAATGGCCACAGTTATATAAATGCCATCCATACCGAAAAGCCAGGCGGCACTGCTCGCGGCAAATGCTAGACAGAACGTGACCACAAGATTCAGGGTTGCACTTGCCGATGTCATCTGGGCCGCGGCCAGTGTATGAACGAAAAAGATTCCCAGCATCATCGCAGGAACATTCAGCAGTGCGAGAAGAATGAACAGCTTGTAGGGGACAAGCTCAACACCAAGAAGGGCCGGGTGCCACCAGGTGATACCGATAACCAGAATGGTGACCATTATGGAGAGCAGGAATAGCCCCCGAAGAAAACTGGAAAACACAGTCTGGAAACGCCGGTTTCCCTCGCTATGCGCCCTTGACATGAATTTCAGTGAGAACAGTGGAATGCCGAAACCGCCCACCTGGATCACGGTCAGCACGACCTGGTCGATTGTCGCAATAATCCCGAAACCTGCCGGGCCGAGGACGATGGACAGGATCTTGGCCCGTATCATTCCGGTCAGAATAATAAAAACCTGGATGACGCCTACGGAGAAGAGAACCCTGGACATTCGGACCTGGCCTGTATCAAGGATTAATGTATGGACGGACGCCGAAGCTGCCAGCCATCAGTGAGTATTGCAACCTTCTTGTAGCTCCGCGCAACATCCATCGGTATGATCACAGGCGAGGCGGAAACATGTCGCCAGCATCAACATTGCGTGCAGATGGTAGGATAGACTCGCATGAACTACAACTGATATGCGGGAGGCGATCTCCGGAGCGGTGTTTATCCTGATAATAATAAAGAAATGATCAGTTAAACGTTGGAAACAGAGAAGCTATTTAATCCGGGAAGATAAAATAATGGACTCAGAAGAGAGCAAAGTTCGCTGTGCAATCATCGGCGGCGGTCCGGCTGGGTTGACAGCCGCTTTGGAATTGTCACGGGCCGGGGTCGAGCCGATTGTTTTCGAAATGGACCAGCAGGTCGGCGGGATATCACGCACGGTGGATTACAAGGGCTATCGCTTCGACATTGGTGGTCACCGGTTTTTCACCAAGGTGGACAGGGTTCATAACTGGTGGATGGATATTCTTTCGGACGAATTCCTGGTACGGCCGCGCCTGTCGCGTATTTATTACCAAGGCAAGTTCTTCGATTATCCGCTGAAGCCCAAAAACGCGTTGCTCAATGTCGGACTAACGGAGTCCGTTCTGGTCGGGCTCAGTTACCTTAAAGCGCAGGCATTTCCCTCCCGGGAAGAAAAAAACCTCGAGCAGTGGGTGACCAACCGCTTCGGTAAGCGGCTGTTTACAATGTTCTTCAAGACTTACACTGAAAAAGTGTGGGGTATGAAGTGTACTGAAATAGGGGCGGACTGGGCGGCCCAGCGCATCAAGAATCTGGACCTGGGCAAAGCTGCGCTTTCGATGCTCGCTCCGAAACTTCTGACCGGCAAAAATCAGATTACGACCCTGATCGAGGAGTTCTACTATCCCAAGCTCGGTCCTGGTCAGATGTGGGAGCGTGTGACCGAAATTCTGAACGAAAGGGGGCATCCTGTCCGCCTGGAACACCAGGTGAAAAAAATACACCGCGATGGTGAGAAGGTTATCGGCGTTACGGTGGCCGATGCCAATGGCCATGAGGAACGCTTCGATGCCGAACATGTTATCTCAACCATGCCCATTAAGGACCTGCTCAACGTTATGGATCCGCCTCCACCGGATGAGGCGCTGGAAGCAGCCAACCGGCTCAGGTATCGCGATTTCTTGACGGTGGGATTGATAGTCGATTCTCCGGAACTCTTCCCGGATAACTGGATTTACATCCACTCGCCGGACGTGCAGGTCGGTCGGATCCAGAATTTCGGCAACTGGAGCCCGCACATGATTCCGGACAAGTCAACCAGTTGTATTGGCCTGGAGTACTTCGTCCAGGAAGGCGATGAGTTATGGACCGCTGATGACGACGCGCTCATCGAGCTGGGCAAGAAGGAAACCGCTCAGTTGGGTCTGATTGATGCTGACAAGGTCATAGATGGTGTTGTAATACGAATGCCCAAGGCCTATCCGGTTTATGACCACGGTTACAAGGAAAACATCGATAGCATTCGTGAGTACATTGACAAGATACCAAACCTGCACCTGATTGGCCGCAACGGCCAGCACCGCTACAACAATCAGGATCATTCAATGGTCACCGCCATGTATGCGGCGGAAAACATCCTCGGCGCGAATCACGATGTGTGGGACGTCAATGTGGAAGAGGAGTATCACGAGGAAGCCCATGTTGAGAAAGGGCAGGGTGCGAGTGGCGAGCGCCTTGTACCGCAACGGGTGCGGGAAGCGTCTCCGATAGAAATTCTCAACGACGCCTTCGCAAAATACGATCCGGTCGCTCTGGGCGGGGCGCTTGGCACGATGCTCGGCTTCGTGGTGTTTTTGGCGACCGCAGGCCTGCTTTTGAAAGGGGGCGAAGATGTCGGGGTGACCCTGGCATTGCTGGGCAATTATTTTCCCGGCTATGACGTCACCTGGGCCGGTTCGTTAATGGGCGCTCTTTGGGGCGCGATATTCGGCTATCTTATCGGGTTCATCATTGCTGTGGCCATCAATGTCACAGTATCGATACACCTTGGCAAACTGCTCCGGCGCCTGGGTGTGCTGGATGGATCAATCGGCTAATGTTCAGACAGGGATAGAGGGTACCGTTTCATGAATAAAGAGCATTTTTCAGAGGATGAGTGGAAAGTCATTGGTCAGGCTGTCGCCCGTCTGCGGGCGTCGGTGATGGCGGTGACCTTCGGAATCGTCGGTGGCCTGATGCTGTTTGTGGCAACCGTATGGCTAATCATACTGGGGCCGACAGGAGGCTCGGAGCATGTCGGGCCGACACTGGGTCTGCTGGCAAACTTCTTCCCGGGTTATAGCGTTACCTGGTCCGGTGCGGTCGTGGGGGCCTTCTACGGTGCGTTGAGCGGAGCCATCGCCGGCTTTGTGCTGGCGGTCATCTACAACCGTATCGTCATCTATCGGCGGCGCTGAGAACCTGCAGCGCCGATCACTCCGGCTCACTGGCGCGAGGTCTTCAGTTTCCGGTGCTGTATAAAGCCCGACGTTTGCATGGCAATGACGACCAGCGTGGTTGCCAGCAACAGCACGGTATATATCCCGATGCGTTTTTCAAGCAACTGATAGACCAGACCGTGAATTGGTATGGCCAACACCAGAAAATACGTCAGCCGCTGCCACTTTTTCCATGAAGACGCACCCATGATGCGGATGGAGCGGTTATTGGACAGGCAAAGAAGTGCGATCATTATCAGCGCACTGATCAACCCGATATAATTGGTCAGCCCGAACGGATCGGTTCTGAAGGGAAGGACGTGCGATTCATCCGGCGGGTAGATAAAATACTGGATAAGCCTGCCCTTGAAATGGACCTGCAATCCGGTGATGGTGTGTGCAAGGGCCAGTATACCGGACCAGATACCCAGATCCCGCCTCAGAAGGCTTGACAGCGGATTGCGCCTGGAGCGTATCAGGTTCACCGGCCCGATAGACAGGGTAACAGCGAAGTAGAGAAGGCTTGTGTAAGCGGTGCCAATCGAGAGCGCCTGCATAAGTGGTTTGTCGGATAGGAGCCGGCAAAAGGCATAAATCAGGATGAATGCCACTGTGAATAGCAACAAATGCCTTGCCCATCTCCTGAAATTCATTAACCCGCCTGTTATCAATATCAAAGTTTCCTGAGTGGAACCCAGGTCATCACTTCACCCGGCGGATCCGGGTTTTTGGATCCCAGGTTATTTTTTGAAGGCGAGATTCCAAACCCCTTCAAAACGCTTTCTCAGCATGGGTTCCGGGACGTGAGGTGCAAAAGGCGCGTACTTTTTCACAGATTCGTAAATCTGCTCTTTCTCTTTACCCTTGATCTCTTTTAGCAGGCGTACCGCATCCTGGATGTCCTTGTCATGGCGCGAGGCGTGAACTTTGTGGGCCAATAGTTCTTCCCAGCTTGCTGCTTTTAAGATCAAGTAGGGGTGCTGGAAAATAATGACATTGGATGTAGTTTCCAGGCCGAAAAAGCTCACGCTGTCATTGAACCACAGCGATTTTTCATCAGCAGCCAAACCCATTTCTTCACCGACCTGCTTGATGAGTTTGATCAGTAACTGTTTGTTGGCTGGGTTCGCGGGAAAGATGGCATCAACGTCCTGAGTCATGGCGCGAGAATGGAAATACATCAAGCTGATAATACCCCCGCAACAGGTCAATTCCAGCCTCTTATTTTCCTTCTGGAGCAAATCCCCCAAGCGCTTTAGCGCTTTGGTCAAGGCCTGGATACTGATTTGTTTGCCGGTGTTGGAATACTGATACATGAAACGTTCTTATACAAAAAACATGAAGTCGCGCGGCGCGAAAATATTGCGCTTGCAGAAAATGGGCGACACCAGGTCTCCCTCGTAAAATTCCCGATATTCTTCCGGGATGACAGAAAACTCTTTTTGTACCGCCGGTACCCGTTGACACCAGTCAGGCGCTACCGCAGGGTGAGACTTTGGCGGTTCAGACCAGACTTCGGCCATACGCTCAAGGAAGCAGGCCTTCAGGGCATATTTCAGCGCATCTTTTTCGTGGGGATCCGGCACTTGAGCCAAATCCCACTCCTTACGCCAGAAGAGCTGCACATCATCCATAAATGCCACGGTATCTCTCTGAATGACTGATTCACACATGCGATCCAGAACCCCTTCGGGTGTCATGACGTCCGGTTTCGGGAGGGAATCGACCTCTAGGGAAACATTCAATCCCAACTTGAGCGCCATGTTGACCAGGGCATCCACCCGGAACTCTCTGGCCTTGCCGTTGAGCAAAGCACTGATTCGAGGCTGGGAAATGCCAAGGCGCTCAGCGGCTTCGGTCTGAGTCAAATGATTTTGAACCAGGGTGTCGCGCACAGCGCGAGCCAAGGTTGCCCGAATTTTCAGGTTCTCCACTTGAATGGCTTCATCGTTTACGGCTTGCATCGCGCCACCTCCTGCAAGTGCTCAATGCCAACGCAAAGGATAATACCACAAGAAATATAAAATATATATTTACTTTAATAGTTGAAGGGCAAAGAAAACCCTCCTTTTATTAACTCATCCGCACAGTTCTCTAAAGACAGCAGGTTTGCAGAAAAATTGAAGTAAATATACTCGGTTAACGTTTCAATGTTAATGTACGCTTCTGATCAGTGGGTATATTTACCTTTCGAGTGATGACCGGGTTGCCGCGATATTCCCGAGTGCATTTTTGAGGGGATGATCCAGAGATAGAGCGACCAAATACCCCTGCCAGGCCTGGTTGATAAAGCTCACAAGGCGGAAAAGTGAAAATGACAGTCATGTCTGCCCCGCGAAAATCGACTTGGATAGGATTTTCAGGATTCCTTCGACTGGTAACAATCGCATCCGTCCTGATTTCCGGTGCCTGCTTCGCCGCTTCTTTGGAAACCGGTTCCGGGAAAATGGATGTGCCTGTCACCGTGCGAATAGACAACGCCATCGAATACCAGGAAGTAGCCGGATTTGGCGCGACAACCCTTGCCGGGATCATGCTGACGGAAAACGGGCTGCGCGACATGCTGGGCGCAACGTTAAGGCACCAGGCCATCAAGGCGGTCTACCATGACGTGGGCCTGACGCTTGGCAGCCTGGAGTTGTGGCTGGAGCCGGCCAACGACAACGACGACCCCATGCTGATCAACAAGGATGGCTTTCAGTGGGAAACATCGAACGCGATGCATGATCTGCTTGTACGTCCTGCAAGAGCCTATGGCTTCAGCAATTATTCGCTTGGCCTGAAGATAGACATGCGGCGGGAATTGCGCTGGATGGATGAGCTGCGTGAAAGAGATTACAGTCGCTATCTTCAGGAAGCCGCCGAATACGTAGCCGCCGGTGTTGTACACTGGCAGGAAATAACCGGGGCCGCCCCCCGGTTTATTACACTGTTTAACGAACCATTGAGCGGTAACCGGGAACTGCGTGGCGGCTCGAAGCACGAAATAGTCGATATTATCAAATCCGCTGGCGAACGGTTGCGCGCGGAGGGGTTTGCACGCACGAGATTCATTGTTCCCGCTGAAGAGACCGTTGCCAAATCCATCGATACAATCGAGTCCATCCTTGCCGATGAAGACGCGCGCTCCTATATCGGTGCGTTGGCCTATCACGCTTATCCCTATGATTCTGCTTACTCCAGTGTCCGGCGTATTTTGCAGACATCAGGGAGGGGACTGCCGGATCACGATGAGATACGGATTCGCCAGCGGCTTTATGAACTTGCCGCCGGTTATGACATCCCGGTGTGGATGACAGAGACCTCCGAGGGGCCGGGCCGGGCCGATTATCCTTTTGGATCAGCGGAAAACCTGCGGGCACGCGCCAACCATATTCATGATGAACTGGTTTATGCCAATGCATCAGCCTACTTTGCGATGTACGACATGTGGGACAGGCAAAGCCACGATGCGCATTTCAAAGACAGAGGCATCGATTTTTTCAGTGAATCCAGTCATATCGTGCTCATCGACCAGAAAACATCTGAAATCCATATAAGTGGAATCGGATTTGCCATTGGCCACTTTGCCCGCTGGATTACCCCGGGTTCATTGCGTATTGATGCAGTATCAGACAATAACCTTGTCAAAGTGGCAGCATTTCGCACCGGCAAGAACAACGAATTGGCTCTTGTCATCATCAATAATGGAGATTTCGAGGCCGACATCGATGTTTCCCTGGAAAACATGGGTTTGCGGGGGGCGGTAAACGGGGAATATTCAGACACGTCAAACCGCTGGAAAAAACTTGCCCCCCTGACACCTTTAAATAACACCCGTTTCAGATTAACCGTCAGCCCGGTGAGCGTGACCTCCTTGTCCACCGGAATAATTGAATTGAATGATTTACCCAGTTTGCCAGGCGTATCGCCGGCACGTTTTTAAACTGTTTCGTGTTGTTCGTAACAACCGCCAACCCCTGGATAACAATACCCACTTGTTTCACGGTGTCCGGGTAGGCTACGGGGTTTGGGAGCCGCAATGCCTGACTCTTGTTGCTTTTAAAGATGCTTGCTCGTTCCACGATTTGCGCCTCTCGGTGTAGGTACGTGTGGTATATCCCTGCTTGGCACTGCATTTCATGATGAAGAGGACCTTTTTTATTTGTGGGGTGCGGCCTATAATTAACACATGCATACAGTGTATGAGGTTAATACCATGACCGCCGAGCCAGATACCACTATCAACGTCAACTCGCAGGACCTGCAGGCTCTGGGGAATGCGGGCATCAATAAGGCGGACATTGAGAAGATGCTCCATGCGCTGGCGACCGATCTCCGGTCCGGGAACGAAGCAGCGGTTCACGATCAGGCCAATGGCCTCACGGCCGCTGAGATTGAGATTCTCCGGGAGGGCGGCGCCTACGGCCTTGATGACACATTCCCCGGCGCCTTGGCGAGGTCCCGGCGCCTCGCGGTCATGCGGCTCCAACTGGAATTCAAGCAGTTGCAGCGTGACTCGCTGTACGCCTCAGCTGTGGCCGAGCTGCTAGGTATCTCAGCTGCCAGGGTGCGGCAACTCACCAACCCGGGCAACCCGGGGCTGTACAGTTTCAAAGGGGCCCGGAGCAAAGCGTGGTTTCCGCGCTGGCAGTTTGTCGAGAGCTCCGTAATCCCCCATCTGCGGCTGGTACTCCAGACCCTCAGCCCCCAGGCACACCCGGTCACAGTTCAGCAGTTCATGACGCAGGTGAACAACGACCTATGGAGCTCCGAACTGGAAGAAAACCTGTCTCCCCGTGACTGGCTGATCGCTGGGTACCCGGCTGAGCCTGTCCTGAGCCTGATCAGGGATATCTGATGGCAAAGTTTCCAGAGCCGCCAGATGTCGACGCACTGAAAAGCATCCCGTCTCAAACCGTCAATCTGGAGGCCGGGGAGAAGATCTTTCGGGTATTTCGCACCGAAGGGCCGTATCCTGTGTCATGGAATACCTTCCGGTATTTCGGTCCCACGTCGTCCCGTTTCGACCACCATTTGCGAAACAAAGTTGGCCAGCCGGGTAATGGTGAGCGAGGAGTCCTCTACGGCGCCATCGGCCCCCGGGCCATCCCTACTTGCCTGGCTGAGTTCTTCCAGGGAACCCGGAAGATCAATCGAAAGGACGGGGTACCTGTTCTGAGTGCTTTTGCTCTCACCGCGCCACTGACCTTGCTGGATTTACGCGGTTCCTTCGCAACCCAGATCGGCGCCAGCATGGCGATCAACACCGGGCCACGACCCCGGGCCCAGCGTTGGGCTCAGCGGCTATATGAGGCGTACCCCCGGGCGCATGGGATCATCTATCCCTCGTCCATGCATGCCAATGAGCCTGCAATTACCTTGTGGGAGCGTAGCACGGCCTTCATGCCCCGCCACCCACTGGTCCATCGTCTGCTGTCTGACCCGGCCCTGAAACGCGTGATTCTCGAAACCGCTGACGCTATAGGCTACCCGGTGGTCGACCCCTGATCCGAACACTGCTTTCAGGGGCTCAGAAGATTAGCGGATTGCCCAGACGGGGCACTAGTCAACAATTAGCTCAATTTTTTCGGGAGGAAGCTTGCATTCCATGCACAGGGGGTAACCCTCGGAGTTCGTCAGCCCTGACGAATCGAACACATACAGATACGCGGCGTCGAGATTTTCGATTGCTCCCTGGTATAATTTCAATTCGACTTGGTTGTCAGACCATTTGACCGGGCGCTGGTTCTCATAGAGAGTCACTTGATCAATGGTCGGAGCATTTCCTAACATAACGCGCTGCAAAGTGTTGTCGATATAGATGTCATCTACATAGCTTTCCTGCAATTTTCCGACCTTACCGTTTAGGCCCATTAACGCAACGGTTGGGCTCCATTTACCTTTGTAATCAAGAGAGGGGTCAAAGGAGAAGCTTGTTAACTCACGCGCATTAACGCGCAGCCTTACCAAACCCTTTTGTGTATCCATTTCCAGTTCAAGATGGTTCCATTCCCCACCTTTTACCGGAGCCGTGGACCAGTTAACGACGGAGCCGACAGTTTGATGCATTTGCGTCCAGGAAAACCGGATTCCCTCCTTGCCCTGGGGGTCTTCCCAAATCCTTATGTACTTCTGTGAGCCCGGTGTTTCATAACCGGGCCCACCGGAGCCAACAAATGTTTCAGGAAAAGTAGAGGTGGCCCCTGAGCTCTCGCCCAGAATTTCCACTCCCAAAAGAACAGCCGTTCTCGGTGGCTTCCCATCAAATACCAGGTTAATCTGGCCTTCTTCATCTATTCCGATAAAGGTTGCTTTGGTCACTCCCCCTACATTCAGGGTTTCGCCCTCCTGGAACTGGCCAGTAAGGTTCACGGGCGCAACGCGCCAGTACCATTGAGGAGCGTATTTGGGTCTGAACCACCAGGAAACATAGAGTTGGGTATTGTCAACAGGAGTCTCCCAGCCAGAGTTGCCCCCGTATGCCACGGGGTTGCCCACCGTTGAGTTATGACCGAGCATTAGATAGTGCTTGCCGGAGTTGTTGTAGCGTGGGGTGTACTGCGATGCTATTTCGGGCGGAAATGACCCCCAGGCTCCACTTGAAACGGCTGACCAGATCGAAGGTTGGCCTTGACCCGTTGCCGGGACCTTGGCGCCATCTGTTAAGGTTTGGTAATTTTCATTGAGAGTCCCATTTTCATAGCTGGAATCCACCTGGTCGAAAAGAATGGGTGCCGCCTGGGATTTTGCGCCAAAGCCGGAGCCTTGAACTGTGATGGTGGTGTCGTCGCTCTCAAGACTTTCTACTATCACTGATGTAACGGTCGGTGCTGCCATGGAGCTAAAGCTGAGAGTGGCGGCCAGTGCGCCTGTTACCAGGGCCAGAGCGCCCTTTGTGGTGGTGGGCAGAAGTGGGCTGTTCATGACAATTACCTTTCTGTGTCCGGGAGAATGATCAAAGAGAGTGATCAAGTCTATAGAGATCGCCGGAGATGCCGAGGGACTGCTTCGCAGTATTATCAGAGCTTCATACCGCTTATCATTATCCTGAATCAGTAACTTCGTTACCAATATACGCTGCAGATAGTCAGTTTAGGCAGGCCTAATCAGGTTTGGCAGTGACTCTTGGTGTTTTGGGGGATAAACGCCGTTAAACTGACGCTCTTGCCCTAACCCAAATTGAGTCACATTTTTGAAGCTGGAAACTTAGACAATGGCCAACCAAGATCAGTTTGCCACGGGAAGTATAGGCTTCAGTTCTGGATTGCTGGAGAGTAAACGTATGCTTGGGGGCTGGTGCGCTGACGGGTGAAAAATAAACGGATGAACCCATTCGGGACACAAGATAAAGATTTACCCCCTCTGTCAAGGTAGTTGGAACCCCACCCGATGTTAGACTCTCTCAATAAAGTGGGGCGAGAGACAGAGGTTTTCATGAAATATTCACCGGAGCGTCGCGAAGCCATTCTTAAAAAGTTACTGCCACCTAATAACCGG
>NZ_JBSXNZ010000040.1:0-35535 GCF_056857895.1 Marinobacter sp. B-21
CGATGGACACCCTTGCCGTCCGGCTAGTGGTTCCCCTTACCGGGCCCACAGGGGACTTGCACCCCCAAGTCATCCGGCCAGCACCACCTGTACCGGAACAGCGCCCGTCAAGGCGCTACGCGCCATGCCTGGCGCACCAACAACAAACCTGAGCGATGGTCCGCTCAGGCTTTGCGAATGAATTCCTGCAGGCGAGGCGCGATTTCCTCTCGCCAGCGGCGGCCGTTAAACGTGCCGTAATGGCCGACTCCCGGCTGCAAGTGGTGCACCCGGCGGTTGTCGGGAATGTTGGTGCAGAGCGTGTGGGCGGCACGGGTCTGGCCGGGGCTGGAAATATCGTCTTTTTCCCCCTCTATGGTCATCAGCGCCGTTTTTCGGATGGCCCCGGGGTCTACCAGCCTGCCGCGGTGCCTGAAGCAGCCACGAGCCAGGTGAAACTCCTGGAAGACACGTTCGATGGTGTCGAGATAGTAGGCATCGGGCAGATCCATCACCGCCAGATATTCGTCGTAAAACTCTCTGTGGCGGGCGACCTCTTGCGCGTCATCATCGCGAATAGACCGGAACAGCCCCCGATAGGCACCCAGGTGACGGTCGAAGTTCATATTGATGAACCCCGTCAGCTGTAAAAAACCGGGGTAAACCTTGCGCATGGTACCCGGATAAGGCGCCGGCACGGTATGGATCAGGTTGCGTCTGAACCAGGAAAGTTTGTGTTTGCTGGCCAGCTCGCAGGGTTCTGTCGGATCAACGCGTCCGTCCACCGGGCCACTCATCAGGGCCAGAGAACGGGGCGCCGACGGGTGATCATCCTGGGCCATCAGTGCGGTAGCCGCCAGCACCGGCACGACCGGCTGGCAGACCGCGAGAACGTGGGTATCTGGGCCTATATGGTCAATAAAATCAATAACATAATCAATGTAGTCGTCGAGCCCGAAATTGCCTTCCGAAATTGGCACCAGGCTGGCGTCACGCCAGTCTGTGATGTAAACATCATGCCCCGGCAACATGGCTTCCACAGTACCTCTTAGAAGCGAAGCAAAATGGCCGGACAGTGGCGCCACGATTAGCAGCTTTGGGTCATCGGGACGATCAATGTTGCGCTGGAAGTGCTTCAGTTGGCAGAAGGGCTTGCGTTTGACGATGGTCTCTCTGACCAGAACCGTCTCGCCGTCGCAAACCGTTGCCTCCAGATTGAAGGCGGGCTTCGGATAACGCCTGGTGAGATCCTCAAACACGTTGAGCGCCGAGGCAATACTGCGGGTTCCGGGAATTCTGGACCAGGGACTCAGCCGGTGTCGAAGCATTTTGCTCTGGGGGCCGGCCAGCATGCGGGCCGGAGTCAACGCCAGACGGCTCATTTCGTGCGTGTAGTACATCATCATGCGCATTATCCTGTATGAGTTCAGTTGTTCTTCTGGACAATGCGTTCAGCATACGCCTGTTTGTCGATCAGTGCGAAGACGCAAAAAAAAACAGATCAGTCGTTGACTGATCTGTTTTTTTAAATGGTAGCGGGGGCTGGATTCGAACCAACGACCTTCGGGTTATGAGCCCGACGAGCTACCAGACTGCTCCACCCCGCATCAAACTTTTCATCAATTTTTTTCTTCAGAGTCCGCCTCTTGGTCGGGCTCATAAGCCGAAGGTCGATGACTCCCTTCGGCTTTCTCGGGATTGGGAGCCCGACGAGCTACCAGACTGCTCCACCCCGCATCAAAACTGGTTGTTTACCGGGTTACCCCCGATCAACGTGCGCGTATATTAAGGATTCGATCTGGCGCTGTCAATCGATATCTTCAAAAAGGTCTGTGCGGTATTGGAGCTCTTCCGATTCCGTCGGCAGGCTTTGCTGGTAGAGGCCCACTTCGTCAATAACTTCCTGAACCGGTCGGAAGGAGCGGCGGTGTTCGGGGGTTGCGCCGAGGCGGCGCAGTGCTTTCAGATGGACCGGGGTTGGGTAGCCTTTGTGCTGTGCCAGGCCGAAGCCGGGGAATCGGGTTTCCAGCGCTTCCATCTCGCGGTCACGGGTTACCTTGGCGATGATGGAGGCAGCGCTGATTGCCTCTACGCGGCTATCGCCCTTGATCACGGGCTCCGAGGGCCAGTGCCACTGGGGGCAGCGATTGCCGTCTACCAGCACGTACTCCGGAGCAATAACGAGGCCGGAAACGGCCCGCTTCATCGCCAGCATGGTGGCCTGGTAGATGTTCAGCTTATCAATCTCACGGGCCTCACATCGGCCGATGCCCCAGGCTTGAGCATGCTCGATGATTTCCTCGTAGAGGGCATTTCGGCGCTTTTCAGTGAGTTTCTTGGAGTCGGCCAGGCCAGCGATGGGCCGTTCCGGGTCCAGAATTACGGCAGCAGTGACGACTGCGCCGATCAGCGGGCCTCGACCTACTTCGTCTACACCAGCCAGGAGCGAACCGGTGTAGCGGCATTCAAATGGCGGCAAGGGTGCCTTGGGCATCAGTTTGCCCCCCCTTCCACCAGTTCCGAGATAGCCCGGGCCGCTTTCTCGTCTGCGCCCTGCTTCAGGGTGTGGTGCAGTTCGGTAAATGCTTCCTTGAGCCGGACCCGTTCTTCGCTGTGCTCCAGGCTCTGGAGTACAGCGGTACCAAGGCTTTCGGCAGTGGCGTCGTCCTGGAGCAGCTCAGGCACCAGTTGGCGCCTGGCCAGCAGGTTGGGTAACGCCACGTAGGGCACCTTGACCAGCCTGGAGAGCAAAGCGTAGCTGAACCCGCTCAGGCGGTAACCCACTACCATGGGCTTTTTCAGCAGCATCGCTTCCAGGGTGGCAGTACCGGAAGCGAGCAGAACCACATCGGAAGCGGCCATCACATCCCGGGAGCGACCCCGGACAATGGTGACCGGCAGCTTCACATCCAGCGCATCCACCAGGTCCCGGACCTGCTTCTCGCGATCCCGGTTCACACAGGGAATCACCAGTTGAAGATCCGGACGCTTTTCCTGAATCCAGCGGGAGGCTTCCAGAAACAGGGTGCCAAGGCGCTCCACCTCCCCTGCCCGACTGCCGGGTAGAACCGCCAGAACCGGCGCGTTGGCATCAAGACCAAGGGACGCCCTCATCTTCAGGGTATCCGGCTCCATGGGGATGCGATCGGCCAGGGGGTGGCCCACGAAAGCTACCGGAACCTGGTGATCTTCGTAGAACCGGGCTTCGAAGGGAAACAGGGTGAGCATGAGATTAACGGATTTGGCGATCTTCAAGATCCGCTTCTGGCGCCAGGCCCACACCGAGGGGCTCACATAATGCACGGAGAGTATGCCCGCTTCCCGGCAGCGCCGTTCGATGGCCAGGGTGAAATCCGGGGAATCAATGCCGATGACCACATCCGGTGGTGTGGTAAAAAAATAATCGAGTAACCGAACGCGGATGCTGAACAGCTCGCGGATTCTGCCCAGCACTTCCACCAGGCCCATCACCGACAGGCGCTCCATTGGCACCAGGGAATGGAAGCCTTCGGCGACCATTTCCTCACCGCCGATCCCCACAAAACGGGCATTGGGGTAACGATATCGGAGGGAACGGATCAGGCCGGCACCGAGAATGTCTCCCGACGCCTCGCCGGCAATGATTCCGAAGGTGATATTACGCTCGCTGATGATCGCGCTTGAAGGATGGTCCGTCACCGACTGGCTCCCGCCGGGTTAGCGGATGATGCCGCGGTCTGCTCCACGCAGGGAGTCTATGAGAGGCCGCACTTCGGCCACATCGGAATAGGCTTTTTCCAGTTCTGCCACAGCCTGCTCGGTGGTCAGGCCCTGGCGGTAAATAATCTTGTAGGCCCGGCGCAGCACCAGCAACACTTCCTTGCTGAATCCGCGGCGTTTCAGGCCTTCGAAGTTCATGCCATGGGGCTGGGCAGACTGGCCGCTGGCCATCACGTATGCGGGTATGTCTTTCAGTACGATACTGCCGCCCGCAGCCATGCTGTGCGTGCCGATGTGGCAGAACTGGTGCACCATGGTGCCACCACCCAGAATCGCGTAATCGCCTATCGATACATGGCCTGCAAGGGTCGCGCAATTGGCCAGGATGGTGTTGTCACCCACGATGCAGTCATGGGCCACATGCACGTATGCCATCAGCAGGTTGCCGCTGCCAATCCGGGTTTCGCCACGGTCCTGGACGGTGCCCCGGTGAATGGTGCAGTTCTCGCGAATAACGTTGTTGTCACCGATCACCAGAGTTGTAGGCTCGCCCGCGTACTTCTTGTCCTGGCACGCTTCGCCAATGCTCGAAAACTGGAAAATACGGTTGTTGCGGCCGATAACGGCAGGGCCCTTGACCACCACATGGGAAAGAATCTCGGTACCGTCTCCGATTTCCACATCCGGGCCAATGTAGCTCCAGGGGCCAACAGTAACGTTATCCCCGAGCCTGGCTGACGGGTCTACAATCGCCTGAGGATGGACACCCGACCAGTCATTTGTCGCCATCAAACTTCTCTCTCAGCGGTCAGAATCTCTGCCACGCAGACGACGTCACCGTCGACCAGCGCGCGACAATCGAATTTGTAGATACCACGTTTTCCGGAGATGAGTTCCGACTCCATACAGAGTTGGTCTCCCGGCAAAACGGGGCGTTTCCAGCGCGCCTTGCTGGATCCAGCCAAGTATTGTACCACGCCATCAGAGGGTTTCCGGCCCACGGTCACAAAACCGAGAATGCCTGAAAGCTGGGCCATGGCTTCAATGATCAGAACACCCGGCATGATCGGGTTGTTCGGGAAATGGCCCTGGAAGAACTCCTCGTTAAACGAAAGATTCTTGTAGCCCTTGATCGACTTTCCCTTTTCGAGCTCCGTTACCCGATCCACCAGCAAAAACGGGTATCGGTGCGGCAGGTATTCCAGTATTTCTTTGGTGTTCATCATGTTGATTGGCCTCGGCTCTCTGATTTCTTTTCCAGTTCTTTAATACGTCGCGCCAAGGCATCAAGCTGGCGAAAACGTACGGCGTTCTTGCGCCACTGACGGTTGGTATCCGCGCTGGTTCCGGAAGAGTACACGCCCGGCTCCCGGATATCACCGGTCACCAGGGTCATGCCCGTCAGGTGAACCTGATCACCAATCTCGAGGTGGCCCGCCACTCCGGAAGCGCCGCCAAATACACAATGCCGGCCAATTCGGGTACTACCCGCAATCCCCACCATAGCGGCCATGGCGCTGTGATCACCAATGCAGACGTTGTGAGCAATCTGAATAAGGTTGTCGAGTTTCACACCGTTACCAATGACGGTGTCGTCGAGGGCGCCCCTATCGATGGTGGTATTCGCGCCCACTTCCACATCATCCCCGAGAACAACGCGGCCCAGTTGCGCAATGCGGTGCCATACGCCCTTCTCGTTGGCAAAGCCAAAACCATCGGAGCCGATAACAGCGCCGCTGAGAATGTGACAACGCTGGCCAACCACAACGTCGTGAGCCAAGGTCACCCGTGGCCGGATCACAGTCCGGGCGCCAATGCGAGCGCGGGCACCAATGACCGAGCCGGCGCCGATCACCACTTTTTCGCCAATATCGGCCTCCGCTTCCACGACCACGTTGGGACCGATGCAGGCGTCGTCAGCCAGGGTTGCCGAGGGGTCAACCACGGCAGTCGGATGAACGCCCGGAAAGGCAACCGGTGCCGGATCAAACCAGTGACTGAGGCGAGCATAACCGAGATAAGGGTTGTCCAGTAACAGGACGTTGGTAGGAGCGCCTTTTGCAGTGGCGGGCGACGCAATGACCGCCGAAGCACGGGTATCAGCCAGATACCTGGCATAGGACGGGTTTGCCAGGAAACTGATCTGGCCAGGCCCGGCTGCCTGTAGTGTTGCCAAACCTGAAACCCGCACATCAGGATCGCCCCGCAGCTCTGCACCCAGGGCGCTGGCAATCTCCCCCAGGCAGTAAGACCTATCTGTCATTGCGTGCTCCCAAGCAACTTTCAGGGCACCCGGGTGCCCGTCACGGATTAACGATTCAGTTTTTCCAGAAGCTGAGAGGTCAGATTCATTTCCGGTTTCACATAAACAACCGCTTCGCTCGGCAGAATCAGGTCGAGCTCATTTTCCTCAAGAAGTTCTTTGACAGCCGCGTCCACTTCCGGGCGAGCCTCTTCCAGGAACGCCTGCTTGCGCTGATTGACGGCGGTATCGAGCCGCTGCTTGAGGAAGTTGAACTCTTTCACTTTTTCCTGGAACTCACCGGCAAGTTTGTTACGTTCGGTCTCGTTCATCATGGCGCCGTCCTTTTCGAGGCGATCCTTGAGCTTGTGAGCCTCTTCCTGCGCCTCGCGGACCTTGGCTTCATCGCCGGCAAAATCCTTCTGGAGCGATTCGCTGAAGGCCTTGGCGTCATTTGAGGAAAACAGTGCCTGCCTCAGGTCGACCACACCGATGCGGGTTTCTGCCATGGCCGGGACTGAAAACGCCATAACCATGGCGGCGAATATCAACATGAATCGGGACATTGGTTTTCTCCTGATTTTCATCCGTAGGTTGTTATTATCCATGCTCTAGAAGGTCTGGCCCAGCGAGAACTGGAATACCTGGGTGTCATCACCCGGCTTGTCGTTCAGCGGCTTCGCCAGACTGAAGGCCAGCGGGCCAACAGCGGTAATCCACTGGAAGCCAATACCGGCGGACATTCTGATTTCGCTCAGTTCCGGATCGAAACCGCGCGCAGTGTCGAACACCTGACCTGCGTCCAGGAAAAACGCCGTTCTCATGGAGCGGGTATCACCGGCAAAGGGCGTGGGGAATATCAGCTCAACACCACCTTCAGTGAGCAGGTTACCGCCGAACGGATCCGGGTCTGAGAGGTCGTTGACGTTGTTCGTAGCAAGGCGACCCAAGGAGTTGGCCCGGTACCCCCGAACCGATCCGTAGCCCCCTGTATAGAAGTGCTCGTAAAACGGCATCTGGGTCCGATCTCCGTAACCATCACCATAACCGATCTCTGAACGCGCCCGTAAGATCCAGCGATTATCGTCAGTCACCGGATAGTAGAAATCGGTCTTGTGTGTCACCTTGTAAAAGGTCAGATCGCTGCCCGGCACTGCTACGTCAAGCGACAACGACTGGCTATGGCCATCACTGGGCAGAACACCCCGGTTGAGAGTACTGCGGCGCCAGCTGCCGAAGAGGAAGAAGTTATTGAACGAATCCCCTTCCTCATCAATGAACTGAATGACCTCCTGTGAGGTGAACAGGCCTTCCTTAAGATTGGACTGGGTAAACCCGGCCCCGAAGTTCAAACGGGTGATATTGTCCGTGGGATAACCGAAGGTGATACGGCCGCCATATTCGTCCAGCAGGAAGGCGGAGATATCCTCTTCCTCATAATCGGTTTGCCGGGCAAAAAGACTGTAGCCACGGCTTACGCCGTCAACCGTGTAGTAAGGGTCCAGGTAGGAAACGTTTGCGCTTTTGACATAATCACTCACATTGACACCGAAAGAGACGCGCTTCCCGGTACCGAAAAAATTGTTCTCGGACACGTTGGCGCCAAGAATCACACCGGATTGCTGCGAGAAGCCGACGGAAGCGGAAAGGCTGCCTGTCGGTTGTTCTTCAACGGAGTAGTTCACATCGACCAGATCATCCGTGCCTGGCACCGGAACCGTCTCAACGTTCACCGTCTGGAAGAAGCCGAGACGCTCCAGCTTGGTCTTGGAAAACTCGATACGATCCGAAGAAGCCACGCCCCCTTCCATCTGGGTCATTTCCTGGCGGAGAACGTCGTCACGAGTCGATACGTTACCCTCGAAATTGATGCGTCGCACATAGGCCCGCTTGCCCGGTTCAACAAAGAAGGTGACGGCAGCTGTGTTGTTTTCTCCCGGCTCGGGGACGGCATTGACGCTGGCGAAGGCGTAGCCCTCGCGTCCGAGCCGGAATGCCAGGGCTTCGGATATGGCTGTCATGTGGGAGCGGGAGAACACGTCGCCCTCCGTAACCGGAATCAGCGAGCGCAACTCTTCCTCGCCCACAATCAGCTCTCCACGCAGGTTTATCTCCGAGATGGTGTACTGGGGCCCCTCATTCAGAGCAATGGCGATGAAGACCTTTTGCTTGTCCGGAGAGATGGAAACCTGACTGGACTCGACATTGAAATCCAGGTAACCGCGGTCCAGATAGAATGAACGCAGGGATTCCAGGTCGCCGCTGAGACGCTCTCGCGCGTATTTGTCGGAATTGGTGATCGAGTTCCACCAGCTCGTGGTCTGCAACTCAAACAGCCCCTGCAACTCCTCGTCGCTGAAGTCTTCGTTGCCGATCAGATTGATGTGGTGTATCGCCGCCACGGAGCCTTCGTTGATGTCCAGGCGAATTGAAACGCGATTCCGTGGAAGTTCCTCCGCCGTTGCCTTCACCCGGGCGTTGTAACGCCCTTGGGCGATGTAAGACCGCAGAATCTCCAGCTCAAGGCGCTCGAGGGTCGCGCGCCGGAAAACCTGGCCTTCCTGGAGGCCGGCACCTGCCAGGGCATCCATCAACATCTCTGTTTCGATGTTCTTGTTGCCCTCGATCTCGATATTGCTAATGGAAGGTCGTTCGCGAACCGTCAGGATGAGAACACCGGCATCACGGCTAACCTCAATGTCCGTAAACAACCCGGTCCGGAACAGGGACCTGATCGCATCGGCCAGCTCGGTCTCGTCAACCTGCTCACCGATATTCACGGGGAACGCAGAAAAAACGGTGCCCGCAGAAACCCTCTGCAGGCCCTCTACCTCGATATCTGCAACTGTGAACTGGTCTGCAAGCGCTGGCTTCATGCCAGACAGGGCCACAGCGAGGCCAACGGCTACACCTAGAAGAGAACGTCTCATTCAAATATTTCGCCTGGTTAATGCGCGTAAGAAGTTCGCAATTCTCACAACCGCATCAGGTCGTTGTAAAGAGCAAACACCATTAATGTGAGAATCATTGCCATACCAATTCGTAATCCAAACGCCTGGGCCTGCTCGGAGAGCGGCTTTCCGCGGAGCGCTTCGATGGTGTAATAGACAATATGACCACCATCGAGCACCGGCACCGGCAGAAGGTTCAGGATACCCAGACTCACGCTGAGATAGGCCAGGAAACGCACGAAATCTTCAAATCCGGAGCTGACACTGGCTTCGGCAACCCTGGCAATAGTGATTGGCCCGCTGAGGTTGGTGGGCGACAGCAGGCCAGTGGCCATTTTCTTTATGGCCACGAGGGTCAGTCGGGTGTCGGCCCAGGTTTCACTGAAAGCAACGGGAATCGCAGCAAACGGGCCATAGCTAACTTCGCGCAGCACTTCATCCGGCCATGAGATGGCTTCAACGCCAGCGCCAATAAAGCCAATTGTTTCACCGCTCTCTTCGCTTTTCGCTTCCGGCGTAACGCGGATTGAGCGTTCCGAGCCATTGCGCTTAACGGTTACCTGTAACGTCTGTTCAGGGGCATTGCGAATGAACTCGACCAGATCAAACCAACTGCTGATGGGCTCGCCGTTAACGGCAACCACACGATCCCCGGTTTGCAGGCCGGCCACTTGGGCCCGGCCACCCTCGGAAATCTGGCCCAGCACCGGAGGAACCGCGGGGCGCCAGGGTGTGATGCCGAATTCCGCCAGCGGATTCGGGGTATCGTCGCCCAGACTCCAGCCGGCAAGTTCTCCCCTGACCGTGCCCCGGGCACCGCCGTCAGACACCTCCATGGAAATCAGGCCCTGCTCGCCGGTTCGCTCCAGGATACGCATGTTGACATCGCGCCAGGAGCTAACCCGATGGCCGTCCACAGAGTGAATTTCCATGCCTTCCTGTAAGCCGACACGCGCTGCCGCACTGCCATCGGCCACCTGCCCTACGATGGGGGCAACGTGGGTAACTCCGACCACGCTTAGCAGCCAGTAGGCGAAAACCGCAAAAATAAAGTTAGCCAGCGGACCCGCCGCTGCAATGGCTATACGCCGGGACGGTGGCTTGGAAGTAAAGGCCTGGTCTTTCAGTTCTTCGGGCACCGGCCCTTCCCGCTCGTCCAGCATTTTGACATAGCCGCCAAGTGGAATGGCGGCGATGGCGAATTCGGTGCCGTGCCTGTCGTACCAGGAATACAGCGGCTTTCCGAAACCAACGGAGAAACGGAGCACTTTCACACCGCAACGGCGGGCAACCCAAAAATGACCGTATTCATGCAGGGTCACGAGAATACCCAGGGTCAGCGCCAGTGCGAGGACGGATTCAATAATCTGCATAGCATTCCTGATTGATGGCTTCAGCCGGGCAGCAAACCGCTGCGAGTGTCAGACAGTTAACAGACCAATCTGTTCCCATGCCCGGGCCCGTGCTTCGGTGTCCTTGGCGAAGATAACCTCGAAACTGTCAGCTGGTTCAACCGCGGTAGCAACCAGCGTGCGCTCTATAATAACGGGGATATCCGTAAAACAAAGGTTACCTTCAAGAAAAGCAGCAACCGCCACTTCATTTGCTGCGTTCAATACGGCCGGAGCTGTGCCTCCGGCCTCGAAGGCTTCCGCAGCCAGGCGAAGGCAGGGGAAGCGAACCAGGTCGGGGCGCTCGAAATGGAAACGGCCGATCGCGAACAGATCCAGCGGCGCGACACCTGCATCGATACGCTCCGGCCAGGCCAGACCATTGGCAATCGGGGTTCTCATATCCGGGCTGCCAAGCTGGGCGAGCACAGAACCGTCCGCATACTCTACCATGGAGTGAATAATGCTCTCCGGGTGAACATGCACTTCCACCCACTCCGGGGTTGTATTAAACAGCCAGCAGGCCTCGATCAGCTCCAGGCCTTTGTTCATCAGCGTTGCTGAATCCACGGAAATCTTCTGCCCCATGGACCAGTTCGGATGGGCACAGGCTTGCGAAGGCGTGACTGATCGAAGCGCCTCGGCACTGTGTTCCCGGAACGGCCCACCGGAGGCTGTCAGCAGAATCCGGGTAATACCGGCGGCGGCGGGATCCCGGATTTTATCGGCCGGCATACACTGGAAAATGGCGTTGTGCTCAGAATCGATAGGCAGGAGCTCGGCGCCGGCCTCGGCCACGGCGTCCATAAACAGCTTGCCGGACATCACCAGGGCTTCCTTGTTGGCCAGCAATACCCGCTTGCCGGCACGCACAGCTGCAAGGGTCGGCGACAGGCCCGCGGCGCCGACAATGGCGGCCATCACGGTATCAATTTCCGGGGCCGAGGCAACTTCGCACAACCCTTCCATGCCACCCAGAACTCGAATATCCGGCAAATCGGAGAGTAACCCGACAAGCGTTTGCGCAGCCCTGGGGTCCGCCATAACCGCTACCCGGGGTCGGAATTCGCGACACAAAATCGCCAGCTCTTCCGCACGGGTACTGGCCGTCAGGGCATAGACCGAGAACCGGTCAGGGTGCCGGCGAATGACATCCAGGGTACTCAGACCGATGGAGCCAGTCGCTCCCAATACGCTGATATGACGGGTTACCATAATCACCAGTGCCCGGCTGTCAGCCAACCCAATTGGGTAATGATCAGAGCAAACACAGGAATGGCTGCGGTAAGGCTGTCAATCCGGTCCATTATGCCCCCATGACCGGGCAGCAGCTGGCTGCTGTCCTTGATGCCACGAAAGCGTTTAAGCATGCTTTCCAGCAAATCCCCCAGCACCGAGACAAACCCGGTAATCAGGCTGGCAGCGACCAGCAGCAGGGTCTCGACAGTTCCGGCGGATGCCAGGAAGCTCACCACCAGGGCGAAAACGCCCACGGCCACAAGCCCACCCCAGACACCCGCCCAGGATTTACCAGGACTGACCCGGGGCGCCAGCTTGGCCTTGCCAAATGCCCGCCCGGCGAAGTAGGCACCGATATCCGCAACCCAGACCACACACAACACATACAGGATAAGGAGAAGGTTATTGGTGCTGTCGCCAAACTGGAAGCCGCCAGTGCGTAAATGGTTCAGTCCGACCCATGCGGGCACCAGAACAAGCAGCCCCATAACCGCTCGTGCGGGCAGGCTGCCCCATTTTTCTGAGCCACCAGGGTAGCTGCGAACCATCAGGAAACAGATAAACCACCAGGCGAGCGCCAGCCAGAGCACCGCAACAAAAGGAACGTTCAGCAAACCATAAAGAATGGCGGCAGTCACCAAGGCGTACGCCACACGGCCCGGAGAATTCTCAATGCCGGACATGTTCGCCCACTCCCAGGCACCCACGGTAATGATGGCGCCGGTAAAGAACGCGAAACCCAGGGGCGGGAGGAAGAAAATTCCGCCAATGGCAATGGGGGCAAGGATCAGTGCGGTGATAATTCGGGTTTTTAACACGGTTAACGTCGCTATCGTTCGTTATTGTTGTGGGGCCTTGGCCGTGATCTGATCATCCGTCTGGCCAAAACGACGCTGGCGACCGGCATAGGCCTGCAGGGCCTTGCGCATTTCCTCTTCCCGGAAATCAGGCCAGTACACCGGTGAGAAGTAAAGTTCTGTGTAAGCCAGGTGCCACAGCATGAAATTGCTGATCCGCTGTTCACCCGCTGTCCGGATCATCAGATCCGGCATCGGCAGATCACCAATACTGAGGTGCTGCTGGATAAGGTCATCGGTGATATCCGAAGGTGCCAGTTGCCCTGCCCGCACCTGCTCAGCAACCTGACGCGTCGCCTGCGTGATATCCCAGTGGCCACCGTAATTCGCAGCTATCACCAGTGTCATACGGGAATTATAGCGGGTCAGTTCTTCCGCCGCTGCCATATGCTCATGCAAGGCCGGGCTGAAGGCGGAACGGTCGCCGATGATTCTGAGGCGAATGTCGTTGCGATGGAGCTTGCGTACTTCCCGTTCCAGGGCGAACAGGAAAAGCTTCATCAGCGCCGAGACTTCATCCTTGGGGCGACGCCAGTTTTCACTGGAGAAGGCGAACAGGGTGAGCACTTCCACACCTTCGCGTGCGCAGGTTTCCACCACCGCCCTGACTGCATCCACCCCGGCCTTGTGGCCGGCTACTCCCGTGAGCCGGCGGGCCTTGGCCCACCGGTTGTTACCATCCATGATAATAGCCACATGCCGGGGCCGGCTGTCTGCCGACACCGGAATCTCTGCGGATACAGTTCCCGTCATGAAATCCCCTGTGCGGCCGGGGCGCATGGTTGCACCGGCCTTTCAATTCGCTTGCAAGTGAACCCGGGCAGTTAAACCGCCATCAGGTCCTCTTCTTTGGCCTTGAGCATTTTCTCGACTTCGGCGATGTAGCGATCGGTCAGCTTCTGGATCTCTTCCTCGCCCTTGCGCTCGTCGTCTTCGGTGATTTCCTTTTCCTTCAACAGCTCCTTGATCATGCTGTTGGCGTCACGGCGAGCGTTGCGAACAGACACACGGCCGTGCTCGGCATCGGCTTTCGCCTGCTTGACCATTTCCTTGCGGGTTTCTTCGGTCAGCATGGGCATCGGAATGCGAATAATGTCGCCACTGGTGGCCGGGTTGAGGCCCAGATCAGAGCTCATGATGGCCTTCTCGATAGTCGGCATCAGGTTTTTCTCCCAGGGGGAGACGGTCAGAGTCCGGTTGTCCTCGACATTGACACTGGCCACCTGTTTCAGCGGTGTCTCCTGGCCGTAGTAGTTCACCATAACGCTGTCCAGGATGGACGGGTGGGCCCGGCCGGTACGGATCTTGTTAAACGCCGAGTGCAGAGACTCCAGGCTCTTCTTCATTTTCTTTTCGGCTTCTGCTTTGATGTCGTTGATCACTTCAGCATCCTCAATTCGTTCGTCATGTCATTCAGTAACCTGGTCCTCTTGAAAGGCACGGATCAAAGGGACCCGGACAACCAGGTTATTCGATCAGTGTACCTTCTCTTTCGCCGGTTACGATGCGAGTCAGCGCGCCTGCGCGGTTCATGTCGAATACCCGCAGCGGCATACCGTGATCCCGGGCGAGGCAGATGGCCGTCAGATCCATCACCCCCAGTTTTTTGTCCAGCACCTCATCGTAGGTGAGGTGATCGTATTTCTCGGCACTGCTGTCCAGATGCGGATCAGCAGAGTATACGCCATCTACCTTGGTGGCCTTGAGTACCGCATCGGCCTCAATTTCGATACCACGGAGGCAAGCGGCGGAATCTGTGGTGAAGAAGGGGTTGCCGGTGCCGGCGCAGAAGATCACCACATCTCCGTCCTTAAGGTCCCGCACCGCCCGACGGCGGTCATAATGCTCGACAATCCCGCTCATGGGGATTGCGGACATTACGCGGGTCCGGATATTGGAACGCTCAAGGGCATCCCGCATGGCGAGGCCATTCATAACGGTTGCCAGCATGCCCATGTGGTCACCGGTCACCCGGTCCATGCCAGCCGCATTCAGGGCTGCACCCCGAAACAGGTTGCCACCACCGATGACCAGGCCAACCTGAACACCAATACCAATCAGCGCGCCAATTTCCAGGGCCATACGATCAAGAACTTTGGGATCAATACCGAAATCGTGCTCCCCCATCAGGGCCTCGCCACTGAGCTTGAGCAGAACACGCTTGTATCTGGGCTGGGTTTTCGATGATGTCGGCATGGTGATCCCCTTTTCGTCTGTTGGCTGCTATCCGGCGTGATACCCGTTGCAGGCTTGTATCTGACATACTCCTCGCAAAAGGGGTATCTCAGATACAAGCCCGCCACGTTAGCCGGGAATTCCCGGCTAACGTGGCAGACTCAGCTGGCGCAGCGGCAATGAGCCCGCTGCACCAAAAGAAGGATCAGGCCTTGCCTGTGCCGGCTGCGGCAGCAACCTCGGCAGCAAAGTCCACCTCTTCCTTCTCGATGCCTTCACCCACTTCCAGGCGAACGAAGCCGACCAGTTCGCCACCGGCGGACTTGATCAGTTCACCCACGGTCTGGTCCGGGTTTTTAACGAAAGGCTGCTCAACAAGGCTGTTTTCCTTGAGGAACTTCTTGATGCGGCCGCCCATCATCTTCTCGACGATTTCGGCAGGCTTACCTTCCATATCCGGCTGGGCCTTGATGACGTCTTTCTCTTTCTCAAGCTCATCGGCAGGCATGTCTTCCGGTTTGCCAACGCGCGGGTTAACAGCCGCAGCGTGCATGGCGACGTCGCGGGCCACTTCCGGATCACCGGCAGTCAGCGCAACAACGGAAGCAATCTTGTTGTTGCTGTGGACATAGCCACCAACAACCGGACCTTCAACCTTAACGATGCGACGCACGGTGATGTTCTCGCCGATCTTCTGAACCAGCGCCTCGCGCTTGGCTTCCAGATCGCCATCCATCAGCCTGGCAACGTCAGTTTCGCCTTTTTCGAAAGCGACATTCAGAACATCGTTGGCGAAGTTGACGAAGTTGTCGTCACGGGCAACGAAGTCTGTTTCTGAGTTAACTTCCAGAATGTAGGCGACGGTGTTGTCGTCAGAGATCTTGATCAGAGACACGCCTTCAGCGGCGGTACGGCCGGCTTTCTTGGCAGCCTTCAGGCCGGAAGACTTGCGCAGCTCTTCGATCGCAGCGTCAACACTGCCTTCAGCTTCCACGAGTGCTTTCTTGCACTCCATCATGCCAAGGCCGGTACGCTCACGCAGCTCTTTGACCATTGCAGCGGTAATTGCAGCCATGTTCAATCCTCTCAACTGTTCCGAATTCGGTGGGGAGGTATGCCCGAAGCAAACCCGGGCACACCTTACATCTCAAACGTGAAGATAAAGCATCACTCAGCGGCTGGAGCAGCGCCTTCGGCGTCTTCGCTGACTTCAATAAACTCGTCAGCTCCGGCACCGCCAGCCTGGGCGGCCTCAATGCAGGTGTTGGCCACGGCTTGCACGTAAATCTGGATAGCGCGGATGGCGTCATCATTGCCCGGAATGACGTAATCAACACCGTCAGGATCGCTGTTGGTATCCACAACACCGATAACAGGGATGCCCAGCTTGTTGGCTTCCTTGATAGCAATACGCTCGTGGTCAACGTCGATCACAAACATGGCGTCCGGCAGGCCGCCCATGTCCTTGATACCACCAATAGAACGCTCAAGGCGGTCCATTTCACGGGTACGGTCCAGCGCTTCTTTCTTGGTCAGCTTGTCGAATGTGCCGTCCTTGCTCTGGGCTTCCAGATCACGGTAGCGACGGATAGACTGACGGATGGTCTTGTAGTTGGTCAGCATGCCACCGAGCCAGCGGTGGTTTACGAAGGGCTGACCGGCACGCTCGGCTTCTTCCTTGATGATCTTGGCCGCGGCACGCTTGGTACCAACGAACAGGATCTTGTTCTTGTTCTCTGCCAGCTGCTGAACGAATTTCAGCGCATCGTTCATGGCAGGAACAGTCTGCTCAAGGTTGATGATATGAATCTTGTTACGGGCGCCGAAGATGAACTTCGACATTTTCGGGTTCCAGTAGCGGGTCTGGTGACCGAAGTGAGCACCTGCCTTGAGCAGGTCACGCATATTTACCTGAGCCATGATAGTTACCTTTTTAGCTTCGGGTTAGTCCTCCACGTATCCGATTACCCCAACCTGGCCCCTTTATAAAGCAGGAGCAGGCACCCTGGGATAACGTGCCGACACGTGTGTGAATTTGCCGGATTTGTTTCCAGCGGGCGCGTTTATACCACAAACGGGCCAACAAACGCCATTATTTTTGAGGGCCTGCTTCCTTGTACCCGGGCATCAGGCCCCTTAAAATGCCGGTTTGATACAAATCAACGGGAAGCCCAATGCAGGTATCGATCAAGACTCCGGAAGAAATCGAAAAGATGCGCGTCGCAGGCCGCCTGGCGGCCAATGTTCTCGAGATGATCGGTGAACACGTCAAGCCTGGCGTAACCACCGAAGAGCTCGACCGGATTTGCCACGATTACATTGTAAACGAGCAGAAGGCCATCCCGGCCCCGCTCAACTACAAGGGTTTTCCGAAATCCATCTGCACCTCGGTCAACCACGTCATCTGCCACGGCATTCCTTCCGAGCAGAAAATTCTCAAGGACGGAGACATCCTGAACATCGATGTCACCGTAATAAAGGAGGGCTACCACGGCGACACCAGCAAGATGTGGATTGTCGGCAAGCCGAAACCGGGTACCGAGCGCCTGATCCAGATAACCCAGGAGTGCCTATATAAAGGTATTGAGCTGGTAAGGCCGGGAACCCGTCTCGGTGATATCGGCAACGTTATCCAACAGCATGCCGAGAAACATCGTTACTCGGTGGTGCGTGACTACTGTGGCCATGGTATCGGCGCGGTATTCCATGAGGAACCACAAGTGATGCACTACGGAAAACCCGGCACCGGCATGGAATTACAGGAAGGCATGACCTTCACCATTGAGCCGATGATCAATCAGGGCAAATACCAGACCAAGCTGCTGCCAGACGGATGGACGGTGGTCACCAAGGACCACAAGCTGTCCGCCCAGTGGGAACACACCATCCTCGTGACCGCAGACGGCCACGAGGTTCTTACCAAGCGATCGGAAGAGTCCTTCTAAGTGGACCGAAGCGAGCTGGAATCCCGCATCAGTAAAGACCCTTCTCCGGTGAAGGCGGCCCGGGAGCTGTTGAAGGGGAGGTACAACGCCGATGCCGAGGCCTTCCGGCAGGGTGCCGATGTTCGCGCTCTTGTCCAATCCAGGGCCGGCACGGTCGATACCGTTCTCAGACTGATCTGGAACCGTTATTCCTTTTCCAGCTCACCGGATATTGCCCTGATTGCGGTAGGCGGCTACGGTCGGGGCGAGCTTCACCCCCACTCTGACATCGACCTGCTTATCCTCACCCGGAATGGCATTGAAGACAGCTGGCACGAAGACCTCGGCGCCTTCGTTACGCTGCTCTGGGACCTGAGGCTCGATATTGGCCACAGCGTTCGCAGTATCGAGGAAAGCAAAGCCGCCGCCCGCGAAGACGTCACCATCCTGACCAATCTGCTTGAGACCCGCACCATTGCGGGGCCGGATGAGCTGCGCATGGAGCTCAGCGAGCAGGTGTATTCCGATGGTGTCAGTACCGATCGCGACTATTTCATTGCCAAGCGGGAAGAGCAGCAACAACGGCACCAGAAATACGGCGATACCGAGTACAACCTGGAACCCAACGTGAAAGGCTCACCGGGCGCCCTTCGTGATATCCAGACCATCGGCTGGATTACCAAGCGGCATTTCGGCCTGCAGAATATAGCCGACCTCACCCGCTTCAGCATCCTTACCGAAGAAGAGCACCAGATCCTGTTCCAGGGTGAGACCTTCCTGTGGCAGCTGCGTTACGGCCTTCAGCTTCTGGCAGACAGAAACGAGAACCGACTCCTGTTTGATCACCAGCGGGCCCTGGCCCAGATGCTTGGCTACAAGGATGAAGGCAAACGCCTCGGTGTAGAGCTGATGATGCAGTCCTACTACCGGACCGTTCTCGCCCTCGCCGAGCTGGCCGATGTGATCCTGCAGTATTACGACGAGGCGATCCTCGGCAGCGCTTCGGAGGATGCGATCCAGCCGATCAACAAACGCTTCCAGATTCGCAACTACTATATAGAAGCCGTCAACAATCAGGTCTTTGCCTACGCGCCTTACGCCATCATGGAAATCTTCGTGCTGATGGCGCAGCATCCCGAAATCAAGGGTATCCGGGCCACCACGATTCGTTCCCTGCGAGCACACCGGCACCTGATTGATGACGCCTTCCGTTCAGACTTGGCGGTAACCACGCTGTTCATGGAGTTGTTGAGAACCCCCCACGCGCTGGACCAGACCCTGTCCGCCATGAAGAAGTACAGCGTGCTTGGCCGGTATCTGCCTGAGTTCGGCCAGATCATCGGCCAGATGCAGCACGACCTGTTCCACATTTACACGGTGGATGCCCACACCATGCGGGTGATCCGGAACATGGTCCGACTCAACGGTACAGAAGCACAGACAGAGTACCCCCTCGCCTCCCGCCTGATTCACCGGCTGCCAAAACTGGAAACCCTCTACATTGCCGGCATCTACCATGATGTGGCCAAGGGCCGTGGCGGCGACCACTCAGAACTGGGCGCCATGGATGCCGAGGCCTTCTGCAAACGGCATCACCTCAGCGAGCGGGATACCCAGTTGATTTCCTGGCTGGTAGAAAACCATCTGTTGATGTCCATGACCGCTCAGCGCAAGGACATCTCGGACCCGGACATTATCCACGGTTTTGCCAGGGCAGTGCCAAGCCAGGCACATCTGGACTACCTGTACATCCTGACCGTGTGCGACATCAGCGCCACTAACCCCAAGCTCTGGAATACCTGGCGCGCTTCCCTCCTGCGCCAGCTCTACATCGAAGCCAAGCGGGCATTGCGGCGGGGCACTGAAACGCCCATCGACCGGCAGGAGTGGGTGCGCGCCACCCAGTCCGAGGCCCGGGAGATCCTGCACGCCCAGAACATGACCGACGAGCAGATTGATGCCATCTGGGACACCGTGGACGAGGACTACTTCCTCCAGGATTCCACTGTGGATATCGCCTGGCAAACGGCCGCCATCATCCGCCATGGCGACAACCCGGACCCGTTGGTACTGATTCGCGACACCCGGGGCGGCCCCACCGACGGTTATTCCCAGATCATCATTTACATGAAGGACCGGGTGGCCCTGTTTGCCGCGACCACGGCGGTGCTGGAGCAACTCAATCTGAACATCGTAGATGCCCGGATCAGCTCCAGCGAAGGGCCCTACTCCATCAGCTCCTACGTAGTGCTGGACGAGAAAAGCCAGCCACTGGGCATTGACCCTGCCCGCAAGGAGCGCACACGCAAGCGGCTGATTGAGGAGCTGGACGACCCAGACGACTACCCGGACATCATCCACCGGCGAACACCACGGCAACTGAAACATTTCGCTTTCCCGACGGAAGTGACGTTTTCCAACGACACCATCAATCAGCGCACGGTGATGGAGGTGATCACTCCGGACCGCCCCGGCCTTCTGGCACGGATCGGCCAGGTATTGCTGGAGCACCGCGTTCGCCTTAGCAATGCCAAGATTGCCACCCTGGGTGAGCGGGTTGAAGACGTATTCTTCGTCACCGACGAGCAGGGCGAACCTATCCGGGACCCGGCCATGTGCCAGGCCCTGCAGCAAGACCTCTGTAAAATGCTGGACGACATTCAATGAATCCGAACCTGGACAGACTCCACCCCTACCCGTTTGAAAAACTGGCCAGACTCAAGGCCGGCATCACCGTGCCCGACCACCTCCGGCCGATTTCACTCGGTATTGGTGAACCCAAACATCCGTCGCCAGACTTCGTTAAGCAGATCATTGCGAACAATCTCGACAAGCTTGCCAATTACCCGACCACCCGGGGAACCGACGAACTCCGTGAAGCCATCAGCCGGTGGGCAACCCGCCGATTCAATCTGGCACCCGGCAGCCTGAGCCCGGCCCGCCATATCGTGCCGGTGAATGGAACCCGGGAGGCCATCTTCTCCCTGGTTCAGGCCGTGGTAGACGCCAGCAAACCGGCCACCGTGATAAGCCCGAATCCGTTTTACCAGGTGTACGAAGGAGCTGCCTTCCTGGCGGGCGCCACGCCCGTGTACCTGCCCTGCGACGGTTCCAACGGCTTTATTCCGGATTTTGATTCGGTGCCAGAGCCTGTCTGGCAGGACTGCCAGGTGCTGTTCCTTTGCTCGCCGGGCAATCCGAGCGGTGCGGTCATTCCCAGAGAAACACTGGCAAACGTGATTGCGCTTGCCGACAAGTATGATTTCATCGTTGCCTCAGACGAGTGCTACTCCGAGCTCTACCCGGACGAAGCCAATCCACCCGAAGGCCTGTTGCAGACCTGCGCCGCCATTGGCCGCGATGATTACGCCCGATGCGTGGTATTCCACAGCCTGTCCAAGCGCAGCAACCTGCCGGGGCTGCGGTCCGGATTTGTTGCCGGTGACGCCCGGATTCTCGAAGGCTACCTGAAGTACCGAACCTATCATGGTTGCGCGATGCCGGCCCACAACCAACTGGCCAGCATTGCCGCCTGGAACGACGAAGACCATGTGCGGGAAAACCGCGCGGCCTATCGCGCCAAGTTCGAAGCGGTTGTCCCCATCCTGCGTGAAGTGATGGACGTGGATTTCCCGGATGCCGGTTTCTATCTATGGCCGGTCACTCCGATGGATGATGAAACCTTCGCCCGGGAGCTTTCAGCACAGCAGAATGTACACGTGCTTCCGGGCCGATACCTGTCCCGGACCGCAGATGGCCATAATCCGGGCGAAAACCGGGTGCGGATGGCCCTGGTGGCGCCCCTGGAAGAATGCGTGGAAGCAGCGCGCCGGATTGCTGAATTTGTTAAGGCGAATAAGACATGAAGCTTTATGGCATAAAAAACTGCGACACCGTCAAGAAAGCCCGCAAATGGCTGGATGAGAATGGCGTTGACTACGAATTCCACGATTTCAAAAAGGACGGACTGGACGGCGAGATGCTATCCCGCTGGGAACAGGCCGTTGGCTGGGAGACCCTGCTGAACCGTCGCGGAACCACCTGGCGCAAACTCTCCGAGGAGGTTCGTGATACCATTAGCGCCCAGAGCGCCCACGAGATCATGCTGGAGAATCCTTCCATCATTAAGCGCCCCGTCGTCGAACGGGGCGGGAATGTGTCCGCGGGCTTTAATGCAGACGAATGGGCTTCATGGCTAGCCTGAATTCCAGGTCCAACCCAACGTCAAAATTTAACTCCGGGGTCAGAAGAACGCTTTCTTCTGACCCCATATTCAGAACAGGAGCAACCACCTGATGAGTTTTGCATTCGGTATCGGTATCGGCACCCAGAACAACCAGGGCGAATGGCTGGAAGTCTTCTACCAGCAGCCGGTCATGACACCTGACGACACCCTCATGGAAGTCATTCGCAATGCAATGGACTACAAGGGTGGCAACCAGGTGATCAGCGCCACTACCGAACACCTCAGCCAGCTTGCCAACGCCCTGCGCCAGGTTGGCGAGACCGACCAGGCAACCCTGGCGGAAAAAGCCGCCAACAGCAAGCGCCCGGTGGCGATCACAATCCTGGAAACCGATACCACTGCCTCAAGCACGCCCGAGGTTTACCTGAAGCTGCACCTGATCTCCCATCGCCTGGCAAAACCGCACGGTGTAAAGCTGGACGGCATTTTCGGTCTGCTGCCGAACCTGGCCTGGACCAACGAAGGCGCTATCGATCTGAACGAGCTGTCAGAGCGCCAGCTACAGGCTCGCCTGGAAGGCCGTACCCTGGAGGTGAAATCGGTAGACAAGTTCCCGCAAATGACCGACTACGTGGTGCCCAAAGGCGTGCGTATCGCCGATACCGCCCGTGTCCGTCTGGGCGCCTATGTGGGTGAAGGCACCACGGTCATGCATGAAGGCTTCATCAACTTCAATGCCGGTACCGAAGGCACCAGCATGATTGAAGGCCGCATTTCCGCCGGCGTTATGGTTGGCAAGGGCTCGGACCTGGGCGGCGGCTGCTCCACCATGGGCACTCTCTCGGGCGGTGGTAACATCATCATTGCCGTTGGCGAGAACTGCCTGATCGGTGCCAACGCCGGCATTGGTATCCCGCTGGGCGACCGTTGCAAGGTTGAAGCCGGGCTGTACATCACTGCGGGCACGAAGGTTGCCCTTCTGGACGACAACAACGAGCTGGTGGAAGTGATCAAGGCCCGGGATCTGGCCAACCAGACCGACCTGCTGTTCCGTCGTAACAGCCAGACTGGCGCGGTGGAGTGCAAAACCAACAAGTCCGCCATCGAGCTGAATGAAGAGCTGCATGCGAACAACTGATTCTCCGACACTCGATCTTGCCATCGATCTGATCAGCCGGCGATCCGTCACCCCGGACGATGCCGGCTGCCAGGAACTGATGATGTCTCGCCTGGTGCCTCTGGGCTTTGCCGGAGAAAACCTGCGTTTTGGCGATACCGATAACCTCTGGGCCCGCAAGGGCTCCGAAGGCCCGGTGCTCGCCTTTGCCGGGCATACCGACGTGGTGCCACCCGGGCCGGAGAAGAACTGGGCTCACCCGCCCTTTAATCCGGTCATCAAGGACGGTTACCTGTACGGCCGGGGCGCTGCCGATATGAAAGGCAGCCTCGCTGCGTTCATCACTGCTTGTGAGCGGTTTGTAGCGAACTACCCGGATCATCGGGGCTCGATTGCCCTGCTGATCACCAGTGACGAAGAAGGCCCCGCCCAGCACGGCACCGTGAAAGTGGTGGAAACCCTTGAAACCAGGAAAGAGAAAATCGACTGGTGCCTGATTGGCGAACCGTCCAGCACCCATGAGGTGGGCGACGTGATCAAGAACGGGCGCCGGGGCTCCCTCCATGGTTACCTGACGGTTCGAGGCGTGCAGGGCCACGTGGCTTATCCGCATAGGGCCGAGAACCCGGTCCATTCGGTCGCCCCGGCGCTGGATGCACTGGCGAACGAGTTCTGGGATAACGGCAACGATTACTTCCCGCCGACCACCTTCCAGATCACCAAAGTGGAAGCCGGCACCGGCAGTAACATCATTCCCGGAGAGTGCCTGGTGCACTTCAACTTCCGCTACTGCACCGAAAATACAGCAGAAAGCCTGGAGGAACGGGTAGTCGCGATTCTGGACCGCCACAACCTGAAGTACGACCTGCAGTGGCACCTGAGCGGGCGGCCCTTCCTGACCGACAAGGGCGCACTGGTGTCCGCCAGCCAGGATGCCATTCGTTCGGTTACCGGACGGGAAACCGAGCTTTCGACCTCAGGCGGTACGTCAGATGGCCGGTTCATTGCACCGACCGGCGCACAGGTGGTCGAACTTGGCCCCATCAACGCCACCATTCATAAAGTGGATGAGTGTGTGAAGGCCGAGGATCTGGACACGCTATCGGAGATTTACGAGCAGATTCTGATCGAGCTTCTGGCGTAAAGCGTGAACCTGGGGTCAGATGAAAATGGGGTCAGATGAAATTTTCATCTGACCCCATTTTCAGTAGTGAGGCGGAGGGGTTTCGTCCTGTTCCGATTTGATATCGGACGGGGATACATCCTTCAGCTGTTTGTGCAACAAGCGCTTAGCCTCCCACAACTCCCGAATGTCCATTTCCTGCTTCGCCACCTGCTCGCTCAGAGTGTTGATAACGTCATCCTGAAACGCCAGCCGTGTTTCCAGCTCGTCCAGTCGGGTTTCCAGATCGTTCTGGCTCATTGGGTATTGGCACTCCCCTGGGTGGATCTCTGAAGAATATGATAGATGACACTGCTTACCCCGTTGCTTGGTCAGCGCTCGGGATAATCTGGTATCATGCCGCCTTTGCCCGCCAGCGCTCCCGTTTTCCGGGGAACTGACGGTTTTCACCGGCCGGATGCCCGATTTTACCCGATATCCGGTTTTTATCGTTAGCGTTACACGAATGGAGAAATTTCACTCAATGCGTAATCCATCCAAAGCGATCCTTGTTGCTCTCCTGATCGCCATTCCCGCACCCTTGGTACTTGCCCTGTTGCTGTCGTTCACCCCCGAGCCACTTCGTCTTATTGCCGTTGGCGAATTTGTTGAAGCACTGGGAAGCACCCGTGGCATCGCTGCTTACGTTATTGCCCTCGTTCTTTTCGGCGTTGCGGGCTTCCTGGCCATTGCGCTCTCAGCCAAACAACCGGCCAGCCAGCGCAGCACTTCCCAGCCCGACAACCGCGCACCGAGCCAGAACTACGATGAGGACGAAGACGACAGCTACGACGAGAACAGCCCTGAGGGTGATGAGGAAGGTACCGTCAAGTGGTTTAACGTCAAGAAAGGCTTTGGCTTTATCGTGCGTGACAGTGGCGATGAGGTTTTCGTTCACTTCCGTGCTATCCGTGGTCGCGGCCGCCGGGTTCTCCGCCAGGGACAACTGGTTCGCTTTAATGTTGTGGAAGCCGACAAGGGGCTGCAAGCCGACAACGTTTCCATCCTGAGTGACTGAATCACGGTCCACTGAAAACAAAGAGGCAGCCCGCGGGCTGCCTCTTTCAGTTCCAGGCGACCTGTTGTTCACCCCGGTGATCCAGGCGCCACCACTTTTCTTCCTCAACCGGCTCGCCTTCTTTCCAGTCTCCCGGGCTGCAACGAATCTCGGTATCCATGGCCCGCCAGGCACTGCGGGCGCAGTCCAGATCGCTGCTCCAGGGCAGACGCTCACCCTCAATGACCAGTGACGTAAAGCGCTTTCCAAAAGCCCCCGGATACAGGGCTATCCGAAGCGACTCGCCTTCATAACGGGCCAAACCCTTGACCACGCCTGTAACCTCACTGTCGTCCAGTTTCAATTCGTCGACGTGGCTCTCGAGCCATCCCGAAACCGCACCCGCTTCCAGATCACGAATATAAATTTCCAGGTCCTGCACCCGCTGAATCTCCATCCTGCTGCTCACAATGCAGCACATAGTGAACCGGCCCGCGCCGCGCTGCAACCCAGCGCTCCAGTTCCTGCCGCAAATCCTCGATGCTGAGCTGACGCACCGTTCCCGCCGCCTTGCGCTCATGCCAGACCACCTCGGCAGCCGCACGCTGGAGCTGGATTTCGCCCAGCGAGGTCTCAATCTCTTCGACCGGTTCTTTCCGCGCCAGCGCCACCAGAGACTGACGCCGCAGGGTGTCTGCCTGCCCCGCGAGAGCCAATGCATCTGTCGGCCCCCTACGGGCAAATAGACTCAGCCGGGCGGCGGCCCGCTCCAGCCACTGCAGCATTCCACCCGGGGTGCTGACACACCGGCTGCGCCTGGAAGAGACAAAACGGATCACCGCCCCCGGAACCTGCACGTTCCACTGTTTCTCGATGGCCGCCTGATGGGCGATCAGAATCGCCTGGCGCTGAACCGTGCTTGAAACCGGCATATCATAGGTGTCCAGAGTTCGACCCAGGCGGTGTTGCAGTGGTGCTGCTGCGTTGCTACCGCCCGGCTCGTCAGGCCCCAACAGGAGTATTGGCCCCTCCCATTGCAGCACCAGCGCTGACGCCAGACCATCGGGCAGATTCATCAGAGCAACCAGATCGGAGGGAGAAATGTTGTCGAGCACGAGAACCGGCCAGCGAGAGTGATCGCCCGGAGAATGCCCAATGCCTCCTCGCTCCGGAAGGACCGGCAAATCACTGGCCATGATCTCCGCTTCGCGCCTCAGGTCCAGCTCGACATAATCCTGTTCCAGCGCTGACAGAAGCACCTGCAGCCAGGCAGTTTTGCCGGAACCACGCTCGCCACGCACCCAAACTATAGCTGAGGGCGAGGCTTCCAGACTGACCGCCACATCTTCAGCAAGCTCAATCCACGCGGAATCCGTAACCACCACTGGCGCTCTCTGGAGTTCATCAATGGGTGGAGGGTCCCGATCCTCAGTCTGGTCTGGCCAGCGGGCGACCAGCTCAAGGACTGCCACATAAGCCTTTTCCTGCAGCCGCTCGGCGTGGCGAACCAGGGCTTCCAGCAACTGCGCCCACCCCAGCCAGGGTGACTCGCGGGCCTCCCTGGCCGCTGCAAACCAGTACATGAGTTGGGAAGATAACAGGCCCTCGCCACCGACTTCGGTCACGATGGGTTGCTCACACTGAATGGTGCGGGTGAGTTCGTCCATATCCACCCCACAGCCCCGCAGAAAGCGGGTTATTGCCGGGCCCGAATCCAGAAGGGCGAGCAGGTAATCTTCAATCGTAATCACTGAGCCACCACGGCGTTCAACGCTGTCCCGGGCTCGCAATAATGCCGTCTGGCACTGGGGATCCAGGCACCCTTGCCAATCTTCCATCAAACACCTCCCTGTTCTGTATGCATCATCCTGATGCAAAAGCTGTTTTGCGGAGTGCTATCATAACACTTTCGGGCGGTTGGCGGCCCGTACCAGGATCTCACCCTTTACCAGATACCGGTGTTTTCCATGCTGGCCCAGGGCTCTTTCGGCGGCAACGCCTCACCTTTTTGCAGCAATTCGATAGAAATGTTGTCCGGCGTGCGGATAAAGGCCATGTAACCATCCCGCGGCGGCCGGTTAATAGTGACGCCATTGGCCTTCAGGTGCTCGCAAAGTGCGTAAATGTTATCAACACGATAAGCGAGGTGACCGAAGTTCCGCCCGCCGGTGTACTCCTCCGGATCCCAGTTGTAGGTGAGCTCGATCATTGGCGCCTTGTCCTCAAGGGCACGGGCCTCGTCTTCAGGAGCTGCCAGGAACACTAGGGTAAATCGGCCCTTATCGCTGCTTTTCCGATTGATTTCAACCATCCCCAGCAGATCGCAGAAGAAATGAAGAGTCTCGTCCAGGTTACTCACCCGGATCATGGTGTGCAGATATTGCATGGCGCCTCCTTCGGAACAGGATTAATCGCAAATTCATCATCTTACTATGGGGACATTTTACGGTATTCTGGCCCCATGGATGCAAAAACAGCGGACAACCACCTCTCGGAGCTGAATACACCGGCAATCCGACATCTCGCTTGGCTGTGCCGGGCGCCTCAGCTGTTACACTCGCCACTGACCTTTGAGCCAGCCCGATACCTCTCCGGAGCTTTGGACAGCACATTCTGGGCATGGGACAGCAACCCCGGTGCGGCTCCGGCGCTACTGAGAGAAGCGCCCCTGAAGCGACTGGGCTTTTATTTCGAGCGACTTTACCGGGTATTGCTGGAAGACCTGCTTGGCTGGGACATTATTCTGCAGAACCGGCAGATACAGTCGAACGGGCGAACCATTGGCGAGCTGGATTTTGTGGTGCACAATCGGACCGATGACCGGATAGAGCACCACGAAATTGCCATCAAGTATTACCTGGGTGTGCCCGAGCCGAATGGGAAGACCCTGTGGTACGGCCCTAACGCCAGGGACCGACTTGACCTGAAAACCGACCGGATGCTGCACCAGCAAAGCCAGCGGACCCAGTTGCCGGAGGCCCGAACCTTACTGGATGAGGTCGGGATTACGAGGCCGGTGACGCCCAGAATTTTTATGCCGGGATACCTGTTTTATCCTACCGCACAAGAAGCTATCGCTCCCGACTATGTACCCGCCAATCACCTGCACGGGCAATGGTGCTATCTTTCGCAGGTGACGTCATCGAACATTCCCGGTTGGGTGGTACTGAACAAACCCCACTGGATTGGGCGCTGGCGCCAGAGTAAGGCGCCCGAAACGGAAGATGTATTGGCTGCGCTGAACATAATCGAGCGCCACGCCATGCCTCTGTTGTTCGCCAACCTCGAGAAAGATTCAACCACCGGACTCTGGCAGGAAACCGACCGGTTATTCGTGGTGCCGGACACTTGGCCCTAGTGGTCAATCAGGTATCGATCAGATCCTTTGCCCACTGAGGCAAGACTTCCTGACAAGAACGCCACTGCCCCGCCTGCCAGACCGCGACGCGCAAGTAGGGTTGATCAAGGCTGGTGTTATCGACCAGGTGCAGTTCATCCGCCAAGCCTATGCATTGGCGAAGATTCGCCAGGGCTCTTGGAATTCGCGCCTCTATCTTGGTCTCCGGTACATTGTGCCCTCCGGATTTTACGCGGGAGGCCACCCGGGCCTTATTCAATGATGCCAGTTCCAGGTGGAAATAGAACAGCCGAATGCGAAACCCCGCCGCTTTGGCAGCGCCCACGAAGTCCACCTTCGACGGATGGGAGAAGACGGTCTCGAAGCAGAAACCCTGACGTTCCTCAAGCAGTCGAAACCGTTCCCGTTCTGCGATCAGCGCCGCCTCATAACTGTGTTTCTCGGGCGCATCCGGCCAAACGCTGCGGGCAATGTTATCGGCATTCACCAAAGGGATCTTCCGGCGGGCCAGAAAACGCTCATAGAAGGTTGTCTTGCCGGCACCGTTACCGCCAACCAGCAGCCAGAGCTCAGGCCGCGTTGTCACGGTCACTCAGTGCCTCAAAACGCCCGTTGCGAAACTGCCCGACTTCCCGGGAGCCATCCGGATAAATGGCCTCCAGATACCCGGGCTTGTCGCCAGAGGCCTGATATACCGTGCGCCCCCGGGCAATGGACCGACTCAATTCGCCACTTTCACGGGCCTGATCCACCTCCGCCCAAAGGTCATCACTGGAAACCGACTCAGCCACCACCGGCTCAACCCTCACCTGGCGAATACCCTGGATGATGGCAATCAGATCCTCGGCACTCACCTCACCGGCAACGGCGCGCCCTATCTCGGCCCAGTACTCAATCTGCTTGGGCGTTGAACGCCGATGAACCGCGCCCTCGGCTGCGGCGTGGCGGACCAGGGTGTCGTCGAGACGGACAGCGGTTGTCATGATGGCCTCCTGAGGTATGACTTGGTGCTTGTTACAGGTTACCACGGGTGTTGCGAGTTGCAACACCTGAGACTTGCTTCTTCGACCAGGTCTGGACATGGGGTCAGGTCTAGTGGACATGGGGTCAGGTCTTGCCTTTGCGCTCTTTTACTATCCGACCAATGCGCGAATAACTCAGCCCTAAGTAATCTCCAATTTCCTTCAGCGTATACCCACCGCTGGCATAGGCTTTCGCGATAGCGGCATTACGATCTTCAGTTTTGCAAAAATATGCTTCCAGGGACAACGGCTCAGGGCGGCGCTGAGCTGCGGGGACTTCGCTCAAACGGTCCGGCTCGTCAAGGTGTTCCAGCATGCGTTCACGAAACTGGTGGTTACTTCCCAGGTAAATCTGCCCTTTAAGGTCATCCCAGGGTGAACTTTTGGGACAGGCATTACTGACGAAGTCGACGTAAGCCTGCTGTGCCTGACTTCTGGTTGTTCCGAATACCGAAAGCAACCAATCTGTAGTCAGGTGGTCCAACGGAGGAACCTCACCGGCAGTGGCCCGGTAACTGCTCCACGGCCACTCAGGTGGGAATGAAACCATTTCGGCCCTGACGGGGTTCAGAACAATGTAACGGGCAAGTTCCCGCAAATAGGTTTCCTTCTCAACCAAAATGGCCTTGTATCGCCCCTGAAAAACGTGCCCCACCCGACCATGGGCCCTGTTGAAATACTGAGTGTACAGGCCGTTGAGCTGGCGCATGCCTTTGGAAAGGTTCGCCTCAGGGGTTTCGATCAAGAGGTGGTAGTGGTTCCCCATCAGACAATAGGCATGGCAAAGCCAGTTATACCTTTCGCAGGTGCTCCCCAGAATATCGAGGTAACTTTCCCGGTCATCGGGTGTCTCGTTGATGGCTTCCTGTCGATTGCCTCGGGAGGTGACGTGGTAGAGCGCGCCTTCAAATTCCAGGCGTAGTGGTCTGGCCATTCCTTGGCTCCCTGTCGGTTACGAGTTGGGAGAGTTCCTTTCTCTCAAGATCAAAGAGCAAGACCTGACCCCTGATCTGTGTGCCCCCTGATCCATGACCCTGATCTGGCCTGTTACAGGTTACCACGGTTGTTGCGTGTTGCAACAATTGAGACTTGCTTCTTCGATCAGGCCTTAAATTGGTGATGCGCCAGCCGGGCGTTGTTTCCGATATTCCTCCATCGATATCTTGCCCAGTTGCGGAGTAAGCTTGCAGAATCGGGTTCCCCAGGGGTATTCATTCTGATGTCTATAAACTTCTGCCCAGCCCTCACCGTCCTTCCAGGATTCCAGGTCAAGGTCTCGCCAGTACCGGGGATTGCGTCCTGTCCTCCTGTCGTGTTCTGCCGTTACCGGGTCCAGGTGACGGAAAGGTTCGAGGCGAGGGGTATCAGGTAGCGGCTGACTCACATCCATGTAACGCTGCAGCATATCCCAGGTAGCCAGTACTTCATTCTTGTTTGACTCAATGGTGCTAAAGGCCGTTTTGTTGAAGGTTTTCTGGGTATAGCGGTGCACCAACATTAACCGGTAAAAGACGCCACTTTCCTGGATAACCCGGTCCACATAGGCATCGAATTCCACAAAGGGAACTTCGAAAAAGCGTTTTCGTCCCAAAGCAATCCGGACCTGGCCGGTGACTCGGTTGAATTCACTGCAGCCGTCCTCCATTGTCTCGTTTAACCGTTTGTTGAGTGTCTTTTCGAATGGTTTGAGAAGGAAGCCTAGGCCGGTGCTCATGATCCAGTTGGTGGTGACGGGGGTCACCCAGATCGCAAATGCAAACCAACTTAATGTCAGAAGAAAGGCTGTTGCAATCGCGATGATAGCAATGGCATCAGACAGGTTAGGTTGTTCGAGGAACTCTACAACCCCCCAGCAAACCATTCCCACTCCGCTCAGCCACAGAAAAATTATCCAAGTAAGAGGTATGATTAAGATCAAGAACTTAAGCCCCAGCTTCCCGTTCAAAAACCGTATCCGCTGATGATCCCACCACCAATCCTCATCCCGGAATTCCGGATCGCTCTTTTCGCAGTCCTGAAGTGCCTCAACATCCTGAATCGTGCCAAGGTAAGGAACGGCCCCCGCATAGCTGCCAAAAGGCTGCAACTCTTCGCCAATGCGGGTGCGTTTAGTCGGGGCCTCGGGCAAGGGGCCAATGGCCGATGCCCGGAAGGCTGTGTCCATGAACACGGATTGTTCGTGTTCGCTGTTCATGTGCTGACCTCGGTGAAGTACCAGTAAGGGGATTGAGGCTGGGAATAGGGGTTCAGGACCGACCGAACTTTGGAAGGTGGTTGACTATGCTGTGTAACATCGAACGGCTCGTAGTCTTCGAGCACCGGGGCGGGGAACACCAGCGGTCCCAGTTCGGTATCCAGGGTGGCCTGAAGCCCAACTCGGACCTGAGTCGTTACAGTCTCCTCGTAAAACAAACCCTGATAACTGCTGTCCTGGATTTCACGCCGCACAAGGAATCGAACCGCTGACTGGTTGGGCAGGGACTGCCGGGCGGTGACCTTGGTCAGCGGTGTGACCTTAAGCATCTGGGTATCACTTACCGAATCTGTCGAGCCGGGAGCGACAGCTGTAGCTGTCGAGGACTGGTAGGCTACCTCCTGGACTACCAAACGGAATGGGCTGTCAGTTAGGCCGCCACCACCCTTTCGGTATATCCTCAAGCGACTAACGAGCGGGAACTGGAGCGTAATCACGTAATCATCCGCTTTCGGCGGATAGTCAGGGTGGGCGAGCGCAGGGTCTTGCTCCACCTCCTCATACCGCTGGGCCGTCACCTGAACAGGCGACAAAAGGGCCAGCAACTGGCTGTAGTAGGCTTGATCATCCCGCCCCGGCAACGCTCCATCAGGGTAAGTGCCCCAAGGGCCACGTTTGAGCAGTTTTTCAAAGGCATCATCGGTGGCAGCCCCCGCATACAGCCCGCCACCAACCGTCATCACTAAACCAAAAATAGCCCAGCCCCAACCTGGTATTGCCAGCAAGCCATGCATAAGGGGAGACGACAAAACAACCAAGCTTCCGGTCATGGCGATTGCATGCCCTGTCGCGGTATCGAAGTCCTTATTGGTCATGCTGATTCGCATGTCCCAATAGCTCAGGCCAGCTCCGACCCCGCCAGCGACGAATGTTGCCAGGCCCGCGACACGGACCAGCGTAGAGGCTCCACTACGTTTCAGCAAGCTCCCAATAAATGTCCAGTTTTTCATATCAAACAGAGGTCGGACCGCGATCTGATGTACTCTTGCAGTAGCCCCAGTCGCAGCGGAGGATCTGCCCAACACTTCGCTGAGTTTGAGTGATGCAGCAAGTAGCTCACTCCCCGCACCAGCCAAGAGCTTCGTAACTGCTAGAGGTACATTTCCCTGATCAGATTTTACTGCTTTTCGAAGTGACTGAGCTTCCAAAAAAACATTAAAAGCAGCCAATACCACCAACCCATGAGACACCGCCGGACCATCCACTACCTGCCCAACCTGCTTGGCATAATCCACCTTAAGCAAACTCAGTTTATGGGCTTCAGGGTGCCCCGCTGGAGCAGAAAAAACAAAGGCCGAGCCGGCGACCTTTTTAATGGCCTCATCCAATGCTTCTGCGGCACGCCCGGGACTGGTCGAAGCCATCCGGTTGCCTGTCTCATCTAACAGATCCGCGTACAGGTAATCCTTGCTCCGTGTAAGCAAGCCCTCCGTTCGGTCGAAATCCGTAAGGCCACGTTTGAGACCATGACCAGATACTCCCACGATAATTCGTTGCTCCATAGCCCCGGTCCGCCCCATCACATCGATGCCCCTGAGCGTCGGGTCAGCCAGCACAAGATTCGAACTGACTCTCTGCATAATCCGCTGTATTTCGAGGGACTGAATCACGTCTTCTTCGACAAGGCGTTTGCATACTGTCAGTATCGAAGTGCTCCATTCGTTAAGGGCACCAGAAATCATGCCTCCTACCTTGCCTGCGTTAGCAACCCCCTTGATCGCACTGCTATTGCCTGCATCGTTTTCTCTGACCTGCTTCTCAAGGTGCACCAAAGACTGAACATTCAGTCGATTTAACAACGCTTCATCAATCTCAGCCTGCTGCTGGGCAAGTTGTCGCAAGCGCTCAAATGGGGATATTGCAGAAGAATCGCTCTCATGCTCTTTCGTTGATTCGTCTGCTGCCGGAGCCCACTTTTCCAGGAAATCGCCAGCAACTATCCATTGCCGTAAACCGGTGAACACGTGATTGCGGCTTGCCACACCCTGTGCTTTAAGGACCCCCGGAATCTGCTGCAGGATGTTCAGCTTGTCAGCAATCAGCAAGTAAGCTTCACAGATCGCAACATCCCTGCATTCACGGTAGTCGTCGAAGACCGGGTCGAGCTTTCTTCCTTTTATCATGTCCAGAAGCCCGTCAACGTGTCTTTCAATTATGCGGATAGCATGATTTTTTTCCGCAGTGTGCAACACATTATCCAACTTCTCCCGGTCTATAGCTTTTGCGTAATTGGCCAGGGCACTGGGACTTCCATTTGGCAAAGGATCAAACACGGCTTGCCTAATCAGCATGGCTGAGTGAGCCATAGGGTTTTTCTGAATCGACACATCCACCGCATCCAGATAATGCAATGCCAACTGCAACTGGGCGAGGCTGTGACGCAATCTGAACAGTGGATCCGGCAGCGCCACACAGGCCAGGCCTCTCTGGCCTCGCAAGTCGGCCAGCATGTCGTTCCCAGGATCGCATTGGATACCCAGTCCAACTGACTCGTCACCCTCTTCCTGGTTGTCTTTCAGCCGTTTAGCGAGTTTTGAACAGAGCTCTGAATCTGAGGGTTGTTCAAAGGTTGGCAAGAAATCCCGGGGGTTCTCCAGCATCAGCTCAACGCCAAGATCCCGAGCTCGCAATTCGGGCACATCCTCAATTCGAGAAGCCGGGAATCCGGTCCTAAAGCTCAGCGAGTCCACCGTGGTAACGGCCCATGCGTGCCCTACACCAGTTGTACGGGCAGTCCGTGTGCGCTCATCTTCTTCCAACGCCTGGATGTAACTCCAGTCCCACTGAACTTCGCTGTAAGCCATTCGGAAATCGTGCAAAACCGCCTGACTCTCCAGAAATACCGGTAGTAGTACATCATCCAACCACTCGCCCTCTGCGGGGCGCTCTATCCTTAAACTGCTGTTTAGATCGTTGATCGATTCCCGAGCGTTGGCCAGGTCAACATCACTTAGTCTGGAATCCGGACCGATCTGCAGCTCACGCCATAACCTATCGCGACAAAAAACATAAAGGAAACCGGGCCGAAGCATCGCAACTGCCTTTCCCTGATTGACGGGCGCACCATAACCGACAGTAACGGGTAGCGTGCTCTCGACCTCTGCAAGAGGCTTCACACGTAGCAGAGTGTTCTCCTGATGATCTTCCCGCTCGACATTCGACCGCGCGTTCTTGATGAGCGGAATGGCGATTTGGCCTCCCTTACGCTTTGGAATCGTGAGGACGAGATCGTGCGGGTTGGTTTCATCGTATTCGGCTTTGCGACACACGGAGCGCTCTTTACACTCATCTGAAAACGCCACAGTATCAGTCATTCGTTGTCCTCCTTTGACACCCCTTTCCAGGCCTCCACGGTGTCCCTGTCGAGTTTGCCGCCGATAACATCGACAATCAGCTTTCGCTCGCTGCCAGGCAACTCCTGTAGAGGGGCGTCGGCTGAAGAACCATTTTGGCGAGTGCTGACATTCGCAAGCCTCACTTCAGACGCCGCTACTGGTTTGTCTTTTTCCAGAATCTGCGGAAACTGAGTATTCTGAGGAAAAGTGCCAGTACCACCCCCCGGACTCCCCCCAGAATTGATCCCCACCCCCGGCCCCGCCAGCGTCACGCCACTCGGATCCAGCTTGAGCAAACTGCCACCCGCCGAAATAGTGAGCTCTGCTCCGGCGTCCAGCACCACTTTGGCGCCGGCCTTGTGGTGTACTTCAGTACCGGCTTCGCTGAGGGTGCCCTTGCCGGATTTCTGGTGGAAGGTGCCGCCGATGTTCTGAGGGCAATCGCCGCCCACGGATTCGCGCTTTTCTCCGTCGACAGTGCAGTGTTCATTGGCTTTTGTGTGGCTGAAGCGGTTGTTCTCGACGGTGAGGTGGCTATCGTTCCGGATCACCTCGGTCCGGTTGTTCTCGGTAAGCAAGTCCAGGTCTTTCTGGGCGTGGAGGTAGATCTGCTCCTGGTCGGCTTCGTCTTCAAACCTCAGTTCGTT
>NZ_JBSXNZ010000041.1:0-2188 GCF_056857895.1 Marinobacter sp. B-21
GAGGAAAGCGCAGTTGAGTTGGGATAGAATTGGACATGGGCGAACCTTGTTTAGCTTCTTCCGAAGCGTTATTGGTGTAACTCCCATTATATCAATGGGTTGAGCAAGGTTCGCCTTTTTTTATGAATAATTCGGGCTAGATGAGCTTTCTAGCAACTTTAGAGTCGAGTTTTGTTCACAGGGACCAACTGAAAAGGGCTGGTCGGGCCATTACTTAGAGTGCCCCATTTGTAAAGATCTGCTGGAAAAGGGCGGTTGCCACTGTTGTACCTGTGGAAACATATCGATCGACGACGGAATGCTACGAGTAACCGTCGAAAATGGCGATAAAAAGGCAGTAAAAACCTACTATGCCTACAAAAAATAGCCGCAAACTTTGGGGAACACCTAACCAGGCCATTAAGGTTGTTCCGGGCCAATGGCCCTCCACCGGACGCCCTTGTCAGGGCGCCGCTTATGGCTGGCGTTAGGTTGAAAATAGAATGATCGAAAGTCTCGAAAAACTGTGGCAGTTAACTGGAAAAGAGAGATCTCAATTTCCCGAATCTGAGAATTCTTATTTTGATCCTGTTGGCCTCACCTTATTTAGAGATATTGAGAATATGGGGTATTGGTGCACACCTGAAAACTCGGTTACGTTTGCAACAACCGGAGGTGATGGCGTCCACTTTGGTTTCATAACCGAGAATGGTGAAGTAAATGAAAACTCACCAATAGTAATGACTCTGCCCTGTGCTGATACATCAAACATTATAGTTGGTGCAAACTTCGAAGAATTCTTAAGTTTGGGGTGTCGTGGCGGTTACTTCGAGCTAGAACAAATTGAATATCAGCCAAAAGAGCATATTCCATTTCTTGATACTCACCAGTATTCATCAGAAATGGAGCCAAATGAGATCAATTTACTAAAAAGTATCGAGCACAAATTTAACCTTACAGCGTGGTCAAATCATTCAGCGAGGTTAGCAGAACTAAAGTTAAAATATTTTGGTGGCCTAAAATATTCGGCAGAGTACTATGAAGTTACAACCTAACCAGTGCATCTTGCCGGACTTGGGTAAACTGTCACCTTTTGTGCAAAGAAACGCACAAAAGCCGCCAATTCACCCAAGCCGCAAATGCAGGCGTTATGTTCAATTCGAGGAGGAATAATGGCCTGTCAGTCTTGCGCTAAGTTTTCAGACTACTTACCAGAGTCACGGACCTCAGGTTTTGATTTTTCAGGGGCTTTGGAAATCGCTTCGGAACTTCACCAGAGCGGATTGCTAGTTCAGTTGGCAGGCGACTGTAAAATTAAAGACACGATTGAAGAGCTTGAAACTGAGAGAAATTACACTGTTAGTCACCGTTTGCAGTGTAGTGAATGCAAAACAATTTACTTTATCGGCGGTTGTATTCGAGGTCCTGCGATTTTCGAAGTTGAAGATTAACTGCGACCGATGCGGGCTCTCAATAATGGAATTTGGGAGCGTTTAGGAAAAGTCCACGAACAAAGAAAAACATAACAAGGCCATGAAGGTTGTTTCGGGCCTTCGGCCCTACACCGGACGCCCTTGTCAGGGCGCCGCTTATGGCTGGCGTTAACAGCAGGCGTGCAATTTTCGCAGCTCCGTATACTCTGAGACACAGAGGTATACCGAACATAAGGAGCTGAAACCATGAAAATTTATTTTCTGCTGATCATGTGCCTGATTCGTGGAGTCACCAAGCCACCTAAAAAGGTGCTTATTGTGGCGAAGCTCTGGCACAAGACCTTGGCCATCCAAATTGCCGTGCTGTTCTCTAGTATTTCCCCGATGCTTTATGGCGCGACGTTGGAAGTCATCAGTGGAGAGGTGCCTTTAGGAGCTGCCGCCGTGATGGCCGTTTATTTGGCTATCGTTGCATACGTTGGACACCAATTTTGGCGCGTCGCCGATGGCTGTACGATTCAGCTCCGAGAGAGGTTTGGTGCCTAATCTCGAGAGCTGTTAACAAGGCAATTAAATTCGTTTCGGCCCGATGGGGGCCTCCACCGGACGCCCTTGTCAGGGCGCCGTTTATTGCTGGCGTTATAGCGGTTGGTGAGGGTGCAAAGGTTTTCTTGCCGTTTTTCCGGAGGTTATCGGACAGTACTGTATATGTAAACAGTATTTTTCTGGTTTTGGAACCTGCTGCAAGAAAACAAATAATGCGGATCGCCGTTGAG
>NZ_JBSXNZ010000042.1:0-15663 GCF_056857895.1 Marinobacter sp. B-21
GGCTCGCTTTCATGGGGTGGGGACGGCCTATTTGCCGAGCTATCTGGCCTGGCGACGGCTGTTTGAAAATGAGCAACCTTCTGAAGAGGCTTGGCTACTTACCGCGATAAATGCAAAACAACAGTCAATGCCAACATAGCCATATAAAAACAGCACTTCAGGATAACTGGATATGGATATCCCTACCCCGATACCGGCGCAACCAACCCGGTTTCTGGACAAGGTTCGGAGTTTTTTGCGCCTGCGAGGCATGGCGTACAAAACAGAGAAAACTTACCTGTTCTGGATCAAACGCTTTATTCGCTTCCATGGCCTGCAACATCCTCAGGATATGGGCTCTCCGGAAGTCGAAGCATTCCTGTCGCACCTGGTTTTACAGGTGAACGTCAGCGTCTCTACCCAACGAGTCGCATTGAACGCCTTAGTATTTTTGTATCGGGAGTTTTTGGGCCAGCCTCTGGACGAACTGAACTTTGAGCGTGCAAGAAAACCGGTAAAGCTTCCAACGGTATTCAGTGCGGAAGAAGCCAAGTCTGTAATCCGCAATCTGGAAGGTGAATACAAGCTCGTTGCCATGCTGCTCTATGGCTCCGGCTTACGCATCAACGAAGCTCTGCGCTTGCGGGTTAAAGATGTTGATTTTGATATGCAGCAACTGATTGTTCGAAGCGGCAAAGGCAGTAAAGATCGGATTACGCTATTGCCGGATCGGCTTATCGCACCGGTGCAACAGCAAATTGATTCCGCGTTGCACCAGCATCAGGCAGATCTCTTGAAGGGATTTGGCTCTGTTTATCTTCCAGCCGGCCTGGCGCGCAAGTATCCGAACGCCAGTCAGGAGCCCGGCTGGCAATATATCTTTCCCGCCCCAGAGCCGTCACGGGATCCTCGCTCAGGTATTCGCAGGCGGCATCACTTGCTGGATCGAACCGTTCAAAAGCATATTCGTCGCGCTATTCAGGCGGCTGGCATCCACAAGCTCGCCGGGAGTCATACCTTTCGCCACAGCTTTGCCACACATCTGCTGGAGGCCGGCTATGATCTGCGCACCATACAAAAGCTCCTTGGCCACTCGGATGTGCGCACAACGGAAATCTACACACACGTCGTTCGCAAAGGTGGATTCGGTGTTCGCAGCCCTGTTGACGAGGGTTTCTAACTCTCCCAGTTACTGGCGGGAATTCGCTGTATGTGGATGTGACTGATGAGACGGATGGCCGGGCGAATCAGGAACTGGAAACTGCCAACGATAAACAGCCAGATAGCCGCCTTCTCATATTCGGGGAACAGAAACAGGATACTGCCCACGAGGAACCAGATGGCGATGAAAAAGTCGTTGATGATGCTGATCACTTCGTAGCGGCGGCGAATGATCAGCTCTTCATTTCCCAGTTTCAGGGTCAGTGGGCTGTCGGTACGGCCTTCAATCATACGGCTTACGGCCCGGGTTATTGCAGGTCGTTAAAGGCAGCATCGGTTCGTGCCGCCAGGATGAAGTCGTTTTTGTGCAGGCCGCCGATTTCGTGGCTCCACCAGCTTACCGCGACTTTTCCGTATTCCAGAACAATCACGGGGTGATGATTCTCGGCTTCGGCGAGATCGCCGATCTTGTTGGTGAATTCCAGAGCCTTAACAAAGTTTTTGAGTTTGAAGATCTTGTGAAGCTGCTCTTCTCCATCAATGTCCAGAACTTCCCAGTCCGGAACGTCTTTGTGCAAGCGCTGCTTCTCTTCCCCGGTAGCCTTGGGCGCGTTCGGGCTGCACGCTTCGCAGCTGTGCTCTTTCAGGTCACTCATCTCAACCTCCATGGCTGATGGCTGTACTATAAGCGTGGGTCTGGCCGTTCGTTTTATCAACCCTTCCCTTGAAATCCCGCCACTCTCAATATACTGTATATTTAAACAGTATATTGAGAATGTTCATCATGAGCGAGCTTCTGAACACGCTGATGCAGGATGCCCGTGTCTGGCAGGGGCGCCGTCACGTCCAGACCACACAACCTGCGGAACCAACCGGGTATCAGGTTCTGGATAACCAGCTTGGCGGCCTGGGCTGGCCCCGGGGCGCCCTGAGCGAATGCCTTCTGGATGCACCGGGTATTGGTGAGCTGCATTTGCTGCTGCCACTCATGCAGCGGGTGTGTGGAGAAGGTAAAACCGTGTTCTGGCTGAATCCGCCACACACCCCCTATGCGCCAGCCCTTGCCCGGGAAGGCGTAAATCTGGACCAGGTGGTTCTGATCCATGCTGAGGATGAGGGCGACTTTCTGTGGACACTGGAAAACTGCCTCCGCTCACCGGTAACGGGGCTGGTGATGGCCTGGCCCGGAAAACTGGCCTCCCGGGAGGTCCGGCGCCTGCAACTGGCTGCCGAAGCCGGTAGCAATGTGTGCGTGCTGTTCCGGGAGCGGCGTTACGCCGGGCAGAATTCTCCGGCCGCACTGCGCCTGGAGCTGGAGCCGGGTGAGCAGCAGGATCTTACGGTAAATGTGCTGAAACGCCGGGGAAGCTGGCCCGGGCAGCGCTGTTCACTGGCCATGGCCCAGCGGGCCGGCCTTTCGTTTCGTGAAACTACCCGGACCATTCGCGGGCCCTGGTCGGATTCAACCGGGTAATAGCTCTCCATGCTGTGGCTGTATTTGCATTTTCCACACCTGTTGCTGGACCATATTCGCCGCTCCCGTGAAGACCAGGGCGCGCTGGTGATTGTGGAAGGCTCTGGCCAGAAGGTGATCCAGGCCTGCCCCGAGGCCAGGGCCCAGGGCATACGTAGCGGCATGCGCCTGAAAACCGCCATCGGTCTGGTGCCGGATCTGGGCATGGTGCGCGCTGATGAGGCTCAGGAAGTCAGAATCCTGGAAGATCAGGCCCGCTGGCTGTATCGCTACGCCGCCTATATTGTGCTGGTTCCGCCGGATGGCCTGCTGACTGAGATCGGCAGCCTGCAGAAGCTGTATGGCGGGCTGCCCACCGTTTGGCAAACGGTGGAACAGGGGCTGAATGAGCGCCAGTTGAATGCCTGGATCGGGATTGGCTACACGCCCCTGGCAGCCCGCCTGATTGCCCGTGCGGGCAAGGGGGAATGCACAGCCGATAAGGACCATATTCAGCGAACCCTGAGCCAGATGCCCCTGTTGGCTGCCGAATTCGATGAGAAAGCCTGCACGCGTCTGCAGCGCCTGGGACTGAGCACGCTGGGGGAGGTCTTTGATTTACCGTCCAATGAGCTGGCACGCCGCCTGTCTCCTGAGCTGCTGGCTTACATCCAGAAAATCCAGGGCACACGGCCGGATCCGCGAGCACCCTGGCAACCGCCCCACTCTTTCCGGCAGCAGGCCGATTTTGTGCGGGAGATCGAGCACACCCAGGGGCTGCTGTTTCCGCTCCAGCGCATGCTCACGGAACTGGAGGAAGACCTTTGCTGGCGCCAGCAGGATACCGACAGCCTGAGGCTGGTTCTGAAACACCGGCACTCGGAGCCTACCCGTTTACACATCCGAACCTCCGGGCCGGAACACCGGGCCGGGAACTTTCTGAACCTGATCCGGTTGCGACTTGATCAGCTTTCGCTACAGGCGCCGGTTATCTCGCTGATGCTATCGGTGAAGCGTTTCATGCCCCGGGAAAAGCCATCCGGGCAGGACCTGCTGGGAGAAACCCAGGATCTGAATGAAGCCTGGCATACCCTGATCAGCCGCTTGCAGGCGCGCCTTGGGGAACAGGCGCTCAAACAGCTCTCGCCCCAGGCCGACCATCGCCCCGAACGGGCGTGGTCCGCTTCAGAAGTACTGCGCAAACCCGGAGCCCGGTTAAAGCCGGACGGAAAGCTGCCACGGCGCCCCCTCTGGCTGTTGAAAGGCCCGCAACCGCTTGCCGAAGCGCCGGCCGCCTGGTTCGCCGGCCCGGAGCGGATCAGCGGTGGCTGGTGGGATGGCCAGCGGGTACACCGGGATTACTACATTGCCCAACTAAACAACGGCCAACTGGCCTGGGTCTTCCGGGATGCCCGGGAGGGCTGGTTTGTGCATGGCTGGTTTGGCTGATGGCTGAACGTCAGTATGCAGAGCTGTTCTGCTTCAGCAATTTCACTTTCCTGACCGGAGCCTCTCACCCACACGAGCTGACCGAACGGGCGCACGAGCTCGGCTACGCGGCTCTGGCGATCACCGATGCCTGTTCCGTGGCCGGCATTCCCCGGGCCTGGGCGGCACTGTCCGAAAGCCCGGTCAAGCTGATTACCGGCAGTTGGTTCGAGCTTTCCGATGCGCCCAAAGGCGCAACCACACCCCGCTTTATCCTTCTGGCACGGACCCGTAAAGGCTATGGCCAGCTCTGTCAGCTGATCACCACCGGCCGCCGTCGGGCGGAAAAAGGCCAATACCAGTTATTCGCCCGGGACATTGAAACCCACCCTCTCGACGACTGCCTGTGCCTGTGGCTGCCACCCTCACCTGCCGAGGCAGAGTCCGATCAGGCTCTGGCCTGCGGAGAATGGCTGAACCGCCTGTTTGATCCCCGGCTCTGGATTGCCGCCGCCCGCACCCTGGAATCCGGCGAGGAACAGCGGCTTGCGCGGATTCGCTGGCTGGCCGGGCAGATACGCATCCCGGTTGCCGCCGTGGGTGAAGTGCATATGCACAGCCGGGAGCGTCAGCCCCTGCAGGATGTGCTTACAGCCTTGCGCAACCACACCAATCTTGAACACGCCGGCCACTGCCTGTTCCAGAATGGTGAACGATACCTTCGGCCCTTGCCCGTTCTTCAGCGGCTGTTTCCCGAAACCTGGCTGAACGAAACCCTGGCCATCGCCCGGCAATGCACCTTCGAGCCCGGCAGCCTGCGCTACGAATACCCGCCGGACCTGGTGCCGGAAGGGGAATCCCCCGCCAGTTACCTGAAACGGCTGACCCGCGAGGGTGAGCGCCGGCGCTACCCCGAAGGTACGCCACTTCCGGTCCAGAACCTGATCCGCAAGGAACTGGGCCTGATCTCGGAGATGAAGTACGAGCATTACTTCCTCACCATCCACGACATCGTGGCCTTTGCCCGCAGTCGGGATATCCTGTGCCAGGGCCGGGGCTCCGCCGCCAACTCCGCCGTCTGTTACTGCCTGGGCATCACCGAGGTGAACCCGACCCGGGTTGAACTTCTGTTCGAACGCTTCATCTCCAAAGACCGTAACGAACCACCCGACATTGATGTGGATTTTGAGCACGAGCGCCGGGAAGAAGTCATCCAGTACATCTACCGGCGCTACAGCCGGGAGCGGGCCGCCCTCGCCGCCACAGTGATCCGTTACCGTCCTCGCAGTGCTATTCGTGATGTTGGCAAAGCCCTCGGTTTTGATCCCGCCCTGGTAGAACAACTGCTGGAAGGCATCGACTGGCGGGACAAGGCCACCAACTGGCGCCAGCAGATTCTGGACAAGAAAATCACCCGCAATCCGCAGGTGGCGGACCAGTTCTTCACCCTGGTAAACACCCTGCTCGGCTTTCCCCGCCATATGTCCCAACATGTAGGCGGTTTTGTTATCAGCGCCGGCCCACTGGCCGAACTCGTCCCGGTCGAAAACGCCGCCATGGCAGACCGCACCGTTATCCAGTGGGACAAGGATGACCTGGAAAGCCTGGGCCTGATGAAAGTGGATGTGCTGGCTCTTGGCATGCTTTCAGCCATACGCAAGGCCCTGGAGCTGATCAGCGACGAAAAGGGTCAGCCATTCCGGATACAGGACATCCCCCCGGAAGACCGGGCGACCTACGCCATGCTCCAGAAAGGCGACAGTATCGGCGTATTCCAGGTGGAGTCCCGGGCCCAGATCAACATGCTCCCGCGCCTGAAACCGGAAACCTGGTACGATCTGGTAATCGAGGTGGCCATCGTGCGGCCCGGCCCCATCCAGGGCGACATGGTGCACCCCTACCTGCGCCGCAAACACGGCCTGGAGCCAGTGGACTATCCTAACGATGCCGTACGAAAAGTCCTGGAGCGCACCCTGGGCGTGCCCATTTTCCAGGAACAGGTCATCAAGCTGGCCATGGTGGCCGCCGGTTTCTCCGCCGGCGAAGCCGACCAGCTCCGCCGGGCCATGGCCGCCTGGAAATCCCACGGCGACCTGACCCCGTTCCGGGAAAAACTGGTCACCGGCATGCTCGAACGCGGTCACGACGCCGACTTTGCCGAACGGCTCTACCAGCAAATCTGCGGCTTCGGCGGCTACGGCTTCCCCGAATCCCACGCCGCCAGCTTTGCCCTGCTGGTGTACGCCTCCGCCTGGATCAAACGCCACCATCCGGCCGCCTTCTACTGCGCCCTGCTGAACAGCCAACCCATGGGGTTCTATTCCCCCTCGCAACTGGTCCAGGACGCCCGGCGCCACGACGTTACCGTACTCCCGCCAGACGTGAATGCCAGCCAGTGGAACCACACCCTGGAAGGCAAGGAACACCACCTGCGCCTGGGCCTGAGAATCATCCAGGGGCTCTCCGCCAGCGGTGCCGAACGCATCCACCAGAACCGCCCGGCAGCCGGCTACCGCTCCGCCAGTGAACTCCGTCGCCTGGCCGTACTGAACCAGCGTGACATGGAGCTCCTGGCCGGCGCCAACGCCATGCCCACATTCACCACCAACCGCCACCAGGCTTACTGGCAACTACTCGACCACGAACAGCCCGCCGAACTGTTCGCCGAAGAAACCACCGTCGACTGCCAACCGGAATATTGCCACCAGCTACCGGAACCCACCGAAGGCCAGAACGTATTGGCCGACTATTCCAGCCAGGGCCTGACCCTCCAGCGCCACCCCCTGGCCCTGCTCCGGGAACAGGGCCACCTCCGGTTCTGTCTCAGTGCCGAACAACTGAAAACCACCAAAGCCGGCATCCCCGTCCAGGTGGCCGGCCTCGTCACCGGCCGCCAGCGTCCCGGCTCCGCCTCCGGCGTTACCTTCGTGACTCTGGAAGACGAAACCGGCAACGTGAACGTGGTGGTGTGGCTGGAAACGGCGCGGCGGCAGCGAAAACCGCTACTGACCGCCCGGTTGTTGCATGTTAAGGGGGTTCTGGAAAGAGAGGGGGATATTGTTCATGTGATGGCGGGGAGGCTTTCGGACCTCACTCATTTAATAAAAACGCTTCCGGTCGGTTCCAGGGATTTTCACTAAAAGTATTACGAAAAGTTGGAGAGCCTGCCGGAATTCCCCTCCCAGGAATGTTGGAGGCCATGGATGGCCGGAAACAAGCGCACATGGGTGAGGCCGAGCGTTTATGAAAGGAGGCTCCATATCCGCTCAAACTCACGAATTGTCAGTCCTATGAAACGAGAAAACCCCGTGAGGCCAAAGCCCAACGGGGTTTCTCAAAGCAGCGGAGAGAGATCAGCCCAAAAGCTTGATCATCACACCAGCAGCAACCGCAGAGCCGATAACACCAGCCACGTTCGGGCCCATGGCGTGCATCAGCAGGAAGTTATGCGGATTGGCTTCAAGACCAACCTTGTTGGACACCCGCGCTGCCATCGGCACCGCGGACACACCGGCTGAACCAATCAACGGGTTGATCTGCTCCTTGCTGAACTTGTTCATCAGCTTCGCCATCAGAACACCACACGCAGTACCCACAGCAAACGCGCCGATACCCAGCGCCAGAATGCCCAGGGTCTGGGCATCCAGGAACTTGTCCGCCATCAGCTTGGAGCCAACAGACAGCCCGAGAAAGATAGTCACGATGTTAATCAGTGAGTTCTGGGCGGTGTCACTCAGACGCTCAACCACGCCACACTCACGCATCAGATTACCGAAGCAGAACATACCCAACAGCGGCGCCGCATCCGGCAGGAACAGCACCACAGCGATCAATACCACCAGTGGGAAGATGATCTTTTCTTTCTTGCTCACCGGGCGCAACTGGGACATCTTGATCTTGCGCTCTTCCGGAGACGTCAGCGCCTTCATGATCGGCGGCTGGATCATCGGAACCATCGCCATATAGGCATAGGCAGAGACCGCAATCGCACCCAGCAGGTGCGGAGCCAGAACGCTCGATACGTAGATCGACGTCGGACCGTCAGCACCACCGATGATACCCACGGCTGCCGCTTCCAGGATCGTGAAGTCCAGAATGCCGGCCCAGTCCAGTAGCGCCGCACCCAGCACTGTACCAAAGATGCCGAACTGAGCCGCCGCACCCAGCAGCATGGTCTTGGGGTTCGCCAGCAACGGGCCGAAGTCGGTCATTGCACCCACGCCCATGAAGATGATCAGCGGGCCCACGGTGCTACCGATAACCACCAGATAGAAGTTGTACAGCATTCCGTTACCGTACCCGAAGTCCTGTGCCAGACCATTAGCCATGACGACCTGGGCAGAGCTCGCTTCTTTATAGGCGTGCTTGAACGCATCCATGATTTCCGGCGTCACCGCCTGGCCAGCCTGATAGGCAACATCCAGTGCGCTGGCGAGCGCCGCCAACACTTCCGGCTTGCCGTAGTGAATGGCATTCTCAGCGGCCGACAGGGCAAGCCCCGCCTCCGGAATGTTCGCCAGAATACCACCGAAGCCAATCGGCACCAGCAGCAGCGGCTCAAATCCCTTACGAATCGCAAGGTACAGAAGAAGCAGGCCGACGGCGATCATCACCCCCTGGCCTGGTGTCATATTGAACAGGCCACTACCTGTCCACAATGTCATTAATTTATCCATGGAATGCTGGCCCTTATGCGATTGTCAGCATTTCATCATCAGGAGAGACGGCATCACCGACCTTGATGAAGATTTCACCGATAGTACCGGCCTTGGGTGCGCGGATCTCGGTTTCCATTTTCATGGCCTCGAGAATGATCAGCACATCGCCCTCTTCCACGGCGTCACCCGGAGAAACCAGAACCTTGAAGATGTTGCCGCCCAGAGGCGCAACCACCGGCTCACCTTCACCAGCAGCGGGTGCCGGTGCGGAGGAAGCCACCGGTGCAGAAGCTGCACCACCCTCACCCTGAATCTGGGTGATCTCACCACCTTCGGAAACCGCAACCACAAACTTCTTGCCGTTCACTTCCACGGTGTAAGTCTCGGGGCCGTCAGCCTTCCTGGCAGGAGCGGCACTTTCTGCGGCCGGAACCGGCTCGAAGGCGTCCGGGTTGTCACGGTTTTCCAGGAACTTCAGGCCAATCTGCGGGAACAACGCGTAGGTCAGTACGTCGTCTACGGTGTTTTCCGCCAGCTTGATGCCCTTGTCGTCCGCCAGCTTCTTGAGCTCGTCGGTCAGCTTGTCCATTTCCGGCTCAATCAGATCCGCCGGACGGCAGGTAACTGGCTCTTTTCCATCGAGGACACGCTCCTGCAATTCCTTGTTCATCGGCGCCGGTGCAGCGCCGTACTCGCCTTTCAGGATTGCAGAGGTTTCTTTGGAGATGGACTTGTAGCGCTCGCCAGTCAGAACGTTCAGCACCGCCTGGGTACCCACGATCTGGGAAGTCGGAGTTACCAGCGGAATGAAACCCAGGTCTTCGCGAACCTTGGGAATCTCTTCCAGAACCTGATCGAACTTATCGCTTGCGTTCTGTTCGCGCAGCTGGTTTTCCATGTTGGTCAGCATGCCACCCGGTACCTGGGCAATCAGGATGCGGGAATCGGTACCACGGAGACTGCCTTCAAACTTCGCGTACTTCTTGCGTACCTGGCGGAAGTAGCTGGCGATTTCTTCAAGCAGGTTCAGGTCAAGACCGGTATCCCGATCAGTACCTTCCAGAATGGCGACCACGGCCTCGGTGGGCGAGTGACCGTACGTCATACTCATGGAAGATATAGCGGTGTCAACGTTATCAATACCGGCTTCCGCTGCCTTGATGGCGGTGGCAGTCGACATGCCAGTGGTGGCGTGGCACTGCATGTGAATCGGAATATCCAGTTCTTTCTTCAGACGGCTGACCAGATCGAACGCCACATAAGGCTTGAGAATACCCGCCATATCCTTGATGGCAATGGAGTCCGCACCCATGTCGGCGACTTCCTTCGCCAGCTCTACCCACATGCCGATGGTGTGCACCGGGCTGGTGGTGTAGGCAATCGTGCCCTGGGCATGCTTGCCGGTCTTACGGACGGCCTTGATGGCGCGATCCAGGTTACGGGGATCGTTCATCGCATCAAAAATACGGAACACGTCGACGCCGTTCTCGGCGGCACGCTCACAGAAACGGTCCACCACATCATCCGCGTAATGACGGTAACCCAACAGGTTCTGGCCGCGCAGAAGCATCTGCTGCTGGGTATTGGGCATGGCTTTCTTCAGCTCGCGGATGCGCTCCCAGGGGTCTTCGCCCAGGTAACGGATGCAGGAATCAAAGGTAGCCCCCCCCCAGGATTCCAGTGACCAGAAACCGACCTTGTCGAGTTTCTCGGCAATAGGCAGCATGTCATCCAGCCGCATACGGGTGGCAAGCAGGGACTGGTGGGCGTCACGCAGGATAACGTCCGTAATCCCCAGCGGTTTCTTTGTGTCAGTCATCGTGTCAGCCTTCTGTTTAAAGGTTCTATCTTTTACCGGATCACTTCTTGTGGCGGGCCCGGAATTGTGCAATTGCCTTTTTAATGGCCTCGGCAGTGTCGGGGTCAACCGACGCAGGCGCCTTCGGCTTGGCACGTGGCGTTTTGGCCGGGGTTGCCGGCTCTGGCGGCGCAAACCGCCCTATGAGTTTGGACATGAGGAGCGTCGCGACTACCAGAATAATCAGGAACACGAACACAAACCCCATTCCGGCAATCATCAGATCGACGGCCTGTGACATCAGGTCATTCATATCGAACAGCTACCTGTATTGATTTATGTTTCTTCCGAACCCTGCCCGGCCTGACCAGTTAGACCAAGGTCTAACGCCATTCCGTCACAATTCGGGTGGCAAAATCCTGCGTAATTTACCGTTTTCAGTAGCCCCGGGCAACCTGAATGCGAAAATCTATACGGAGTTTCCGAGTGTCGAGGCCCATAATGACAGACACCATGGCGCCCGAAGCAATTCTCATTCAGGCATACCGGACGCGTATTTTGCGGCCTTTGACCTTGCCACTTTCCAATCTGGACAAAGCTTTGCCTGCCTGCGACTTCTCAACAGCCACAAAACACTGATGATCAAACAGATCTATCTTGCCAACCGCCTTGCCGGGAATGCCAGCATCTCCCGTGAGTGCCCCCAAAACATCTCCTGGACGGATCTTGTCCTTGCGACCACCAGCAATGCACAGGGTTCGCATGGCAGGAACAACCGGTTTTGCCGGCGTAGCCAGAAGCGATTCAGTGTCTCCCCAGAGCGCGCTACGCCCCCGCTCGGATTCAATCCGGCTGATCTTATGTCCCTGGGCCGGCGTGCAGAAGGTAACTGCATGGCCCTGCTCCCCTGCTCGCCCGGTACGTCCGATGCGATGGGTGTGAACTTCAGGGTCCCGCGCCGGTTCCGCATTTATGACGAGCGGCAGGGACTTGATATCCAGACCACGGGCAGCCACGTCGGTGGCAACCAGAATCGAACAGCTTTGATTACCAAAACGCACCAGCACACTGTCACGATCCCTTTGTTCCAGATCACCATGCAACGCCAGCGCCGAAAACCCCCGATTGCCCAGGTCTTCCGCCATCTCGTCACACTGCTGTTTTGTGGTACAGAAAACGATACACGACTCAGGCTGTCTCCCGGAGAGCAGTGCCACAATGGCATCCGCCCTCTGCCGGGGCGACACCTCGTAGAACAGCTCTTCGATGTCCGGATTCTTGCCAGCGGTTTCCGCGCGCACGTCCACCGGGTCTTTCTGATACTGTTTGCTGAGTTCACGGATCGGAGCCGGCCAGGTTGCCGAGAACATCATGGTCTGCCGCGAGCCTGGCGTCTGCGAGAGGATGTCTTCCATGGCATCCTGAAATCCCATATCCAGCATCCGGTCTGCTTCATCAAGAACGACAGTCTTCAGGCGCGCGAGCGAGAGAGTCCCCTTGCGCAGGTGGTCCTGAACCCGTCCCGGCGTGCCGACAACAATGTGCGCCCCATGACTGAGCGAACCGATCTGCGGCCCGATCGACACACCTCCGCACAGGGTCAGTATCTTGACGTTCTCGCGGGCGCGGGCCAGCTCCCTCAACGCCTTCGCCACCTGATCCGCCAGCTCCCGGGTCGGGCATAAAATCAACGACTGCACCGCAAACAACCGTGGATTCAGCCGCTCAATCAGACTGATGCCAAATGCAGCGGTTTTACCACTCCCGGTTTTTGCCATGGCAATCACGTCTTTACCGGCAAGCCCTGGCGCTAATGCCTTTGCCTGTATCTCGGTGGGTTTTGTAAAACCCAGCTGCTCAAGATTTGCACGCATGGCAGAAGACAAACCGAAGTCATTAAAAGAAGACATAAAAGAAAATCCCGGAATCAGCGGATGCTGGTTATGAAGGCAATAATGAGGGCGTATACTAGGCCAGAATGATACCAGAATTTGCAACTAAAGAACGGAGTTACTGATGGCAACCCTTCAGGACCAATTGCTGAAAGCCGGCCTTGCCGATGAGAAAAAAGCCAAAACCATTCGCACTGAAAAGCGCAAGCAACGTAAGCAGCAACCCAAGGGCGCGGTTCAGGTTAACGAAGCCGAAATCCGGGCACGCCAGGCCCGCGAAGAAAAGGCAGAACGGGACCGTCAGTTGAACCTTGAGCGCCAGCACGCGGCTGAGAGGAAAGCAATCCAGGCACAGATCCGCCAATTGGTTGAATCGAACCGCCTCGACCGAAGCCGGGGGGAAACCTCCTATCAGTTTGTCCATGGCAAGAAGATCAAGAAGATTTTTGTAGACGACAAAATGGTCGATCAGCTGTCCCGCGGCCGACTGGCCATTGTCCATGTCAACGACAATTACGAGATCGTGGCAGAGGGCGTTGCCCGGAAGATTCTGGAACGTGACGAAAATGCCGTTGTCGTGCTCCACGATCGCAAGAAGGATGACGCGGGAGAAGATGATCCCTATGCGGGTTATGAGATCCCCGATGATCTGATGTGGTAAACCGGCGGCTCAATTCTGATAGCTTTAAATTCTCAGCAACCCTCTATTCCGTATCACGTTCGAAAACACCCGGCAATCAACTGTAACGGTAAAGTTCTGGAATACGCAGCCGTAAACCGACTTAATATAAGTCAAACAAAAGGCACTTTAACTCTTCAGGGCGCATCAGAACGCCTCCCGGTTTCCACAACCAGGGCGAGAAGCGATAAAGGCTGAACCGGCAAATCTCACCTCCTCCAGGGACATTGAATCAATGCGTTTTCCAGAACTCTTCTCCAATATGACCATCCGGACCAGGCTGGCCAGCGGCTTCGCCATCCTGCTGTTACTGACCATTCTGGTGGGCGTGGTGGGTGACCGCGCCCTGGACAGCTACAGCAAAATGTCAAATATTGTTGCCATGCTGGGGCAAGTGAATACCGGCCTTACGGAAGCTCGCGTGGAAGAGAAGAACTTCCTTTTGACAGGCGAAGCTGATGCAGTCACCAAAACGCAAGCGCAAGGCGACCGCGTTCTCGAACTAACCAACGAGATAAAACCCCTGCTGGAGGTCAGCGAAGACGTTAACAAGCTGGGCCGCATTCAGTCTGGTGTAAAACAGTATCAGCAACTGATGGGAGAGGTTGAGAAAAACATCAGTGATCGGGAAAAGGCCCTCAACCGCCTTGAGACCAGTGCCAGAATTTTCGGGTCGTCCCTGAAGGCCCATAGTTCGCTGTTTTTTGCCTCAGCGATTTTCGAGGATATGCGCCGGTCAGAACGAAAGTTTCTGATCGAGCATGATGACGCCAGCGTCAAGGCGTTTCTTGGCGATGCCAAAAGGGTCCAGAGCCCGCTGAAATCAGCTGCCATCACTGCCGAAGAAAAAGAACAGATCAACGCGGCGCTCGACACCTATGCCAACGAGTTCCGTACGGCTGTAGAACTGACCCAAACGGGCAGCCGCTTATCGGAGGAAATGGTCAGTACAGCGAGAAGCGCCATTGAGTCTGCGAACAGCCTCCGTGCCCTGCAGGCCGAAAAAATGGAAACGGACCGTCAGCAAGCATCCTGGCTGATTTTTGGCGCGACAAGTATCGCTCTGGTGCTCGGTATATTAATGGCCTATCTCATTACCCGCTCGATTGTGGCACCGGTCAACCAGGCGGTAGACATCGCATCTGAAGTTGCTTCCGGCAACCTGACGGTCGACATAAACGCCTCTGGAACCAATGAGATTGGCCGCTTGATGGCTGCCCTGGCGACCATGGTCACCAGCCTCCGGGAACTGGTCAGAAGCATCGAATCCGGCGCCTCCAACATCGCAGCTTCCTCCGAGGAACTGTCTACAGTCACCAGCCAGACCAGCGACGGCATTAATCGCCAGAAACAGGAGACCGATCAGGTCGCAACCGCGATGAACGAGATGGCAGCTACCGTTGGCGAGATTGCACGGAGTGCAGAGCAGGCATTTTCGGTGGCAACCGATGCCGCCAGCCAGGCGAGCGAGGGTGAGCGGGAAGTTCGGGAAACAGTCGAGCAAGTTAACAACCTGGCCCGGGAAGTAAACCAGAGCATGGAAACCATTCAGGGCCTGCAAAAAGAAACCGCCAACATCGGCACTGTCCTGGATGTCATCAAATCCGTGGCCGAGCAGACCAACCTGTTGGCGCTCAATGCTGCCATCGAAGCGGCGCGTGCCGGTGAGCAGGGCCGGGGATTCGCTGTGGTTGCTGATGAAGTTCGCTCCCTCGCCCAACGGACCCAATCGTCGGCTCAGGAAATCGAGACACTGGTAACCTCGCTTCAGAGTAGTGCGGGAGATTCAGTATCCGCCATGGAATCCAGCACCACCATGGCCTCCAACACGCTGGAGCGCGCGAAAGCGACGGGAGCTACCATTGAGCTCATAACCAGGGCCGTTGAGGATATCAAACAATACAACAGCCAGATTGCCACGGCATCCGAACAACAGACATCGGTGGCTGAAGAGATCAACCAGAACATTACCAGAATCAGGGACGTGACCGATCAGTCCGCAGCCTCATCCAACCAGACCGCAAGCTCCAGCAGCGAACTGGCCAGGCTCGGCAGCGAACTGCAGAACCTGGTTTCCCGCTTCAGGCTTTAAGCCAGCCAATAGCAAAGAGGGACCGGAAACAATTCACCGTTCCCTGCGCCCTCTGCTTTTGTGCCAGCCAATATTTTAGTTGAGCTGGTGCCGCTCGAAGATCTCCAGGATTTCCCGTTCGGTCTCGGCGGGCACGCTGACTTTCACCACCTTGGCTTCCTCGTCGATGAAAATGTTATCGCGCGGGATACCGGTTGCGATCAAATCGTCCCAGGCATTCTTGGCCTGGACGTGATCTTGGTAGGCGCCGTTTATTGTCTTATTCATGAATAGACCTCTTGCTTGCTAAACAATTTCCTTGCACCTTAGAGGTTAGGCGGAGACGAGATTTACGCAAATATTAATCAATCGGAAATTGACCAAGCGCAAATAAAACCCCGCGCGGGGCCGCCGTCGCGCTGCTCCGGCGTTCCTCAACCCACTGCGTGGGTTTCGGTCGAACCTCTTATCGGTTCCAATCCTCCCAGCTATACAAAGCAAAACGCCTCAATCTGTGGGGTACACAGACTGAGGCGCTTTGGTC
>NZ_JBSXNZ010000043.1:0-5580 GCF_056857895.1 Marinobacter sp. B-21
CCGCCTGAATGGATGCGTTATTGGATGTGAATAGGTGGGTCGCCTGGGCGGCCTTTAAAGGGCTTGAGCTGTATGATGGGAAACTATCACGTACAGTTCTTATGGGGCGAAGGGCCGGAAGGCCCTTAGCTACCAGGTTTGGTGCCAATCATGCTAAAATCGCGGGTTTTGAACAATGTTTAACCACGGGTAGCCCGGACGCTACTCATCACAGAAAGGAACTCTGGCTATGAGCAATCTGATTGCCGCCTGCGTCGGCGACATGCACGTTTGCCCGATCAAAGGGCACAGCTCTTCCCCCATCATGCCAAACGGCTCCAGCATCCTCGTTGAAGGCAAACCGATTGCCCGAGTGGGTGATGTCACCGGTTGCGGCGCTGTCATTACCCAGGGCTATCCATTGGCGTTGGCCGATGGTATGCCTGTGGCGTACCTTGGCAGCCCGACCAGCCATGGCGGTTCCATTGTCAGCGGCAATCCACGGGTGCTTTTGGGCGTCGCCACCAATACTGCACCGGTTGTGGATTTTGCCATGGCGGGCGCACTGGATGACAAAGGCCAGCTTACTCCTGCCGCTAAAGAATTGCTGGACAAAGATCCACAGGAGTTTGTACGCAAAGCTGCTCAGAAAGGCGCATTGATTGACGAAGGTGTTTCTGACGAATCGCCAGAGGATTCGCCCGAAGAAGAGAACCGTCCTAAGGTCCGGGTGGAGGCTGGCATCTTTTTCGATGGCACCGGCAACAACCGCGATAACACACAGACGTACCAGCGACAGATGGACGAATGTCTTACGGCCAATGCGGCTGGGGCCATCTCCGAGGACGAGTGCAGTGCCGAACTGTCGCAGGTGATGGAAGGCAGTTACCTCAGTGCGGAAACCAATGTCTCCAAGCTGGAGCGAATGTATCAGCAGGGTCAATTCCAGAGTGAGGAATGGAAGGAAGCTCACCGCATCTCGACCTACGTTTCCGGTGTTGGCACCAAGTCCGGCGAATCGGATGATGGTCCCAGCATGGGGCTTGGACTTGGTGAGCAAGGCATACTCAAGAAAATTGCCGAAGGGTCCGGCGATTTGGCGACTGATGTTCGTGACTATGTTAGCGCCCCCATCGACGAATTGATTCTCGACGTTTTCGGTTTCAGCCGTGGCGCGGCCACGGCCCGGCATTTCATCAGCCGGGAAGTTCAGGATGAAGGCGGTGCGCTGGCCGCCGCGTTTAAACAGCAGGGCATTCCTTGGCCGAAGAAGATCACCGTTCGCTTTGTAGGTCTGTTCGATACCGTTGCGGGGATTGCCGATCTCGGCAATCTGGACTTTTCAGCACACGATGCAGAAACCGGACGCATCAACGTCAACCTGAGGCCGGAGCATGCCGAACGGCTTGTTCAGTTTGCGGCACGGGATGAGCGCCGCCACAACTTTTCACTCAACAGTCTTCGGGGTGAGTCCGGCAACTTGCCCGACCACTTCAGCGAATGGACGCTGCCTGGTGCCCATTCCGATATTGGCGGTGGTTACCCGGATCGCTTTCATGAGCGTGTCGAGGTGCGCCCACCTCTGGTAGTCAGAGGGAAAGATCGCCGCAATCCCGAAGCCAGTTTCGAATTTTCGCGCATGTTGCAGGAACGTGCACTGATCAAAAACGAAGGCTGGATCGGGCCGCTGAACCCACTCGCCACATTGGATATCGAGCAGGAGCGCCCACCCGGTTTGCCGGGCGGAGACATCACGCTTCGCCTTTGGCTGGACCGCGAGGTTCGTGGTGAATATTCCCGTATTCCGCTGTATCTAATGCACAAGTTGGCGGTGGATGCTGGTGTGCCTTTCCAATCTATCAACCCAGAAGTGGACGGCCTTTCTCTACCGCAAGAATTAATGACCGTCGCCAGAAATCTCGCCGCCCATGTGTGGCATGGCAGTGAGCTATTGATGACACCGGAATCCAGAGCGTTACTGAAACAGCGATATATCCACCATTCCGATCATTACTTGCGGCTCGGCCCGTTGTACCCTTTCAGACCCGGCAAGTATGGCCGCCGAACTGTGCATCCGAATAAGGGGCAATGGGCAGAGGGGGAGTACCATGAGTATTAAGTCGCTTGCCATTAGCTTCTGTGTCCTGGTGTTGCTGGGGTGTTCGGATCAGAGTGAATCGGAAGGGCCAGCGTATGGCCCCGACCCGACTTACCGAAGTATCTCTGTTGTGGTGCCCCAGCATTACGATGCGTGGGTCGAGACTTTAATCCTGGAATCTGTGTCGGGGGAAATCGGTTGGCGAGCACCCATTGGGATAATCACCTGCTGCTGGGAACACCCCTCTGGCAAGAGCGCGGAGTGGCAGGCGATGCCGGGACTGGTGCTTATCAAGTGGTTCTCGTTTGCCGAACAGCAATCTTACCGGGCGTTGATCCAGCTTGAGAATGCCCGCGAAATTGAGGAGAAAATGAAAGAAATCGCTCCCTATGAGCGTTACGGAAAGAATTTTGAGGTTCCTCGTTACAACCTTGTATTTGGCCTGGCACCGGGCGGCACGGTAGTTGTCTGGATTATGAACGGGGCGGAAAATGCGATTGAGGTGGGGCGATACGAGGCCACACCGTTCACCAACGAGAAGTCAGATTATTCTCAATGGGTAGATGAATATCTGGAAAAAGAAGGCGAATATCTCCGGGAAAACGGGATCAAACTGGATGGCTGGTAGGCGCATGTCCTGATAGCCTGGGAGTCAGGCACCACATAATCGGGTAGCCGGGGGTATCTAGCCCCAGCCCCCACAACACCCTGCATGCGGGTCCGCACAGGGCGTTTCCCGGAAATGTTTAAAGTAAAATGGCCGATTACCTCCTTCTTACCCCGATGACGGCTTCTGATTTTGCGCCAACGCTCCTGGGTTCGGTCGGATATAGAGCAGTTGAGCGGCACAGGCTCCTCATTGATTTCCGAGTTCAGGCCTTCACCGTGTCCCAACCATTACGCTGGGCATTTGGCTACTATGCCGTCTGCTGACTTCTGCTCAATCACTGGTGGGGTTACCCCCAGCGGCGCTATCGGTGTCCACCTTGTTCGCTCGCAACCGCCGATGGCAACGGCTGCGCCCAGGCTTGATCGACCAGTGGCCTGACTGGTAATTAACCGATCGCTCGTTGAGCAGATCCCGATGCGTCGGACCGCCCCAGATAAGAGCATGCACTGTCACTGCACAACTGCATCATTTCGTTACGGTGGCCGTTAGATCACGTGGCTTCGTCGTCTGGTGCCAACTCGCCTTCAGCCTACGCCTCATATGATGTTCTTGTTCATCAGCTCGCAGTTTTGCTAGCGGCTTACTTCCGGCCGGCGTTCCGGAGACCGCTCCTCGCGGATCGGCCCTTGCCATTCGCTAGTGGTTAGCGTTCAATCGGGTAAAACCGGCTAAACGGTGATCTTCCCACAGGGGACTTTCACCCCATTAGTTCATGCCCATGCTGGGCGTACACCATCGCATCAACGGGACCGGTTCTCCGCTGCCGCTCCAAACCGGCCCGTTATGCCAGCGTTATGTGTGAGGAGTATGGATGAGTCCTACAGTTTTCAGGGAGAAGGGGTACCGCTTCTTTTTCTTCTCGCGGGAGGAGTCTCGCATGCATGTCCATATAGTCTCAGGCGATGGCGAGGCCAAATTTTGGCTTGAACCAGACCTTGAACTAGCCAAGAATCACGGATATAGCCGTCAGCAATTGAAAGAAATCGAGTCATTGGTGGAGGGTCACCGCGATGAGCTTGTCAGCGCTTGGGAACAACACTTCAGCAGTTGAGGTGACAAATATATCGACTCACGGTGTGTGGCTCTTGGCTCACGACCGCGAATTTTTCATGCCATACAACAGCTTTCCTTGGTTCAAGGAGCAGCGAGTCAGTGCCATTCTAAATGTCGAAGAGCAATTCCCTGGCCATTTCTATTGGCCTGATCTGGACGTAGACCTTACCGAGGAAATTATTGAGCATCCCGAAAGGTTCCCGAATGTCGCCCACAGCACATAACCATCGCAGGCACGGCGACGTCTTTTTCACTGCGGCTTCGCCTCCATTCCAAAGCCGCGCATGCTGCAAGCGTTGATTGCGACATGAAGTTGCATGAATATATGTTGTAACCCGATGTTTTTTCCGTAACTGAGCGGATGTCGGAAGTGCAACCTGGTGTTCTACCACCAGTATCCTACCCACCATGCGAAAAGGACTTGGTATGAAGCGTTGGGGACAATGAACCATGGCAATGTCGTAGAGCCTTCAGGGAGGAAGAAGGTAACCCGTGATGGAGCCGGAGACTCTGCGTCGATGAGATGGGGGAAGAAGCGAAGGGTCTTCTGTAATGGAAGACATACGGATTCAGGATTTGTCCGACGCGAAAGTGTGCAGACGTCCCCTTGGTGCTTTGGTGCGAGAGAATTTGCGGGATTGATTTTATGAAGGAAGGCAAATGATGGCCGAACAGGCTAGTGCACCTTCAAGCGATGCACACCGCTGGCAGGCGATTGACTGGCCGGAGGTTGAAAAGCGCGTTTATCGACTGCAGGTGCGTATCGCACAATCTGTTCGCGAACAAAGGTGGGGCAAGGCGCGTGCTTTGCAGCATCTGTTGTCGCGCTCGTTTGCCGCGAAAGTGCTGTCGGTCAAACGAGTCATAGCCAATAAAGGAAGTCGCACCGCCGGTGTTGACGGGGTGCTTTGGACGTCACCCGGCCAATACTGGCGCGCGGCGCAAAGACTAGGGACAGCCGGTTATCAAGCGCAACCGCTGCGCAGGATCTACATCCCGAAAAAGAACGGCGATCGCCGCCCTTTAGGGATACCCACCCTTCACGACCGGGCGATGCAAGCTCTCTATGCGTTGGGGCTCAAACCCATAGCAGAAACCACCGGAGACCAACACTCCTACGGATTCAGAGAGGGGCGTAGCTTGCACGATGCCTGCAAACAAGGCTTTATCGTACTGGCCCAAAGAACCGCTGCACAGTGGATTCTGGAAGCCGATATCAAGGCCTGTTTTGATCGCATCCGCCATATTGGGCAAGGCTTCAACTTCCTGGGCTTTCACTACAGGAAATACCGAAGTACCTTGCTGGTCCAGCCGCAAGACGGCAAAACCCGGGAGTTGCCGGAGAAAGTGCGAGGTGTGCTGAAGAAGTACCGTGGCATCCCTTTCCACGCTTTACTGGCAAAGCTCAATGCCGTCATCAGAGGCTGGGCCTATGCGTATCGACACGTGGTAGCGAAAGAACGCCTGAGTTACGTCGATGACAGGATCTACCCACTGGTTAAAAAGTGGTTACAGCAGGAGCACCGATCCAAGACGTGGGCATTGGATCAGAAAGCGCTACCGAGGGCGTTTCAAAGGTCGTATTGAGTATGGGTGCTATTACCCGACCGCGTCAGGTATGAAGCTCATACGGTTGTTCAAGGCCGGGGACTTGCCGATTCGGTATCATAGCAAAATACGCAGTGGTGCCAATCCCTATGACCTGGCGGACAAAGACTACTTCGAAGCGAGAGCCCGAAAGCAGCGGATGAACGCACGACGGGACCGACGATTCCTCAAC
>NZ_JBSXNZ010000044.1:0-48268 GCF_056857895.1 Marinobacter sp. B-21
GTACCCTTCACCAACAACCAGGGTGAGCGGGATATCCGTATGCTCAAGGTGCAGCAGAAAGTATCCGGCGGCTTCCGTTCAATCGAAGGCGCGGAGATCTTCTGCCGAGTGCGCAGCTATCTGTCCACGGCGCGCAAGCAGCAGCTGACGGCCTCCGATGCGCTGATGTCCCTGTTCGAGGGGCGTATGCCGGCCTTCATGACGGCGCGACCAGATAATGATCAGAACGTTTTAAATGAAACCGACTGAATAGTTACAAAAAGATGAAGGAAGTTGCACCTTTTGAAAGCTTTGGAGAGATAGTGGAATACCCTCGGGATGCCTTGGTTTTTGGTCTGGCACCGGGCGGAACCGTCGTAGTGTGGATTATGAACCGGAGCGAGAATGCGATTGAGGTAGGACGGTACGAGGCCGGGCCTTACAACAACGAGAAGTCGAGCTATTCTCAATGGGTAGATGAATACTTAGAGAAAGAAGGTGAGCACCTTCGGGATAATGGGATCAAGCTGAATGGGTGGTAGGTACTCGTCCCGATAGTTTGGAAGTTAGTCACCACATAACCCATTCACCGGATGCCAAAACCTCCGCTTCGCCGCGGATTTGTCACCGGTGATGGCGGGCGGTTAGAGCTGGTCGTAGTGCCCTCCAATGGCGAAAACATAAATGGATTTGTCGTCGAATCGGTATATGAGCCTGTCTTTCTGTGAGATGCGCCTTGACCACAAGCCTGATAAGTTGTGCTTAAGCGGTTCAGGTTTTCCGATGCCCGTTGACGGGTCGTCAGAGCGGAGCATTTCTTTCAGCAGTTTGCAGAGTGCTTCGTGCAGCTTTTTGTCTTTCTCTCGCATCTTTTCATAGGCTTCCCAGGTGCTGCCCTCAAATACCAGTGATCTCATTCATCTGCTCATCATTAGGTGTGTATCCTTGGCCGCGGCCGTGAGTATCGAGGGAGGCCGCGATTTGTTGCATCAGGTCTCGGTTTTGAAGAACATGCAGGGTTTCTTGTTCTCTTTCCCAGTCCTCAGCACTCATAATCACGAAAGCCTCTCCGGCGCGACGCGTCACCTTGAGGGGTTCGTGCCTACTAATAACCTGTTCTACAAGGCTTTTCAGGTTGTCTCTGAATTTGTTTACACTGATGATATCCATAACTCCACCATTCTGTACGGAAAGCCCGTACAACTATATCGTAATGGCCCTGACAAGGCCAGTCACGGCGACGTCTACTACATTCTACATTGCGGCTTCGCCTCCATTCCGTTGCCGCTCGGGACATGGCCCTACATAATGGCCTTGCCGATTTGGAATGAGAACTAATTGAGAATTAATAGTGGAGGAAGCTGCGATGAAAACAATCAGGCTACTCAGTATTACTGCGATTTTTCTCGGCGCCCTTCTTGTAGGGCCTGCCCTGGCCGAAGATTCGGAAAATAGAAAGGAGCTTAAGCGGATTGACCTTTCTGGTTCGCCCGGGATGGAGGTGATATCGTCAATTAGTGAATACAAACCCGGCGAGGTTGTCGGGCGCCATTTCCATCACGGAGTCGAATCAGGTTATTTCGTTCAGGGTGGAATGATCCAGCTACCCGGTAAAGATCCAATTAAGATTCCTACCGGCGCGCCCATCATAAACGAGCGTGGCGTACCTCATGCTGGATTCAAAGTGGTTGGCGACATGCCGTTAAAAATCTTCACAGTGCATATAGTCGACAAAGGAAAGCCGCTGTACGAATGGGTTGATAAATAGGTGCGTTACTTTAGTGATGACTGATCACTCACCATTTTGGCACGTAGATGCCGGTGAGGTGAGGAGGAGTCCAATCCATTGCTTACGTCGCAGTGCTGTTGGATGTCCACGAGTACGAGAGTATGCAAGAGCGTTTGGAGGTGCTCGAAGAGGCTTACAGTGCCAAAGACCAGATTGATATTCTAACTGTGCGGCGCAGGAGCCAACTGTTGCGGATGTCTGAGCTTGATGAAGGCGAAACATAACCTGCGGCGGCTGCACGGCGACCGATTTTCCGCCGCTTTGCCGCTCCAAACCGGCGCGTGAGCCGGGCGTTACGCAGGCGTATCTCACCTTGTTGACACGCGTCACGTGACGCAATACGCTTTAATGCATGATCAAATCCTTCGCTGACAAACGAACTCAAGAGCTGTACTCCAAAGGTAAGTCAAAAAGGTTTCCTGCGGATATCGCTCCGAGAGCTGCCAGAAAACTTGAATACGTCAATCTGGCTGAACAGCTGGAGGACTTGAAAGTGCCGCCCGGCAATCGCCTTCACCCACCTTGCGGAAAGAGGCATGGGCAGCACTCGATTGCAATAAATGATCAGTGGCGTATCTGTTTTCGTTTTGACGATGGCGATGCGTACGAGGTCGAAGTGAGTGACTACCACTGAGTGAGGTGATGACTATGGCTATTCCTATTTCTAACACTACCGGCATGCAGCGCAAGCCGACCCATCCTGGTGAAATGCTGAGAGAGGATTTTTTGCCGGACTATGATCTGACGGTTACAGGGCTGGCTGAGTCTCTGGGTGTCTCTCGTCAGTCAGTTAATGAACTGTTGCGTGAACGCCGTGCTGTCAGCCCTGAAATGGCACTTCGGCTGGCACGTTTGTTTGGCAACTCTCCAGAGTTTTGGCTGAATGCACAGCGCGCTGTTGATTTGTGGACGGCGGCTCAATCGGTCAAGGAGGAGGTTAGTCGGATTAAGCCGTTGCATGCTGCATAACCAGGCTGTGCAACCAGAGCTATCCTCCGTTGGCCTGTTACAGCCGGAACCCCTGCGATGCCTGGGTCAGTGACGTTACCTGCGTAGACAGTCGCGCAATGTGGGCATTGAGTTTCTGGCGAATGTCCGAGGTTTCCCGGGTGTGGCCATGAATCTGCTCGACCTTCTGTGCAATCTCTTCCGTTGTGGTTGAAATTCCCTCAACCGAAGAAACTACCTGATTCATATCCCCGGCCAGCTGGCGGATGGAGCCGGTGATCTGCTCGATCGAATGAGCCGCTTCTCTGGAGCTTTCTTCGCCGTTGCCAGCGGAATCCAGCCCTTCCTTCATGAGGGTGGTAATGGCCGAGGTTTCCCGGTTCAGTGAGTCCACGATCTCGGCAATGCCATTGGTGGCGGAAACCGTCTTTTCCGCCAGAGACCGGACTTCATCGGCGACCACGGAGAAGCCGCGCCCGGCTTCCCCGGCCCTCGCTGCTTCGATGGCCGCATTGAGGGCAAGCAGGTTTGTCTGTTCCGCCAGGCCGTTGATCACGCCGACGATTGAGTTGACCTTCTCACCGGTCTTGCTCAGTTGGCCGACCTGATCGTGGGTTTTCTGGATCCGCTCGGCCAGTTCGCTCATGATTTTTGCGCTGCGCCTGACAACCCCGGCGCCGGAATGGGCAGCGTCGTTGGCGTTCTGGACGGCTTCGTTGACCGACTGGGTGTACTGGGCGATGTCCACCGCAGTGTGGGAAATTTCCTGAACTGCGGTGGCGGTCTGCTCGGTTTCATCTTCAACCTGCTCACCATTGCGCCCCATCTGATCGACCAGCGCGTCCAGCTCAACCTGAAGACTGGAGAGTGTCTGGTTGCCTTCAACTACCTGGCCTATTACGCGGGACACATCGTCCAGCATCTTGTTGGCGGCCTGGCCCAGCCGGCTGAACTCATCATTCGGATTTTTGCCCGGTTCGAGCCGCTGGCTGAGATCGCCCCCGGCGACATGGGTGAGCAGGTGCACGGCGTCATTGAGTCGTTTTACCAGAGTTCTGGAGGCGGCTGTCAGTGTAAGCACCAGAATGACCAGCACGGCGGCTGCGGTCATAATGATCAGCCAGGTAGAGGAAGTCCGGGCTTCCTCGGCGCGCTCGCTGGTGGCGACGATAAGCCCGCGCCGGAGCAGATTGTTCTGCTCGGTGATCAGACTGCGAATGCTGGCACCGGCGTCTGCCAGCTGGTTTTCGATAGTGGACAGTGAGGCGATAAGCTCCCCGGCCCGGGTAAATGCGTCATCGAATGCCTGTACGGCCTTACCGATGTCTATTTCCTGCCACTCCATGTCCCGGACAGTAGCCTGCATTCGCTCAAGTGCCTCGCGGGTCGCCTGGGCGTAGGAGGCGTCGAAAGTGGAGAGATAATCCCGATAGGTGGACGAAATGGTATTGATGTCGTCGTTGAAGATCGAGATGCTGATCTTCCGCAGGCCATCGTCGATGGCCCGGGACATTTTCGCCCTTAGCCCGTCGGCGGCGGTCAGGCCCAGTTGCCGGTTCAGGGCCAGCCATTCGGTCCGAAGTCGGGTATACTCCGCAACCTGCTGGCGGATTTTTTGAGCAGCGATATTGATAGCGTCATCCGACAGGGCGCCGGCGGATTCGCTGAGCGCTGATGCCTGTTCGGACAGGGACTCAAGTTGCTCCTGGTAGCTATCAACCTGTTCCGGAGCAAGACTCTCGCTCAGCCTTTCGAGCGCGAGCCAGCTGTTCAGCAGGGTAAGGGAAGCGGATTCATAGGACCTGGCCTGTCCGCGTGCTTCATAGGCATCCGACACCTTGCCGAGCCCGCTCAGGGACGCCATGGTGGCAATCGCCAGCCCGATCAGTGTGGCAACAATCAACAGCATAAACTTCTGTTTCCAGGACAGGGCCATTAACTAACATCCTCCGCTTGCTATTGTTTTTCTTCGCAACTACCAGAGCTTAGATCAGTTTCGGAAAAAGGCCGGTCCATTTTTCAACAGGGATTCCATGTCAGACCTCGCAAACTATCAATATCTGCTGATTGCCCTTATTTTTGTCTGGAGCGGCTTTGTCCGGTCCGGGCTGGGATTTGGTGGTGCCGTCCTATCTTTACCGTTTCTTCTGCTGGTTCTTGATGAGCCGTTGGTGTTTCTCCCAATTATCGCGGTTCATCTGCTGGTATTTTCATCCCTGACCATCTGGATGAATAATCGCACCAGAGCCGGGCAGCCCCGTGACACAGCTGCCGGAACCGTTGACTGGCAGTACCTGTGGCGGATCCTCGGGATCATGATCGTGCCCAAGCTGATTGGCGTGTTCGGCCTGATCACCATGCCTTCCGATATTCTCAGTGCCATCATCTTCGTGATCGTCGCGCTCTATTCGGTGTCCTATATCATCAACCGGCCGTTCCGCAGCGGTAGTAAAACCGTCGATACGGTGTTTCTGATGGTGGGGGGCTACATCAGTGGCACGTCCCTGATCGGGGCGCCGCTGATTATCGCGGTCGCCGCACAGCACCTGCCGAAGGAGAAGCTCCGTGACACGCTGTTTGCACTCTGGTTCATTCTGGTACTGATCAAAATGACAGCATTCGTCTGGGCCGGCGTGGATCTCCAGCTTATCCACCATCTCTGGCTGTTGCCCTGCGCAGCCGTGGGCCACGTGATCGGTCTCTATGCCCACGACCGCATTCTCCGGGCCGAGACGCCGGTTTTCTTCCGTATGCTCGGAGCTGTGCTGCTCCTGGTGAGCAGCGTCGGGATTGTCAGCGTCCTTTAGCCTGCGCGCCCGAATACCCGTTCAAAGAATCCGGCCTCACGAACGTCTGGTATCGGCAGGTTGTCCACTTCTTCCAGGGCCCGGCGCCAGAACTTCTCGGGGTCATCCAGTTGCGCCACTTTCGCACGCTCATCGGGGCTGTAGTGGTTGTGTTCACCGGCTATACCCTCGGCCATGAGCTCCTGGGTCCAGAGGTAGATCGCTCCCCGGATAGTCCTCAGCAGGCGGCAGTAGACGTCCCGGCTGAGATTGATGGCCAGTTCGGCAGTAAGATTGATCTGTTTCTGGAGGACTGCCATGTCTTCTTTGGCCAGCAGTACGCGATTGCCACTGCCCTTCTTGCAATTGACACACACTTTCTCAAGGGCTTTCACGCCCTCAAGCAGGTCCGTGTAACCGAACTCTTTCTTTTGCTGATCCTCCATCGGTGCGGGAATCCAGCCATACTGGGGAGACTTGGCAACGATATGTCCATGCAATTGCCGCCGATAGGGCGGGGCGGCCTCCAGGTCCTGATAGCCATCAAATTCGGTACGCAGCCACGCCGCCATTTTCCGGTGTCGAAGCATCATGGCCAGGGTAATGGCAGAGGGCATGATTTCTTCAAGCAGCTCGGCGGAATCCCGCGTCCGCTCGTCGAGGTGGTTAACGGATGTTGACATTTTTCCTCCTCAACAACGGGGTCCCTGGTTCTCAGCCCGTTGTTCGTTTTATTGTTTTTGCGTTCGGCGGTTGTTTCTGTGACTGTCGGTGAGTAAAAAGTAGTCAGATAATGCGGTGACCGCCGTTGTAAAAAAGTTACTGCTTTGTAACCGCCGGTAAGTGGTTGCCGAAGCTTCGGTGATTCAGCGGACGTCGGCGGTCGCAGGCGTTAACCAGAGGGGTAGGCAGACAATGACACAGGGCAGTGAATTCCAGTCCCGGAGAGCGTCTATGGTGGAGTATCAGCTCGTCGCCCGGGGAGTCGGGTCGCCACTGGTTCTTGAGGCCATGGGCCGGGTGGCACGGGAGAAATTCGTACCAAAGAGCATGCAGGACTGTGCCTACGATGACGGGCCGCTGCCCATTGGCGCCGGGCAAACGATTTCGCAGCCGTACATCGTGGCGTTAATGACGGAAGCTCTGGAGCTTCAGGGGGGCGAAAAAGTGCTGGATATCGGAACCGGGTCGGGTTACGCCGCTGCCGTTCTTGCCTGTATCGCCAGTGAGGTTTTCAGCGTGGAAAGAGTGCCGGAGTTGGCGGAACGGGCAACCAGAACCCTGGCGTCGGAAGGGTTTGATAACGTGGTGGTCCGCTGCGGTGATGGCACCCTGGGCTGGCCAGAACACCAGCCCTTCGATGGCATCATCGTGGCCGCCGGTGCGCCTGCGGTGCCCGAGGCGTTAAAGCATCAACTGGCTGTTGGCGGCTGCCTGGTGATTCCGGTTGGCTCCGAGCATTCCGTGCAGTCGTTACTGCGGATAACCCGGGTTTCGGAGAGCGAATTCAGAACCGAGGACTTCGGAGCTGTCCGTTTTGTCCCCCTGCTCGGTGAGCAGGGGTGGTCTTGACGAGATGGTTTTGGATGGAGTGAGCGGGCGAGAAGTTCCTCAGCCCGCGGCGTTGGTGCTCTCGAAAATCTTGTCTGCCGAGGCCGCCACGAATCCCGAATAGAGCTCGCCGTCCGGTTTCGGATACCGCAGTGCAAACTCGTAAAAGCAGCTCGGGATTGTCACGGCCTGATCGGAAAAGGTAAGAGGTACCCTGTCTGCCATGGTTGAGGACTGTTCCAGCAGATCTTCCGGCGATCCCTTCACCTCCCCGCCGGACGCATTCACCGTGTAACCATGATCTTTTAGCAACTGGTTAATGTCCGGCACCGTCCGGAACTGTTCCAGATGGTTGATGCTGACCGTGAAATGGTTGGCACGATAGCCCCAGGCAGCCATCCAGGCGGCATACTCGCTTTCCTGGAGGAGGTCCCGATACGTGTCGTAATCAATCGTCCAGTGGCGACCGGAATACAGGAAATTATCGGCCTTAACAGCGTCCGGTTGCACCTGAGCCACCAGGTTTTTCACCACGGCCTGTAATGCCGGTGAGCACTGATCAACGAGCAGCTCCGATATGAACACCTTGGGGAGTTCCCTGGAGGGGTGCTCATAATGCCGGGCGTACAGTTTCTTGGCCTCAAAACGGTATTCGCCGCCTTGCTGGTAACCAAGGCTCAGAAAGTGTTCAGCCAGGGCCCCGAGCCGCACCGGATCGAGGTTGAAGGTGCGCAGTGCAATGTGGTCATTGACGATGGCCTGTCCTTCTTCGGCACCCAGGATCTTGTGGATGCGCTCGGCGGAAGGGGTCACCTGACGATAGGACTCCCAGAGCCGGGCGAACAGTGTGTCCGGATCAGTATGCATAGTGAATCTCCTCGGTGGCGTGTGTATGGCGGGTCTGCTGACCAGGCTGTGACTGTTGGCGGGTTGCGGCCAGAGGAAGACAGCAGGCCGGGCTGCCATCGCCCAGAGCCAGATGCTCTGCCAGTCGGGCTGCCACCACAACACGGCCGGCTCCGGGTTCCGGATACGCCTGGTCGGTCACGGTTGCCCTGAAATCGGAACAGCTGGCGTTGGCAACGATGGCGGATGGATAGCCCGCACTCTCATCATTCTCTGGGAACTTTGTCCCCGCGTGAAGCTGAACCTTGCCCATGTGCGTGTTGCGCACACTGGCGATCTCCGCCTTCGGGCACTCCAGTGTCGGGCCGCCGTCAAGGAGATCGACAAAACCCTGATGCCGGAAGCCCTCCCGTTCCAGCATGTGCCGGGCCGGGCGGGTGTCTTCGTGAACCTGGCCGATAACCGCCCGGGCTGCATGGCTCATCTGTTGAGTATAGAACGGCATGGCGGGTATGAATTCCTCAATAAAGCCGGTGTGCCCGGTGCAGGCCAGTTGTGTGGCTGAAGCAAAGTCCAGGTCGGCAACATGGTGTTTCAGCCAGTCCCAGAATGGAGACCGCCCGGCCTGGTCTGAAACACCCCGCATTTCCGCGATGACGGTGTCCGAGAACCGCTCAGGGTGAAGTGCCATGAACAGGAAACGCACCCGGGAAAGAAGTTTGCCGGCATTGGCCCGACGAAACCCTGGTCGCAGGTAGAGTGAACAGATTTCGGTGCAGCCGGTGTAGTGCTGGCAACGGGTCAGGCTTTCCTCAGTGTGCCGCATCCGGCGGACGTTGGCGTGCTGGATAACCGCATTGCGACGAAAGTGGACGAGTGGCCGGTTCAGGCCAGCTGCGGCTTCAATGCCGGTCGTGCCGAGGATCTCTCCGGTCGCGTTGTCCTCCAGGACAAACAGGTAGTGCTCATCACCCGGTGCGGTGACGGGCCTGGCGAAGCTCGATACGGAATGGTCAATCTTTCGCGCAAGGGCATCCCGGTCTGGCAACAGCGAGGTAAAGCCTGGGCCGGATTCAACGGCAATGCGATAGAGCGCATCGAGATCCCAGGGGGTTATAGGTCGGATAATCATGGCCAGCGTCCTGAGCATTGTTTTGGCACAGTATGAGAGCAGGCAATGACAAATTGCAGTTTCAGAAAGGTCGAAATGGTCTACAATTAAGTCAAAATGAAAAATGGAATTGACAAAATGATCAACCTGCAGGACCGGAAGCTGCTGATGCTGTTACGCCAGAATGCCCGGGCCAGTATCACGGAGCTCGCCAAAGCCATGCATGTGTCCCGTTCAACCGTGCAGAATCGCATTTCCCGCCTTGAGGCCAGCGGCGTCATTCGGGGCTATTCGGTTCAGCTGGGCGGGGAATTCTCGGCCAGTCAGGTTGAGGCTCATGTGTCGATCAAGGTGTTCCAGAAACTGACTGGCCGGACAAACACGGCGCTGGAGGGTATCAGCCAGGTGTCACAACTGTTTTCGGTAAGCGGTGAGTACGATCTGATTGCCATCGTCCAGGCCCAGTCCCTGGAGGAACTGAGTGCCGTATTGGACGATATTGGTAACCTGGAAGGGGTGGAGCGGACCAACTCGGCGGTGGTCCTTGAAACCAGGTTTCGACGTTAGTGTCCTGTCTGGTGTCGGATCAGGCCAGTCCAGGACTGGAGCTTGAGGGTCAGGTCCCCAGCAAGCCTGCGTAAGCGCAATAGAGGAACGCTGCCGAACCCGTGAGGATAACGCCCCAGGCGGGAAAAATCAGAAAAGAGCGATTCGATGTTCTCATGGTCACCTCCTAAAGTGATGGAACGCATACGCCACAGTCCTCACTGTAGATCAAACTTGACCAATGTCACGAAAGCTTTTGAGAGACCGTTCTCACGGAAGTATTAATTGGCCAATCGCCCGGGCATTAAATGCTATTGAGTGCGGGTGAAATGGCGCTAGTATGAACAGCAATTCAGAATCTGAAACAGGCAGTACAATAACAACAAAGGAGCCGTTTATGGCGGTAGATCCCCGGAAGCAGACCTCACTCCATTGCCTGTATTATTGGGCAGAGGAAACCCCCGATCATGTCTACCTGACCCAGCCATACCCGGATGGCCGTGTTGAGGGCATCACCTGGAAGCAGGCCGCTGACCAGGTGTCCCGGATGGCAGCTTACCTGAACAGACTGGGCCTGTCCGAACCGAGCAATATCGGTATCCTGGGCAAGAACAGCGCGCACTGGATCCTGGCCGATCTGGCAATCTGGGCCGCCGGCCACGTGTCGGTGCCGCTGTATCCCACCCTCAATGGTGATACTGCGGCCTATGTGCTTGAGCACTGCGAGGCAAAACTGTTGTTCCTCGGTAAGCTCGATGGTATGGCAGACGGCTGGAACGACATCAAAAACCACATTCCGGACGATTTGCCGCTTATTTCCCTGCCCATGTCACCAAGGGACGACACGCCAAAGTGGCTGGAGATCATCGCCGGCCAGGAGCCTGCGGAACCGAAGCTGCCAGACCCGGATAACCTGGCGACCATTGTTTACACATCCGGCAGTACCGGCCGGCCCAAAGGGGTGATGCACAGTTTCCGTACCATGATTTCGGTGGCAGACGGGTTGCAGCAACTGTTCCCGGTCTCTTCCGGTGAACGGATGCTTTCCTATTTGCCGCTGGCCCATGTGGCAGAACGTGCGGCGGTGGAAACCCAGTCCCTGTATTACGGCTTTCATCTGTACTTCGCCAATTCCCTGGATACCTTCCAGGAAGATCTTCAGCGGGCGCGGCCGACGCTGTTCTTCTCCGTTCCCCGCCTGTGGATGAAGTTCTATCTGGGTGTAAACGCCAAATTGCCGCCCAAAAAACAGAAGCTGCTATTCAGCCTTCCCATCGTCAGTGGCCTGGTTAAAAAGAAAGTACTCAGGCAACTGGGGCTGGATCATTGTCGGGCGGCCCTCACGGGTGCCGCGCCCCTGTCAGCCGACATCGTCAACTGGTACCGGAATCTCGGGCTGGAGTTGCTGGAGGTCTACGGGATGTCCGAGAATTTCGGCTACTCCCACGCCAACCGGCCGGGTCAGGCGAGGGCTGGCTCTGTCGGTATGGCCAATCCGGGTGTGGAACATCGCATTGGCGAGGGGGGCGAGGTTCAGGTAAAGAGCCCTGGCCAGATGCTGGGTTATTACAAGAATGATGAAAAAACCAGAGAAGATCTCACCGGGGATGGTTTCCTGAAAACCGGAGACCTGGGAGAAATTGACCGGGATGGCAGCCTCCGGATAACCGGCCGGGTGAAAGACCTTTTCAAGACCTCGAAGGGCAAGTACGTTGTTCCGGTTCCCATTGAAAACCGTTTTAACCACCCCAAAGCTGAAGTGGTCTGTGTTGCCGGTGCCAACCAGCCGCAGCCGTGCCTGATGATCCTGCTTTCGGAGGAGGCGCGGGGTGAACTGGAAACCGGTGCCGATCGCAGTGAACTGGAGCAGGAACTGGCGGCTGAGCTGGATGCGGTGAACGCGGAGTGTGAATCCCACGAGAAGGTGGCGTTCGTAGTGGTGGTCAGGGAGCCCTGGACCATGGAGAACGGCATGTTGACGCCGACCATGAAGATCAAGCGGAATGTGATCGAAGACTTCTACAACCAAAAAATGGACGGCTGGTTCAGCCAGAAGAAAAAGGTAGTCTGGGAGTTCTGATCCCCTGACGTAAAACACCGGTGGCCCCTCGGGTGCCGCCGGCGTTTTCAAATCCCTGTGTTTTGTTTCCAGCCTGCGCGGTCCTCGCGTTCATGCCGGATTTCAGCGTTGGCTCAGTGGCCACCTTGCATCCGGGTCATGTCCGGAGCAACCTGTGCCGCTTTCCGGTTGAAGCCCCGCATCTTGCGACTGAAAAACTGAACCGCCTGCTTTGCCGCAGCACGGGTATACTGGCGCCTGACCTCAGCACTGTTGTGGAGGATACTGGACGGCAGCGGGTGAACGGTTGCGATATGGTTCTGAGTCATAGCGCCTTCCTCCTTTAATCTAATCGGGTGGACTAGTTAGTTATCTACCTTTAATTTACACGGTATTCTAAGGGTTCTTATTTGCAGCTTAAATACGTTAAAATCCGTACTCACGTTGCAAATATGCAGTAACTATGGACTGGGATTATCTTCGATATATCAGGGCTCTGGCAATAGGCGGAACGCTTGCCAAGGCCGGTGAATTACTGGGTGTGCACCAAACCACTGTTTTACGGCGACTTGACCAGATGGAGGAGTCGCTGGGTGTGCAGTTTTTTGAGCGAAGCAGAGACGGACTGCAGCTTACACCAGTGGGTGAAACGGCTTTTCGGGAAGCCGAGCGGCTGGCAGTGGAGATGGAAAATCTCGAACGCAAACTGGTGGGGCAGGACTCCGCGCCGGTCGGCAAGGTGCGCCTGGCAGCCGAAGACGCCATGATGAATGAGTTGCTCAGCCCGATACTGGCGGAGCTGGTGCGGGAGTTTCCGGATATTGAGCTGGAAATTCTGACGGACAACGACGTGGCCAACCTCAGCCATCGGGAAGCGGACCTGACGCTCCGGCCGGAAAACAAGCCGCAGGCAACCCTCGAAGGAGAGCGGATTGCAGCCATCGAATCGGCGGTTTACGGCTCCGCGCGGTATTGTCGGCGAAACCGCAACATGGACATTGAGAATCATCCGGAGGCCTGCCTGTGGGTTATTCCCGATGAAACCTTCAGCCATCTGGCCACGGGTCGTTGGTATCGCAAGCATCTGAAGAACGTGGCATCTGTCATTCGCTGCAACAGCCTGCAGTCCATGCATGCCCTTGCCAGGGCGGGCGCCGGTCTGGCGGTATTGCCGTGCTATCTGGGTGAAGGTACCCGTGAGCTTCGTCGCCTGTCAGACCCGTTGGAAGGCGAGAGTGTGGATCTGTGGTTGCATGTGAACCAGGATACTCAGCAGATGGCTCGTGTCCGGATTGTCATGGAGTATCTGGTGGAGCGGCTGCAGGCGCTTGAACCCCAGTTGGAGATCAGAACAGCGCCTTAACGGGATTCAGCCACAGAAAGGCCAGAACTGGTACCAGCGCCAGCACTGGAACTCCTGTTCACAGGTTTTGAGCTGATGGTCATATCGAAAGGCCCGGGTCTGCACCCGGGAGGCGAGGGCCGTCACGGCCGGTTTCTGCACGAAAGTCTTACGGGCATAACCACCCCGGCCTTCGTGGTAAGCGAGATACAGTTGCCGCGGGGCTGAAAACGGAATATCCAGCTGCCGGTGGGTCAGATGGTTGTACCAGCCGACAAAATCCAGCGCGTACTCCATATCGGTGCGAACGGTAAACCAGCCCTCACCATTGGCCTGCAGGTATTCCTGCCAGGCCGGGTCCAGGGCCTGGGCATAGCCGTAGGCGGTTGTCGGTCTGGTCCAGGGAATAAAGCCCCAGAGCAGCGAGCGCGGCGGGCGGGCATGGCTGCGGAAGGACGATTCGTAGTAGACAAAGGCCATTTGCGTGGCGATCGGTGTGCCCCACCGTTGCTCGGATTCGCTGGCGTAGTCATACCAGACCGGATGTTCCCGGAAGATTTCGCACAGGTTCTCCGGGTTAGCCGGAGGATCCGGTGCCAGCAGGCTGAACCGCAAAGTGGCCCAGGTGGCCATCAGCAAACCCAGCACCGGCAGTCCGTACCATCTGGTCCGGCTTCTCCAGGTCTCGATGGCCGTCCGGCGGCGTCTGCTGTTCCGGCGAGGTTTCTTCCGCATTCCTACCAAACCGTCATCTCCGGGACCGAGGGATTGCTTGCTGCATGCATCACACTCATGGCATAAGGGAATCAACAATACGTCCGGGATGATAGGTAAATGAAGCGATTTGCCCTAGTTAAACCTCTTTTAGTCACAGCCCTGCTCTTTGCCGGAGCGGTCCAGGCGGCACCGGATGCCCGCCAGGTTCTGGCGGCATCACCTGTTGACGATATTGTCGCCAGATATCCTGCCATGATGAGCCAGGGCATTCGGGAAGGTCTGAAACGGAGCGGCCGGTTGCCGCCAGTGGTGGCGGATACGATCGGTAATGTGGTGAGCAACAGTTTCAGGGCCGCTGATATTGAGCAGCAGATTATTACCGATTTGCAAAAACAACTGACGGACGCACAGCTTGAAGCGGTGCAGGACTGGTATGAAACACCGGTTGCAAGGAAGATTTCCGCCGCCGAGATTGCCGCTTCCGCGCCCACTGCCTGGCAGCAGATCCAGGCCCGCGCTCCGGAACTGAACAGCAAATACAAGGGCACCCGCAAAGCGGACATGTTTGATCGCTTTGATCGCGCTTCCCGCGCTACTGAAAGCGCGGTGGATACAACCATCGCAGTACAACTCGGGCTGGCAACGGCCATGGCTGCGTTCAGCAGTGATTCGGTCAATTACGATCAGCTCCGGCAACGCATTGAAAGCCAGCGCAGTATGCTGACAGGTGTCGTCGGCCAGCAGGTGTACGACAGCTATCTCTATACCTACGAGAATATCGGAGCCCAGGAAATGAACCTGTATCTGGGGTTCCTGGAAAGTCCCGCCGGTGCTGCGTTCTCAAAGGTTGTTACCAACAGCATCCAGCAGGCGATTACCGACCCGATCGAATCCGTTGGCAGACAACTGGCGCAATTTCTTTCACCGGCGCCCGCAAACAGCCAGTAAATGCTGCTGAAAGTTCTCTAAAATTTGTGAAAATGCAAATTCGGGTCCACTCTCCTTGTTAAGAGTAACCGAGGAGGTGCGACCATGGATTTTAACGCCTATCAGAAAGCGCTTCCGGCAGAACTAAGGGGCTCTGAATGCCCCTTCGGAGCGAAAGAATTTGACCATCGGCTTGCCCGGGTTAGGGACCGGATGGCCGCTGAAGACATGGACGCGCTGCTGCTGACAGACCCTTCCGATATTTTTTATCTGACCGGTTACAGTACTTTTGAGGTCTCCGTTCACGTCGCCCTGTTGGTCACCGGCTCATCCCTGCTGTTGCAGGTGCCGTCCATTGAAATGGGGCCGGCCATGGTGACCACCCGGGTTACCAGCGTTACCGGCTACCGGTGGGAAGGCATTGGCGAAGTGCTGTCACCATTGATTGATGCCCTCAATGGTTCCGCGGATATTGTCGGGATTGATGCCTGGCACGGTTCGCTCCGGCAGGGCGTGCTTGAAGGCCTGAAAGCAAGGCTCTCCAGCGTTCGATTTGTTGATAGTGGCGGCCTCGTAAAGAAGATTCGCATTGTCAAATCCGCGGGTGAAATCCAGTACTTGCGCGAGAGTGCGCGTATCACCGCAGAGGGGTTAAAAGCGGCGGCTGCCGAAGTCCGGCCAGGGTTAACGGATAACGACATTGCCGCAGTTGGTGCCCGGGCCCTCCTGGAAGCCGGCAGTGAGTTCATGAGCATGCAACCCATCGTAACCGCAGGCCGGCGCAGCAGCGTGATTCACACCAACCACAAACGCTGCCGGATAGAGCAGGACGAGCCGGTGTTTCTGGAGTTCGGTTCCTCCTGGCAGCGCTACACAGCACCCATGATGCAAACGGTGGTGGCCGGAACGCCATCGCGGGAAATGCGACAGGTGTTCGACGGTTGTCGGCGCGTTGTGGACGCCCTTCTGGCGGCAGTGAAACCGGGAGTGACCTTTGATTCTGCCGCCCATGCAGCGGAAAAAGCCCTGGCCCCCCTTGCCGGCACCGTGTTTTTCTCCGGCGTATTTGGCTACACCGTTGGTGCCCAGTTTCCGCCCTCCTGGGTGGAAGGTTCGGGCTTTATCGCACGTGGTGGTAACACGGAATTCAGTCCCGGAATGGTGTTCCATCTCCCGATTTGCCTGCGCGTGCCCGGGAAATGGGGTATCGGGTGCAGTGAGACAGTTCTGGTGACGGATGCCGGCGCGGAGCCGATTACGTCCAACCCCTGGACGCTCGGCTCCTGAGAATCAGATCAGTTGCGGCTGGTCACTTCCAGCAGGTGATAGCCGAACTGGGTCTTGACCGGGCCGATCACGGTGTTCAGCTCACTGTTGAATACGGCCTGGTCGAACTCGGGAACCATCTGGCCCGGGCCGAAAGAGCCCAGGTCACCGCCGTTTCGGCCGGAGGGGCATGAAGAGTGTTGCTTTGCCACTTCGGCGAAATCCTGGCCGCCTTCGATGGCTTTTTTCAGTTCTTCACATTTTGCTTCGCTGTCTACCAGAATGTGGCGTGCGGTTGCTTGTGCCATGTTCAATATCCTGTTGTCGGATGAATGGGTTAGTCAGAATGGGAATGCTGCCCGGACCGCACGCCGGAGGCAAGTGCTTTTTATCCGTGTTTCTGCGGCCTCACAGTCCTGCCTGCAAACCTGTACAATGCCGGCTTTCTTTTAGCCGGCGCCCGGCCGGCCCCACATCGACAGGTTTGTTTCTTGATTTCCACCGCCAATATCACCATGCAATTCGGGGCCAAGCCCCTGTTTGAAAATGTTTCTGCGAAATTCGGCAACGGCAACCGCTATGGTTTGATCGGGGCCAACGGCTGCGGCAAATCCACGCTGATGAAGATACTCGGTGGTGACCTCGAGCCCTCTGCCGGCCAGGTCATGCTGGAGCCCAACACCCGGCTCGGCAAACTGCGCCAGGACCAGTTCGCCTATGAGGACTGCTCGGTGCTGGACACCGTCATTATGGGCCATGAAGAACTGTGGAACGTTAAAAAAGAGCGGGACCGCATCTACTCCCTGCCGGAAATGAGCGAGCAAGACGGCATGGCCGTGGCGGACCTGGAGGTGCAGTTCGCTGAAATGGACGGCTACACCGCCGACGCCCGCGCTGGTGAGCTGCTGCTCGGCCTCGACATCCCGCTGGAACAGCACAATGGCCCCATGAGCGTCCTGGCGCCGGGCTGGAAGCTGCGGGTACTGCTGGCTCAAGCGCTGTTCTCCGATCCGGACGTACTGCTGCTGGACGAGCCCACCAACCACCTGGACATCAACACCATCCGCTGGCTGGAAAGCATCCTGGTGGCCCGCAACAGCACCATGATCATCATTTCCCACGACCGGCACTTCCTGAACAGCGTGTGCACGCACATGGCGGATCTGGATTATGGCGAACTGCGTCTGTTCCCGGGTAACTACGACGAATACATGACCGCCGCTACCCAGGCTCGCGAGCGCATGTTGTCAGACAACGCCAAGAAAAAGGCCCAGATCGCCGAGCTGCAGCAGTTTGTCAGCCGCTTCTCGGCCAACGCCTCGAAGGCCAAACAGGCCACCTCCCGCGCCCGCCAGATCGACAAGATCCAGCTGGAAGAGGTAAAGCCCTCAAGTCGGGTGAGCCCGTTTATCCGTTTCGAGCAGGGCAAGAAACTGCACCGCCAGGCCGTGACCCTCAGGAACATGACCAAGGGCTTTGATGAAAAGCCATTGTTCAGGAACCTGAACCTGCAGGTTGAGGCCGGTGAGCGGGTAGCGATCATCGGCCCCAACGGCATCGGCAAAACCACCCTGTTGCAGTGCCTGTCCGGCGCTTACGCGCCCGACAGCGGCGAAGTAAAGTGGACCGACAGCGCTGAAGTTGGTTACTTCGCCCAGGACCATACCGCAGATTTTGCCGATGATGACAGCCTGACTGACTGGATGGCCCAGTGGACCACCGGGGGCGAACAACTGGTTCGGGGTACCCTGGGGCGCATGTTGTTCTCCGGCGACGACATCGCCAAATCTGTCCGTGTGATCTCGGGCGGCGAGCAGGGGCGGATGCTGTTCGGCAAGCTGATTCTGCAAAAGCCCAATGTGATGCTGATGGATGAGCCCACCAACCACCTGGATATGGAGTCCATCGAGGCGCTGAACCTGGCGCTGGAGAACTATCCGGGGACACTGATTTTCGTCAGCCATGATCGGGAGTTTGTTTCTTCGCTGGCTACGCGCATCATTGAGCTTAAGGCCGACGGTGTTACTGACTTTAGTGGGTCTTATGACGACTATCTTCGTAGCCAGGGGTACCTCTAAGACTTAGACTCTGGGTGCGGGCGGACATGTGGGCCTGGCTTTCCAAAACACGCTCCTTGCGGCACGTCCATGTGACGCTTGGGCTCCGCCATCCATGGCTCCGCACAGTTTTGGAAAGCCAGGCCCACACGCCCGCTTCAATCTTGTGAGTAGCCTTCGGTCATTTTAAGGAAAAGAACATGGGCGAGATTGAAATAGTTAACACAACCCGCAAATGGGTCGAAGATGTCGTCGTCGGCTACAATCTGTGCCCGTTCGCCAAACGGGAACTGGTCCGGAACCGGGTTCGGTTTGTGGTGTCGGATGCAGGGACCGAAGATGAGCTTCTTCACGCTCTTCACTCGGAGCTTCAGCGTCTGGAGGACGAACCGGAGATAGAAACCACCCTGTTGATTCACCCGGGTGTATTGCAGGACTTTGCTTCCTACAATGAATTTCTGGATGCTGCGGATGGTTTGTTGGCGTATCTGGATATGGAAGGTGTTTACCAGATCGCCAGTTTCCACCCGGATTACCAGTTTGAGGGCACCGAGTCGGGTGCTGCGGAGAATTACACCAACCGTTCACCGTTCCCGATGCTGCACCTGTTGCGCGAAGCCAGCCTGGAAGCGGCGATTGACAGTTATCCGGATGTGGATGGGATTCCGCAGAGAAACATTGAGTTGATGGAACAACTGGGCGCAGAGAAGATGCGAAAGACTCTTGCAGCATGTTTCGGTGAGTCCGCCCCTGGGCGGAATGGGGAGTAACCGTTCCTTGCACAGATTTTCAGGCTGGGGACGGCAAACTCAGATTTATCGTTTCCACCGGATACCATAAGAGCCAGAACACATGGGACTGCTTTTCGAGCAAATTGACAGCCAACCCTCGGTGATCGGTGAGATCACCCTGCGCCGGCGTCGGATTCCGGCGATTGGCGACCGGGATATCTACGAGGTGAAGCTGGGCGAGGAATTCCTCATGTCCAGCATGTTCGTGGACGCCGAAGTTGCCCTCTCCGACATCGGACTGGGCGAAACCGAAGGTGAAAACCTCCGTGTGGTTGTCGGCGGACTCGGCCTCGGTTACACCGCCGTGGCGGCTCTCAAACACCAGCGGGTCGACGAACTGCTCGTGGTCGAATACCTCGCGCCTGTGATTGGCTGGCATCAGAAAGAGCTCGTGCCCCTGGGCAAAGACCTTAATGCCGACCCACGGAATCGCTACGTTCATGGCAGCTTTTTTGACCTGGCTATCGCCGACCCCGAAACCGGCGGCTTTGATCCCGATAACCCCGGCAAGCCATTCGATGCCATCCTCCTCGATATCGACCACTCGCCCCGGGCCTTGCTGCATGACTCCAGTGCCAGCTTCTACACCGCCAACAACCTTCGCCTGATGGCCCGGCAACTCCGGCCCCGGGGCGTGTTCGCCATGTGGTCGAACGAGGGCGAGGATGAAAAATTCATGGCCGTGTTGAATGAAGTATTCACCGATGTCGTCTGCCACGTCGTATCCTTCTTTAACCCGTTTCAGAACAGGGAATCGTTCAACACCGTGTATGTGGCCCGCAAGCCGGGCTGAGAAACCGGAGTTTGTATGCCTGTAACCACGCACCGCAGCCGACCTTTCAGCTCCAGTCAGCGTCTGCCCGAACCGGATCAGCCGCCGGTGTTACATGAGCCGGAAGAGGCGGGAGCGTTGCTGGCGGAGTTTATCCATCGCCACCCAAGGCTGCTGATTCTCACCGGTGCCGGGGTGAGCACCGATTCCGGCATTCCGGATTACCGCGATGGCGACGGTGCCTGGAAGCGTAAGCAGCCGGTTCAGCACCACGCGTTCATGGAGGATTTTCACTCCCGCCAGCGCTACTGGGGCCGTAGCCTGATTGGCTGGCCAGTGATGCGTAACGCTGTGCCCAACCCCTCCCACCGGTACATCTCCGACCTCGAGCTGCTGAACCACAGCAGCCTGGTGGTGACTCAGAATGTTGACCGGCTGCACCAGAAAGCCGGTACCCGGGCGGTGACCGATCTTCATGGCCGGGCGGATGAAGTGGTCTGCATGAGTTGCGGCTACCGCTGCCCACGGGACGAGGTGCACGACCGTTGTGTGGATCTTAATCCCGGATTCCGCAGGTATACCGCGGAGCGCGCGCCCGATGGCGATGCCGATCTGGAGGTGGATTTCTCGGATTTCCGGCCGGCGGACTGCCCGAGGTGCGAGGGTATTCTGAAGCCGGATGTGGTGTTTTTCGGGGATTATGTGCCCAAAGACAGGGTTTATTCAGCACTGGATGTGCTCAGGGCCAGCGATGGTCTGCTGGTGATTGGTTCGTCGCTGATGGTGTATTCCGGGTTTCGTTTCTGCCGCTATGCGAGAGAATGGAGCAAGCCCATGGCAACGCTTAACCTCGGCCGTACCCGGGCGGAGGAACTGGTGGACCTCAAGCTCAATGCCCGCATCGGCGAAACGCTTGAAGCCGCACTGAAGCAACTGTGACCGGAAGCTGGCGTTAAGTCGGGGTCAGATGAAAGCGTTCATCTGACCCCGGATTTTGATCCGGGATCAACTGAAGTGAAGGCGGGGTCAGATGAACGCTTTCATCTGACCCCTTTTTCACAGCTCTGCAGGGGCGGCTTCAGGCCAGGTTGTAGAGAAACACCGCGCTAACGGCGACCGGAGTGATGAAGCGTATCGTCACGTACCACAAACGGAACATTGGCGCGGACAGCGACAATTCGTTCTCCAGTGCCTGGCGGGACATCACCCAGCCGGCGAAGATTGCCACCAGAAGACCACCCAGCGGCAACAGGATGTTGGCGGTAAAGAAGTCCAGCAGGTCGAAGATGGTCTTGCCCTCCAACATCGGCACGAAGCCCAGTGGGGCGAAGTCAGCCCACAGGTTCAGGGACAGGATCGACGCAATACCCAGCGCCCAGCAGACCAGGCCGGCGCCCAGGGTGCTCACCGTGCGGTTCATGCCTTTCTGCTCTTCCAGCCATTCCACGATGGGTTCCAGCAGCGAAATCCCGGATGTCCAGGCGGCGAAAATCAGCAGCACAAAGAACAGGGTGCCAAACAGCGAGCCCATAGGCATCTGGCCGAAGGCCAGCGGCAGGGTCTGGAAGATCAGGCCGGGGCCGGCGCCGGGTTCCAGGCCGTTGGCGAACACGATCGGGAAAATGGCCATCCCTGCGAGCAGTGCCACGCCGGTGTCGATGATGGACACGGTAATGGACGTTTTGGCGATGGAGATGTTCTTGGGCAGGTAGGAACCGTAAGCCATCATCACCGCCATGCCAAGGCTCAGCGTAAAGAAGGCGTGGCCCAGGGCCACCAGGACACCGGAGGTGGTCAGCTTCGAGAAATCCGGCTGGAACAGGAAGGCCGCAGCACGACCAAAGCCGCCGCTGGTCATGGCGTAGCCGACTACGATCAGCAGCAGCACAAACAGCGCCGGCATCAGGATACTTACCGCTCGCTCAAGCCCGGAGCGGACGCCGCGGGCGACCACCACCATTACCAGCGCCAGGAACACGCTGTGCCACAGCAGCAGGGTTACCGGATCGCTGAGCAGCCCGGAGAATATCGCGCCAATGGCCTCTGCGGACTGGCCCGCGAGCTGGCCACTGGCGGCGGTTCCAACGTAGGATACGGCCCAACCGCCAATCACCGAATAGAACGACAGAATCAGGAAGCCGGCCAGCACGCCGACGGCGCCGATCATCCGCCAGACCGGTTTCAGACCGTCGCGCTCGGCAATCAGGCGCAGGCTGTTCACGGGGCTGTGGCCACCCCGGCGGCCAATCATGACCTCAGCCATCATGATCGGAATACCGACCACGGCAATGCAGATCAGGTATATCAGGACAAAGGCGCCGCCGCCGTTTTCTCCGGTAATGTAGGGAAACTTCCAGATGTTGCCGAGGCCAACGGCGGAACCGGTGGCGGCGAGGATAAAGGCGAGGCGCGAGGACCAGAGGCCCCGTTTCGCATTGGAACCGTCAAGTGTCCCCGAATAGGTGGCGGAACCTGATGAACTGGCAGACATATCTTTCTCCTGGAGTACTTGTTTTTGTCAGGGATTGGAGCTCTGGAAGCTGCGGAGGTCTGCAGCTTCCAGGGGATGCACAGGCGTCAGGTTACCCGGTGCAGGCCACCCGCTCAGGCGCCAGCCCGGCGCCGGCGGTGTGCTTTTTGAACCGTTCTTCCGCCAGTTCGTTGGCGATCTCACCGGTCGGGCGGCCCGAGCGGTCAGAACGGTTAAAGATTTCGGCCAGGGTGTCGCCGATGGTGTCCACATGGGCGCGAACCGTTTCCGGCGTGGCACCGGTGCGCTCGTAGAACACATCAATGATGCCACCGGCGTTGATGGCGAAGTCCGGTGCATAGAGAATGCCCCGGTCCCGCAGCATGGTGTCATGCTCCGGGTGTTCCAGCAGATTGTTCGCGGCGCCGGCCACGATGCTGGCCTGCAACTGCGGAATGCTGTCATCGTTCAGCACCGCGCCCATGGCGCAGGGGGCGATCACGTCCACCGGCAGGAACAGGATGTCCTCGGCAGAGGCCGGCCTGGCGCCCAGCTGATCCACGGCCCGCTGCATATTATCTTCGTGGATGTCATACACCCACAGCTCGGCGCCGGCTTCCTTCAGGTGTTTCGCCAGCCGGAAACCGACATTGCCAATGCCCTGAATGGCCACTTTCAGCCCGTTCAGGTTATCCTGGCCCAGTTTGTGTTGGACCGCCGCTTTCAGGCCAATAAAGGTGCCGTAGGCTGTCGCGGGTGACGGGTCGCCGTTGCTGGGGTTGCCGTCAAACCCGGTGCGCGAGGCGATTCCGGCGACGTGACGGGTGTGCCGGCCCATCACCTTGAGGTCGGGTACGCTGGTGCCGGAGTCTTCCGCCGCGATGTATTGGCCGCCGAGGCTTTCCAGGTGGCGACCCATGGCTTCCATCAGGGCTTCGGTTTTCTGTTTGCGTGGGTCACCGATAATCACGGACTTGCCGCCTCCGAGAGCCAGGTTCGCCAGGGCAGACTTGTAGGTCATGCCTCGTGACAGTCGCAGCACGTCGCGCAGGGCCGCTTCGTCCGAAGCATAAGGGAACATCCGGCAGCCGCCCAGGGCCGGGCCGCGGGAGGTGTTGTGGATGGCCACGATGGCTTTCAGTCCGGTTTCCGGGTCGCAGAAAAAGGACAGGTGTTCGTGGTTGTCGAATTCAGGATGGCTGAACACGTTTATGGAGGGGGTGCTATCGAGCATTTTGAAATCCTCTCCCACCTGGCCGGATCTCGGCATGAGCGGGTATCTTGTTCTTGTCGTCCGGCTTATGGCCGGCAGTTTGATTTCATCGGTCCGGATTCCCATTGGGAAATGCCCTTTTGGGGCTGGACAGGAACAAATTAGCGACGATTGACGTTAACGTCAATTTCAAATTGGTGAATGGCTGGCAATTTTCATGAGTTATTCAACTAACGGTTTGAGCTTCGGGCAAAAATTTTTTGCCGCATGGTGGTTTTTACCTATTCGTTTTTAACGAGTTACCGCATAGCTTCCTAAGATGTCTGCCACTACCTATTCGTATCAGATTCAGCCGCATAAAGTGCGTGCGGAATTCCTCCGTCTCTTACCCATCTCGCTGTTTGTGATGGCGTTTGGCGCTGCCTTCGGCCTGGCCGCGACCCAGAAGGGGCTTCAGCCGCTGGAGGCGATCCTGATGAGTACCACCGTTTTCGCCGGTGCCGCCCAGTTTGCCGCCATCGATATGTGGGGCAGAGAGGTTTCGGCCCTGCCTCTGGTGGCCGTGGTATTTGCCATCAATTCCCGTCATCTGTTGATGGGGGCTTCGCTGTACCCGATGCTCAAGGACCTGTCACCCGGCAAGCGGTATGGTCTGTTGTTGCTGCTGACGGATGCCAACTGGGCGGTTTCGGCTCAGGAATATCAGAGTGGCCGGCGTAACCTTGAGGTGATTCTCGGTGGCGGGCTGGTGCTCTGGCTGGCCTGGATTATCGGTACCTGGCTGGGTGTTTACTTTGGCGGCTTGTTGCAGAACCCGAAAGCCCTGGGGCTGGATATGGTTCTGGGGAGCTTCCTGCTGGCCATGGCACTGGGCGGCAAGAAATCACCGAGGGTGCTGGTGGCCTGGACCGTTGCGGCGCTTGCCTCGCTGGCGGCCTGGAAATGGCTGCCGCCGAATTCCCACGTTGTGGTGGGCGCCCTGGCCGGTGGCGCGATCGGGTTCTTCTGGCTCGAGCGCAAGCCTGCCATCGATGCGGAGGCAGATACGGAGGAGGGCGCCCATGATCATTGAAACCACCACAGCTGGCATCCTGTTTCTGATTGCGATCATGACCGCCGTTACCCTGGTGACCCGCTTCGGCGGGGTATTCATCATGTCCTTTGTAAAGATCAGTCCGCGGATTGAGAGTTTCATCAATACCATGGCCAGCTCGGTACTGATCGCCATTATCGTGCCCATGGCGGTCAGCGGTGACGCGGGGGCTCTCGCAGCCTTGCTGGTAACCGCAATAACCATGCTTGCATTGCGTAAACCGCTGCCAGCCATCGCTGCCGGCATCGCGGCGGCCGGGATCGTGCGTTATCTGGCGTAAGCTGCCGATTCCAGGCTGATTGGAATTCTCTAGCCTCTGAAACCCTGCATCGGAGCAAGGAACAGGCGGGCAGAGCCTCCCAAAAACCGCTGTGAATACGTCCATGTACGCTTGGCTCCGCCATCCATGGCTCCGCACATTTTTGGAAGGCTCTGCCCGCCTGTTCCCCCTGGCTAAGGAGTGGTATCGGGCATTGGGTTCGTGTTTCGCAACGCGAGTTCTCCAACACCGGGAAGTTTGATGCCCAGCGCCAGCGGATTAACTCCGAACGACAGTCCCAGCACATTCAGCTCCAGACCTTCCCTGATTCCTGCCAGCAGACCGAAATAGCCTCCCAGTGAAATCTGGTAACCGGCCCCGCCCGGCACCTCCGCGACGAACTGATCACCCAGGTAATCCTTGCCAATCGCATGGCTTGGCAGTGCAACTTCGAGCCCCGGCACCTCCCGGATCACCCAGGCAACGAAGGTATTGCTGTTGGGTCCGGGCCAGGCTTCGTACTCGGTCGGGTAGGGGTAGGATTTCACGGCCTGGTAGATATCGGGGATCAGTTTCTCTGCTTCTTTGCCCCGTATGTCCGCATACAGCTCCGGCTTCGCGCCGTACCAGTGTCGGTCCGGTTCACCCGGTAGGGAGTTGACCACATAGTGGCGCCAGCCGGTGACCTCGTGAACACGGTAATAGCTGGCACCTTTCTCCTTGGTGGCAATCCAGGTGTGCACCGAAAAATAACCGCGCCAGCTCCAGGCCCGTGCGCCATAAACCTGCACGATCGCTTCCTCGGTTGTCTCCGGTGCCGGTGCGATGCCCGCGCTCTCCCGGGTGGCGGTCTGCCAGCTTTCCGCGCCCTGCAGGCTGCCGCTGGTGGCCAGGAGGATTGGTCCGGAAAGCAGGAGTAGCAGACCACCAAGAAGCCACCCGATGTATTTGAAAAATCGTTTCATGAACCTGTCCAGTGTGGTCAGACCTTCGAGACTTGGTCAGCGCCGATAAGTTCCGGGCCTGCAGAAGGATTGCAGTGAAGGAGTACGATCGCGGTTACCTCGCGGATGAGCACTGGGTGGTGCCGTGGTTTGCCGGAGCGAAGCTTGTCTTCTAGGCTCAGGGGTATCACGAACAAATTTTCAGCGAGGCCTATTATGTCTGACCATCATGTTTACAAGAAAGTGGAGATTGTTGGCTCGTCCAAAAAAAGCATTGAAGACGCCATCGAAAGTGCGCTTGAAGAATGTGGCAAGAGTGTCCGCAACATGGAATGGTTTGAGGTGACGGAAACCCGTGGCCACATCGTTGAAGGCAAGGTGGGCCACTATCAGGTGGTAATGAAAGTGGGTTTTCGTATTACTGACAGCTAAGGCCCACTGGTCTTCAGCTACTTCGGATGGCCCGTTGCCGGATTGATGACGCCAGCTGATTGATCAGGTCCCGGGCTTCTCCCTCATGCAGACTGTGGCATTTGTCCTGCAGGACCCGCCGGTCGTGGTTCGATGAGGCGCTGGTGACGTCTTTAAGAAGATCCAGATACTGGCAGGCAGCCAGGTGTGCCTTGATTTCGGCGTCAATCAATCGTGTGACCAGTTCATCTACGGATTCACTGCAGAATGGGCGGTTCCTGTTCAGAAGGTGACGCGCTTCCAGGGCGGCGTTCCGGGATTCCAGCCTCAACTCCCCTGCGGGCTCACCCGCTTCTACGGCCCTCAGGAAGGTGCCCAGGCGCTCGTAAAGTTGCCACACCTGTGGCCAGATCTTACTGTAGGCCTCCATCTCGGTATGGTAGCGGGCTTCCTCAAATGACGAGGTCGCCCCAGCGCTTCCGGCATCGCCAGGACGGTTGAATTGCGCCACCCGAATGTCATCTAACTCACGCCAGAGCGTGTCGCACTTCTCGCGTAAGCTCGCCAGCTGGTCCCGGTTGCGGTGTCGGGCGCCGGAAATAAGACTAAGGGAAATCAGGGCCAGCAGTAAGGCTCCCGCAGCGACCAGCAGCGGCAAATTGACTGATGAGAGCATGCGCCAAAGCGCGTCCGTGTCCATGGTATCTGACCCCGTCGAATTCCTGTCTCGGACTTTCAGTATAGAAGCTAATCCTGCCCCTGCTGTCGGAAGGGCAGGACAGATCTGGCGTCTTCAAAGTAATCGAGCACGTGGTCTGCTTCTTTCCGGGTGAAGTTTCCGATGGCCTCGCGAAAGCCCGGGTGCAGAACGCCATGCCAGGAATGGGTAATAACGGGCTCAAAGCCCCGCACCAGTTTGTGCTCGCCCTGGGCGCCGGCGTCGATGTGCGTCAGGCCCAGGTCCATGGCCAGCTCGATACCCTGATAATAGCAGGTCTCGAAGTGCAGGTGGTTGTATTCGTCCCGGCACCCCCAGTAGCGACCGTACAGGATGTTCTCACCGGCCAGGAACAGTGCGCCGGCAATCAGTTCGCCTTCGCGAACCGCCATGATGAGGTGCACATGCCCGGGCAGTTGCTCCAGAAGAAGTTCAAAGAACCGCTTGTTCAGGTAGGGGCGCTGGCCACGCTTCAGGTAGGTTGCCTGGTAGAACACGTAGAAGGCTGAGAGCACATGGTCCGGGATGCCCCGACCGTGAAAGCGGGCAAAAGAAATTCCTTGCTCGGCCACCTGCCGACGCTCCTTGCGGATGGATTTGCGCTTGCGTGAATTCAGCGCTCCCAGAAAATCCTCGAAGTTCCGGTAACCGTGGTTGTGCCAGTGGAACTGGCAGCCGATGCGGTGCAACTCCCGGTCATGATGGAGCAGCTTCTGGTCATCGCTGTCCGGAAACAGCAGGTGCCAGGAGTGGGCACCAAGCTTTCTGGTCAGCGTATCCAGCAAGTCATGAAGCTGTTCCGGTCTCAGTTGGCGGCGCAGATCCGGATCCAGCAACAACCTGGGGCCTGCGGAGGGTGTAAAGGGAACGGCGATCAGTAACTTCGGATAGTAATCGAGGCCATGACGTTGGTAGGCATTGGCCCAGGCCCAGTCAAAAATGTATTCACCCATGGAGTGGCTTTTCAGAAAGGCCGGTGCTATGCCGACGATTATACCGGCCATTCGGAAAACCAGGTGACTTGGCGTCCAGCCAGTAGCCGCAGAGGTGCAGGCAGACGCCTCCAGCGCCTGGAAGAACTCGTAGCGGAGAAACGGGTTGGTGCGTCCTGCCAGTCGTTGCCATTCCTGCGCAGGAATGGCAGTGATGCTGTCACAGGTTTCCAGGGTGAGGTCGGAAAGTCCGGATTCTGGCATGGTCGGGCAGTACTCCTTGATCTACCCGATACCATACGTCAGAACCCGGCTTCTGATCACCCCTAGGATTTGGCGCAGCGTTTTTTCAGTTCCTCCTGCCAGTTTTTCATGCGCTTCTCGTGCTTTTCGCGCCTTTCTTCGTGCATCTGGTTCCAGATTTCACGCTGCTCATCGTTCAGCTTGAGGCGCTCGGCCATAGCCTCACGACGCTCCGCCATCTCTTGCTGGCGTTCTTCCCTGTTGAACTTACCTTTGCCATCTTTGAGGTTCTCACACATCTCCGCCATGTCATGTCTGTCGCCCCGATGCTTGTAACCGTGATCGTCAGCCATGAGGGCCGGGCTGCTCATCAACAGGGCGGAAGCAAGGGCGCCTGCGGCAAGGATTGAACTGGTGCGTGTTTTCATAAAGCTATTCTCCAATAGTTGCTGCGTTGGCAGCTGTTGCGTTAACGGTTGCTATGTTAGCGCCACCTTTCGTCAACGAGCGTCAGGTCTGTGTAAAGGTTCTGCAAAGGAAATTACGCCGAATCAGCGGCTTGTCGTGAGCGTGTTAGACTTCTTGCAGTCAAGGTGGAGAGCAAAGATGCAGAGCAGGGTTTTACTGGTCGAAGACGATGATGAATTGCGAGAGCTTCTGGCCCGCTATCTGAACAATCAGGGCTTCTCCGTCCGTGAAGCGGCCAATGGCCGGGATGGTCTGGCTCTGGCGTTGGGACAGGACTGCGACATTGTTGTTCTGGATATTATGCTGCCAGATATCAGTGGGCTTGAGGTGCTGAGAGAGCTCAGGGCAGAAACTCACTTGCCGGTTGTGCTGCTGACGGCCAGGGGCGATGAAACCGACCGGATCGTCGGGTTTGAAGTCGGTGCCGATGATTACATTCCCAAACCCTGCAATCCCCGGGAACTGGTGGCTCGTTTACAGGCCCTGTTGCGCCGGATTGCCTGGGATCAGAAAACAGAGGTCAATGCTGCCCGGACTTATGGTGATCTGAGAGTCGAACCGGGCCATCGCCGAATTTATCAGAACGATAAAGCACTGGAACTGACGGCCACGGAATACGAAGTGCTGCAGGTTTTGCTGGCCCACGCCGGCAGCGTGGTTCGCAAAACCGATCTGATGCAGTGGGCGTTGGGTCGAAGGCTTGAGGCCTACGACCGGACCCTGGATATGCATGTCAGTAATCTTCGAAGGAAGCTGGGTAACGAGGATCCACCGAGGATCGAAACCGTGCGAGGTCTTGGCTACAGTTATCGGGTACCGGAATGAAGCATCAGGTGATATTTCCACTTTTCTGGCGGATCTTTTTTTCGATCTGGCTCGCCATGGCCCTGACCGTTGTGGTCAGCAACATAGCGACCCGGGTGCTTCTCGACCGGGAGCGGCAGGCCATTGAGCGGCAGGCGGGACTGCTGGACCTTGCCAGGGAAGCGGTAAAAATCCGTGAATCGGGCGAGCGGGGCAGTGTCTGGCGTTTTCTCAAGTCAGAGGGCGAGCGACTCGATCTACACCTGATCCTGCTTGAAAAAGATAAAAATGATGGCAGGCTGCCCCCGCACATTCGTGAGCGAATGGATTCGCGCTGGTATCCGCAGAAGCCTGCGGTGTTGGATATCAACGAGGATTATCGCCTGGTGGCATGGCCAAGGGCCGTGGGGGAGGGCTGGTTGGACCCCCGGTTTTTCCGAGTCATTGAACTCGGCCTTGCCTTCGTGATGATTTCCCTCGCGTGCTGGTGGATTGCCCGGCGGGTATCCCGCCCTCTCAGGCACATGGAAACAACGGCCCAGGCAATTTCACGGGGGGGCAATTCGCTTCGTGTAAGTGATCGCATTGCCCGGCGTAGAGACGAAGTGGGGCAGCTGGCAACGGCCTTCAATGCCATGACGGAGCAGCTGTGCAGCCTGCTGGAACGGCAGAAACACTTGCTCCGGGATATTTCCCATGATCTTCGGACACCGTTGGCGCGCCAGCGTATTGCCATTGAGCTGGCGAGCGAGGCCGGTGCAGATGAGGAGCTGATGGCCAGCATTCTGCGCCAGAACGAGCGACTCGATACGATGACGGGCCAGATTCTGACACTGTACCGGGTAACCGAAGCTGGCGGGGATATTGAGCGTGAGCCCCTGAAGCCGGTAAAGGTGATCAACCGGGTGTTGCAGGATGCGGCGGATTACGCGGAGCATCAGGGCGTCGACTGCAAACTTGTTGCCTCGCCGGAAAGTGCCGGCACCTCGGTGCTTGGCGATGAGGGGCTGTTGCAGCGGGCGATCGATAATATTCTGCAGAATGCCCTGGACCATACTCCGCCAGGCAAGGCCGTGAAACTTGCCCTATCGGTCTCCGATGGGTGGCTTAGTCTGGCCGTTGAAGATGATGGCCCGGGGGTCCCGGAGGAGGCACTGTCACACCTGTTCGAGCCGTTTTTCCGGGCCGATAAGTCCCGGGGTGGAACGGGCTGGGGGTTGGGGCTGGCTATTGCCAGAGATATCGTTTCCGCTCACGATGGCCGGATTGATGCAACCATCGCGGAGGCGGGCGGCCTGAGGGTGACGGTTCGCCTTCCGGTGTTTATCGGTGGGTGAGGGCGCCGGCTCGCTGCTGTATTTGTCGTCAGAGGCCATAGGTCATTTTCCATGAAAAAAGATTACCCGGTTCCTGCGGGATACCTTGAGCGGGAAACGGAAGTGAAAAAAAGCCGTTTTATCGCGCGGGTAGCCCCGGTGGGCTCCCGCGATGAGGTGAAAGCCTGGCTGGCGCAGGCCCAAAAGGACCACCCGGACGCCCGCCACATCTGCTGGGCCTACCAGATTGGCCGCCCCGGCTCCGCGGCCGAGGCCGCCATGAACGATGACGGCGAACCTTCCGGAACCGCCGGAAAGCCCATACTGAATGTGATTCAGTACAAGGATATGGGCGATGTGCTTGTGATGGTCATCCGGTATTTCGGGGGCATTAAACTCGGTGCCGGAGGACTGGTGCGGGCCTATGCGGGTGCTGCCGAGCGTGTTCTTTCTGCGGTAGACCGGGTTGTCCGGCAGCCCGTGATTGAGGCGCGGGTTACCCTGTCTTTCGCCGACGAGCAGCCTCTGAGACACTGGTGCGAGTTGCATGGCGCGTCGGTGGACTCGGTCGATTACGGTCCGTCCGTGCATGCCCGCGTGTCGGTCCCGGAGAACAGGGCGCAGCAATTCGGGGCCTTCTGCGATGCCCAGAAACTGGATTACAGTTTTGAAAGGTGATGGGTCTGAAGGGCACCCTCGCGCGTTTCGCGTTTCCTGTGCGTATACTGGTTATCAGTTAAATCCTCCATTGAGGGAAGAAGTGATGATGCGTTTACTGATGTTGTCGATAGTCGCACTGGCCATGACCGGTTGCGCCAGCAATGTGGTGACAGACTACAACTCGTCTGTGGTTTTCGGAAACTACACGTCCTGGGCGTTTGTGCCTGGCACGGAGTCCTCCTTTGTCTCCCTGGACGGCAACCGGGTGCGGAGCGCCATTGAAAGGGAGCTTAATCGCAAAGCGCTGCTGCAGGTTCCGGAGGCGGAAGCCGGTTTGCTGGTGAGCTGGCAGATTGTTCCCGAGGACAGACTCGAGCAGACTGGCCTGGGACTGGGGTTCGGCTTTGGCCACGGGAACTTTGGATGGGCGTTGTCCGCGCCGCCTCCGGTTCGCGAAATCAAAGAGGGTAAGCTGGTGGTCGAGCTGGCGGACAGCAAGTCCAAGCAGGTTGTATGGCGGGCTGCCAGTCGCCGCTATCTGAACGAGAACCAGTCGCCCGAAACCCGGAGAGCGCTGATCGACGAGTTGGTGGCTGAAATGTTTACCAAGTATCCTCCCGGCCTTGACTGAAAGATGGAGTGAGCAAAACAGGCAGCACGGAGACAGAATGAAGAAGCGATCTGAGGGCGGGCTGGTTTTTTCAACCGGGCTGGGTCGAATGTGCCCGGGTTGCAGAAACCCCGTCGCTGACTGCACCTGCGGTGATTCCAGGCGGCCCGCCGGAGACGGCATTGTCCGGGTTAGCCGCGAAACCAAAGGGCGCAAGGGCAAGGGCGTGACCCTGATCACTGGCATTCCCCTGGACGACAAGGAACTCAAGGCCTACGCAAAGATTCTCAAGGCGAGGTGTGGTACCGGGGGCACCGTGAAAGACGGCGTTGTTGAAATTCAGGGTGATCAGCGAGACATCCTGGTGCCCCTGCTGGAGCAGAAGGGCTGGGCAGTCAAGCGCGCCGGTGGCTGATGGTATAACACGCAATCACCGGACGCTCACATTACAATAGTGCCCTCAAGCAACAAATCCCAAGTTCCAAATTGACCGGAGTCTGGCCGGAAAACCCCGGGGTATACCCCCATGGGTGGCGGGTTCCGTTTGACCGGAGGCAAGCATGCATATACTGGTTTTGGGTGCAGGCGTCGTGGGCGTAACAACGGCCTGGTTTCTTCAGACGCAGGGGCACCAGATTACCGTTGTTGACCGGCAGAACCAGGCGGGTCTGGAAACCAGCTACGCTAACGGTGGTCAGATTTCCGTTTCGCACGCCGAACCCTGGGCTAAACCGTCGGCTGTCCTGAAAGTCCTGAAATGGCTCAGCCAACCGGATGCGCCCCTGTTGTTCCGGCCAAAGCTCGACCCTGCCCAGTGGCGCTGGGCGCTGTCCTTTCTGGGGGAGTGCACCTCTGCCAGGGCAGCTCACAATATTCGTCAGATAGTCAATCTGGGTACCTATAGCCGTAGCCAGTTACAGGCGCTGCGCAAGGTTGCCAATGTGCAATACGACCACCTCGAGAAAGGCATTTTGCACTTCTACACCAATCCTGCCGAGTTTGAGGGTGCCAAAGAGCCTACCCGGATCATGCAGTCTCTTGGCTGCGACCGCCAGATTATCGATGCCGATCAGGCGGTTGAACTGGAGCCGGCCCTGAAACCCATCCGGAACCGGATTGCAGGGGCAACCTACACCTCCGAGGACGAATCCGGTGACGCCCGGATGTTTACCCAGAACCTGGCCCGGCGTTGCGCGGAGGCGGGTGTGGCGTTTCGATACGGCACCCGGATCCTCGGTTTTGAAGAGGCGGGTGAGCGAGTGCTGGGCGTTCAGGCACTGACTGATGGACGCCATGAGACACTGCGGGCGGACGCCTACGTTCTGAGCCTTGGCAGTTACAGTGCCGCACTGGCCCGGCAACTGGGTATCTTCCTGAATATCTACCCGGCCAAGGGCTATTCCATTACCGTGCCGGTCAGGAATGAAGAAGCGGCGTTCAAGGTCAGCCTCACCGATGATGAATACAAGCTGGTTTACTCACGTCTTGGCGATCGGATCCGTGTCGCGGGCACGGCGGAACTCAGTGGTTACAGCCGAAAACTCAATTACACCCGTTGCCGCGCCATCGTCCGCCGCACCGCGGAAGTGATGCCCGAGGCAGGCTATTGGGACCGGGCCGAATTCTGGACCGGCTTGCGCCCGGCCACGCCTTCCAACGTTCCGTACATTGGCAAAAGCCACTACGCCAACCTCTACCTGAATACCGGGCACGGTACGCTGGGCTGGACCCACTCCTGCGGCTCGGCGGCGGCCCTGGCCGATATTATTGATGGTCGCACGCCGGAGGTGGATTTTACGTTCTCCGGACTGTAAAGACTGAAAATGGGGTCAGATGAAAGCGTTCATCTGACCCCTTTTTCACACAGCAAGTTACTTCAACTGATCCCGGATCAGCTTCTTGTTGATCTTGCCAACACTGGTCTTCGGGATATCCTCAACAAAATCAATCTGCCGGGGGATGGCCCACTTGTTGATCTCACCGCTGTCCACGAACTGCATCAGATGATTCTGGATGTCCTCGACACCGGCATTTTCACCGGGCTTGAGGGTGACCAGCGCGTGCGGGCGCTCGCCCCATTTTTCATCGGGTACACCCACCACCGCAGCGCCGGCCACAGCCGGGTGCTGGCTGATCAGGTTTTCCAGGTCGAGGGAGGACAGCCACTCACCGCCGGTCTTGATCACGTCTTTGATGCGGTCCTTGATGGTGAGGGTGTTGTCCGGCTCCATGGAGGCCACGTCACCGGTGTGCAGCCAGCCGCCTTCCCAGAGCTGCTCGCCTTTTTCGGGCTCCTTGAAGTAACCCTGGGTCAACCAGGGAGCGCGAGCCACGACTTCGCCTTTGGCCTGGCCATCGTGCGGAACCGGGTTACCGTCCGGGTCCACGATTTCCAGCTCAACCATCGGTGTTGCAATCCCTGTCTTTACCCTGATAGCGGTCTGCTGCTCAAGGGGTAGCTCCAAATCTTCGGGTTTCAGGTGTGAGGCGCTCAGCAGCGGGCAGGTTTCAGACATGCCATAAGCGGTGTACATCTTGATTCCGAGTTTTGTCCCTGCGTCACATAGTCCTTTGGTCAGTGCGCTGCCACCGATCAGGACGTGCCAGTTGCTCAGGTCTGCCGTCTTGATGGACTCGGTGGCCATCATCATCTGCATGATGGTGGGTACGCAGTGAGAGAAGGTGACTTTATGCTCTTTTAGAAGGTCTACCAGCAACTCGGGCTCGTAACGGCCGGGATAGACCTGTTTGATGCCCATCATGGTGGCGGCATAGGGCACACCCCAGGCGTGGACGTGGAACATGGGCGTTACCGGCATGTAAACCGATGAGGAGCGCATTAGCGGCATCTCATCGAATGAGGCCACCGTGCCTGTCATTGCCAGTGTGTGCAGTACCAGTTGGCGATGACTGAAGTACACGCCCTTGGGGTTGCCTGTGGTACCCGTTGTGTAGAACGTGGTCGCCACGCTGTTCTCGTCAAAGTCCGGGAAGTCGAACTGGTCATTCGCTTTTGCAAGCAGGGTTTCGTAGTCACCGATGGCATCGACAGAGGTTGCTTGTGGGGCATCGTTGTCGGTGAGCTGAATCCAGGTCTTGACCGTTTTGATGTCGTCTTTCACGCCCTCGATAATCGGCAGGAAGTCGTCGTGCACCAGCACAACGTCGTCCTCGGCGTGGTTCATGGTGTAAACGATCTGTTCTGGTGATAACCGGATATTGACCGTATGCAGAATGGCGCCAATCATCGGAATGGCAAAGAAACACTCCAGGTACCGGGGTGTATCCCAGTCCATTACCGCAACCGTATCACCCGGTTTAACACCGGCATCCGTCAGGGCGTTTGCCAGGCGGTGAATGCGTTCAACCAGATCGGTATAGGTGTATTTGCTGCGGTTTGAATAGACAATTTCCTGGTTCGGATTGTACCGGGGGCCTGAGAGCAGGAGTCGTTTGATCAGCAGCGGATACTGATAGGCGTTGTCAGCCGGGGATAAAATGCGGGTCTGTGCCATTACTCGTTTCCTCTTTCCCAGTTGTTGGTGTTATCGCGAGAAACAGGATTAAATCTGACACAGATTGGGTGAAACGGGAACCGGTAAAAGTGAAAAAATGCAGAGCGAACGGTGGCTTAGGCAAAAATCCAGTTTCGCTCTGCGGAAAATTCTGTTGTTGTCCCGGATGTTACTCGTAAGTGCAGAGATAGGCGGTGTCGATGTCGGTCTTTGCCTTGAAACTTGCCTGCCCGGCAACATCAAAACCCTCACCGGCACCGTAGGTCATCCATTCCTCCATGCCTGGCAGCAGAACCGTCAGGGCCCCGCTGATCACCGTCATGGTTTCCTTCTTGCTGGTGCCAAACTCGTATTCGCCCGGGCTGATTACGCCAACGGTGGCGGGCAGGGTGGCGGTCTGGAAGGCAATGGACTTGGCCTTACCGTCGAAATACTCATTTACTTTCAGCATATGCTGGGCTCCTCATAAGGGTTTGGGGGCCTACTATACGGCAAAAATCTTCAAGTCCAATGACAAAATCCCGGTCAGTGTGCCAACTGCGGCCATTCACTGCTCCCAGGGCTTGCCTGCGGTGTTTTCCACCGTTCTGACGCCTATATGCATGGCCGCCTTGGCAAGAATGTTAGCGCTGACCGGGGCCGTGATTACCAGGAACAGGGTAATCAGGATCTCCGAAATGCCCACGCCCTCGCCCCTGGCGCTGAAGTAAATCACCGAGCTGAGCATGATGGCGCCGACCCCCAGGGTTGTAGCCTTGGTTGGGCCGTGAAGGCGGGTAAAAAAGTCCGGCAGCCTGGCCAGGCCGATGGCGCCAACCAGGGTAAAGGCGCTCCCGAGCAGCAGCAGGGCAGAAATAACGTATTCGGTGATCAGACTCATGGTCAGTATCCTCCGCGACGAAACCGGTTCGGGGCAATCCTATTCAATGACACTGCCCCGCTTCAGGTATTTGGCCATGGCCACGGTTCCGACAAAGCCCATGACAGCAATAAGCAGGGCGGCTTCCAGGTACATCCGCGTCCCCAGGGCGATTCCGAGCAGGATAATCAGGGCAATGGCGTTGATGTAGAGCGTGTCCAGTGCCAGTACCCGGTCTGGTGCGTCCGGCCCCTTGATCAGCCGGTAGACGTTGAGCAGGGTCGCCAGGGTGACCATGGAAATCGAGGTGTAGAGGGCGATTGTCATCATTGGAACATCTCCATCAACGGCTTCTCGTAGCGGTTGTGTATGGCGCCAATGACCTCCTGGTCGCTGGCTGCATCAAGGGCGTGGATCAGGAGGGTCTTGTTGTCATCGCTGACATCGACGCTGACGGTGCCCGGTGTGAGCGAAATGGTGCTGGCGAGGATGGTAATCGCCAGCGGCTGCTCGAGCTGAAGAGGGTAACAGACGAAAATCGGGCGCGGCTGGCGCGGGCTCAGAATCAGGCGGGCGACCGAGAAGCTGGCAACCACAATGTCCTTGAGCACGACAGCCAGATACATGGGCATCCGCCAGGACTTAACGAACGCCGGCCGCTCGGGCCAGAAGCCCTGAGTCAGTTGCGGGATCAGCCAGGCCAGGATCAGGCCCATCACGATACTGGCGCCGGACACGCCGTCGCTGAGCAACTGCCAGGTAGTGAACAGGATCAGGCTCAACCAGGGTTGCGGAAAACTCAGACGATCAAGCATCAGTCACCCTCCCCGACCATGGGGGTCTTTAAGGTTTCGATGTAGGCGTCATTGTTATGCAGCTGTGCTGCCGTCGCGTCGGTATAGCGGGTGATGGGACCTGCCAGCACAACCATGACAACCGCAAGGGCGACCAACGCGCCGGTGGCGATGGAAACCCGGCCGTTGAGTGGGTCTGGCGTTTCCATATGGCCGTCCACGGTCCGCCAGAAAACAATGCTTCCCGCACGACTGTAGGCGATGATAGTGAGGAAGCTGCCGATCAGGAGCACCGACCACAGCCAGGCCATCTCGGTTCCCGGCTCAACGGCTTTCAGGATCAGTACCTTGCCGAAGAAACCGCTCAGGGGCGGGAGGCCGGCCGCGGCAACGGCACCGATCAGGAACAGGACACTCAGGAAAGTGCGGTTCTGCATCGGTGGAGCGGTAACGATTCGGTCAGTGGCCGTGCCCCGCTGGTCAGCCACCAGCTCCGAGACCAGGAACAGGCCGCCGACGGTCCAGGTGGTGCTCAGCAGGTAGAACAGGGCAGCGGAAAGACCGGCCTCGGAGCCAAGCGCGACCGGAGCCAGCAACGTGCCCACCGAAATGATTACCTGCCAGGCGACCAGGGTTTTCAGGCTGCCGGAGCCCAGAGCGCCAATGACACCCATGGCGAGGGTAGCCAGGGCAATGGGGAACAGCCAGTCCATACCGAGATTGGCGAGTTCGCCAGCATTGTCGCCAAAGATCAGCAGATAGACCCGCAAAATGGCGTAAACGCCGACTTTGGTCATTACCGCGAACAGAGCGGCGACGGGAGCCGTGGCTTTCGAATAGGCTCTTGGCAGCCAGAAACACAGGGGCAGAATGGCGGCTTTCAAGCCGAACACCACCAGCAGCATCATGCCGCCGGCCTTGACGATATTCAGGTTTTCACCGGAAACCTCGGGGATCTTGACCGCCAGATCCGCCATATTCAGGGTGCCGGTAACGCTGTAGATCATCCCGACACTGATCAGGAATATCGCGGAGCCAACCAGGTTCAGCACCACATAATGCAGGCCCGGCACGGTTCTTACCGTTCCTCCGCCGTGCATCAGCAGGCCATAGGAGGCAATGAGCAGAACCTCGAAGGCAACGAACAGGTTGAACAGGTCGCCAGTGAGGAAGGCAATGTTCAGGCCCATGAGCTGAAACAGGAACAGGGCATGGAACTGGCGATTGCCCTCATCGGCGCCACCAATAGCGAAGGTATGGCAGAACAGGGCCAGAACGGCGGTCATGACCAGCATCAGGGCGGCCAGCCGGTCAAGCACCAGAACAATGCCAAACGGAGGCTGCCAGTTCCCGAGGGCGTAAATCCGGTAGCTGCCGTCGTTGGCCAGCACCAGCAGCACAATGGCCGAAACCAGTATCAGAACGGTGGTTGCCAACGCCAGCGTGCGGCGCAGGCTGATGGGGGCGTAACCCATCAACGCCTGCAGGATACCTCCGAGCAGGGGAATCAGAACAGGAGCGGTAAGCCAGTGGTTCATTGGCCGGTTACCTCCTCTTCTTCCTCGGGGGCGGGGGATTTATAGGGTTTCTGGCCATCGACATGGTCGTTCTCGTGATCCGCCAGATTTCGTAGTGACAGCACAACAACAAATGCGGTCATGGCGAAGCCGATCACAATGGCGGTAAGCACCAGCGCCTGGGGAAGCGGATCGGAATAGTTTGCTGCGGTGCCGATAACAGGCTGCTGTCCGGTCGCCAGCCGGCCACTGGAAAAAAGAAACAGGTTCACGCCGTAGGACAGCAGAGTGAGACCCACCACCACAGGAAAGGTGCGTGCCCGCAAAACCAGATAAACGCCGGATGCTGTCAGGGCACCGATAACCAGTGCGAAAACAAGCTCCATTACGCACCCTCCTTTTTACTCTTGATGGCGGAGTGGGGAGACAGCCGGCCAATGCTCACCAGGGCCAGCAGGGTGGCTCCGATAACCGTCAGGTAGACGCCCAGATCAAAGACCAGGGCCGAGGCAACCTCAAACTTGCCCACCACCGGCCAGGTAATGTAACCAAAGGTGGAGGTGAGGAACGGATAGCTGAAGGCAAAGCTGCCCGCGCCGGCAACGGTTGCGAACAGCAGGCCCAGACCGATCACATTGTGATAGCGGAACGAAATCCGGTCCTGGGTCCAGATCATTCCGCTGGCAATGTACTGGAGGATCAGGGCAACCGACGTGATCAGGCCGGCGATAAAGCCGCCGCCCGGAAGATTGTGGCCCCGCAGGAAGATGAACACGGAAACCATCAGCGCCAGCGGCAGCATCGGGCGGGCAATCTGGCGCAGCATCAACGGATGGGCATCCCGTGTCCACGCGTGTCCCTGACCATCGCCGGGTGGCGGTGTCAGGGCAATGTTCTTGAGCATGGCGTAAATGCCCAAGGCCGCGATGGCCAGAACGGTAATCTCGCCCAGGGTGTCGAAGCCACGGAAGTCCACGAGAATGATGTTGACCACGTTGGTGCCGCCACCGCCGGGCTTGCTGTTTTCGAGGAAGAAATCGGAGATGGAGCTGAACGGTTGTGTCAGCATCGCCAGGGTAACCAGCGTCATGCCGGTTCCCGCTGCCAGGGCAATGGCAATGTCGCGGAACCGCCGCCCGTTGGAGGTTTCGACGGGCGTCCAGGATGGCATGTAGAAAAGGGCAAGCATCAGCAGAACAATCGTGACAACTTCCACGGACAACTGGGTCATCGCCAGGTCCGGCGCCGAGAAGCGGGCGAACGCAAGGGCCACCATCAGGCCGACCACGCTCAGCAGAACCAGTGCGTAGAACCGCTCCCTGTGCATGGCTGCGGTGGCCAGCGCACAGAGGATAAGCACCCCGGCCGCAATAGCGGTTGGCCAGTCTATCGGGCTGAGACCGTTCTCCCCGACAAAAATGCCAAGGCTGAGAACAGGCATGGCCGCGACTGTGATCACGCTGACGACCAGCAGCACCGCGTAACGCTGGAGCGAACCGTTTTCCAGCCGTGCGGTAAACCGGTTGGCCAGGTCGACAATGCGGGAGACGACGGCCTCGAATACGGCCTTTTCATCGATTTCCCTGAACCGGGCATGGAAATCGAAGAAGCGCTGGCGCTGACTGTACATGAGCAAGCCGCCGGCAAAAGCGAAAAAACTCATCATCAGCGGGAGGTTGAAACCGTGGAACGCCGCGAGTTGGTAATCCGGCACATTGCCGCCAAATGTGGCGGATGCCGCCATGTAAAGCAGCGGGCCGACCGAGATGGCCGGAAAGATGCCGATCATGACGAGCGCAAACACGAGAATCTCCGCCGGGATCTTCATGTAACGGGGAGGCTCGTGTGGAGGGTAGATCGGAAGATCAACTGGCTTGCCGTTGAAGAAAACGTCGTGGATAAAACGTGCGGAGTAAGCCACCGTGAAGATGCCCGCCAGGGTCGCCACGATTGGTGGCAGCCAGGCCCAGAGCCCCGGCAGGTTCAGCGCCAGTGATTCGGCGAAGAACATTTCCTTGCTCAGAAAGCCGTTCAGCAGCGGCACCCCGGCGTTCGATGCGGCAGCAACCATGGCCAGGGTGGCCGTGTGCGGCATGAAACGCCAGAGCCCGTTAATGCGGCGCATATCCCGGGTGCCGGTTTCATGGTCGATGATGCCCGCGGCCATGAACAGGGAGGCCTTGAAGGTGGCGTGGTTGATCACGTGGAAAATCGCCGCAACGGCCGCAAGCTGGGTACCCATGCCGAACAGCAGGGTAATAAGGCCCAGTTGACTCACCGTTGAATAGGCCAGCAGGCCTTTCAGATCGTGCTTGAACATGGCGGTGTAGGCGCCCAGCAGCATGGTGGCCATGCCGGTAAAGCTGACCATGTAGAACCATTGCTCGGTGCCCGCCAGCGCCGGGTAAAGCCTGGCCATCAGAAAGACGCCGGCCTTAACCATCGTGGCTGAATGCAGGTAGGCCGATACCGGCGTGGGTGCCTGCATGGCATGGGGCAGCCAGAAATGGAACGGGAACTGGGCGGATTTTGTGAAAGCACCCAGCAGAACGAGAGTGAGGACAACCGGGTAGAGGGCATGGTTCTTGATCAGGTCACCCGCTGCCAGGACATCATCAAGCTCAAAGCTGCCAACAATGTTGCCGATGATCAGTATGCCGGCAAGCAGCGCAAACCCACCACCGCCCGTCACGGCCAGGGCCATCCGGGCGCCGCGCCGGGCGTCCTGTTTGTGGGTCCAGAAGCTGATCAGCAGGAATGAGGTAAGGCTGGTCAGCTCCCAGAAAATCATGATTAAAAGAAGATTGCCCGAAAGCACGATCCCGAGCATGGAACCCTTGAAACACAGCAGGAGCGCGTAGAACTTGCCGACGTTTTCGTGGGCTTTCAGGTAGTAGCGGGAATAAAGAATGATCAGCAGCCCGATGATCAGTATCAGCAAGGCAAACAGCAACGAAAGCCCGTCGAGCCGGAAACTGAACGAGAGACCGAGGGCCGGCAACCATTCATAGCTGTGCAGCACCACACCGCCATCAGCCAGGGTTTGCCAGTGGGGAAAGAGGGCCGCAAGGGCAATCAGGGCGGGTACCGACGATGCGATGGCAATCGCGGTCCGCCCACCCTGGACGAACAGGGGTGCGGCCATGGCGCCCAGGAAAGGCAGTAAAACAACCAGCGGTAGCGACATCGCAACCTCGTTATTGGTTTTCTTTCACGTGAACATCTAAGGCGTATTTGCCTGAGTCTAGTCTTCGGCCAGCCACCCCGCCTAGTGCATTCCGGTGCCTTTACCGTGGGGGTGTCAGGGTGGATCAGCAGGCAACGGGCGGGTCCGGGAAGTACGGCAGGCGTCCCCGGTGCCGCGCGATGTCAGCGGCAACAGGTGGGCGGATAATGCTAATGCAGCCGAAAGACCTTACGGTCATGGTTGCTCCGTCAGTGAAACTTGAAATCCGATGATACGTGGCCAGTTCGTAAGGTCAAGTCAACTTGCCATTGATCAAGGTGTGCCCGGCACCTGATTGGTGGCGCGGATGTCGCCGGGGAAGTTCGGCGTACAACGGGCCACCCGTCAAGGTGCCGAAGTGGTGCCGGCCATCTGATACCGTCGGAAAACGGCAACAGGTGACCAGGAATGGCAATCAACAGCCGATAGGGGCAAGCGGCTCCCGAACGGATTTCAACGCGCTTGAAATAGCCTCGGCTTCTGCTTCAAGTACCTGGCAGCGCAAGCTGTTCCCCTGCTGGAGGGCGTGTTCGATCTGTTTGCGTTTCATATCATAGAGCCGGCCCAGAATATCTGCCTGGCTTTGTCTGATTGGTGCGTTCATGGCGAACCTCCCCATATCTACACCTGTCGGTATTCTTTACGTTACCGGCCGGAACCTGGCCTTCAGGAAAATTAGCTGCATAACCCGCGCCAGAAAGCGATTCTGCGGGAGATCAGAGCCCGAACCCGCCCGCTTCATGCCCCGGCCAGCGAGCACCTGATGAGTCCGGTAGCAGGCAGGGTTTGGCCAGAGTGTGGCAATAGTGACCATGATTATGTCGCAAGCGCCGGTTCCCAGAAAAAACCAGTTGTGAGAGGCTGTCTGCAACAAACAGGAGACCCAGCATGACCGACACCCTGATCGACCGCCGCGACCTGGCGTTCCAGCTCTACGAAGTTCTCGATACTGAAAACCTCACCACCCGCGAGCGCTTCAGCGAACACAGTCGCGACACCTTCGATGCCGTCATCGAAACCGCCGACAAAATGGCCCGGGAAAAGTTCGCCACCCACAACAGTGCCGCCGACAAGGACGAACCCAAATTCGTCAACGGCCAGGTCGAGATGCTGCCGCAGGTCAAAGAAGCCGTCGAGGCCTATGCCCAGGCTGGCTTTATCGCCGGGCGTTATGACTATGAGCTGGGCGGCATGCAACTGCCAGAATCGGTGATGGCCGCCTGCAATGGCTTCTTCACCGCGGCCAATCCCGGCACCGCCGGCTACCCGTTCCTGACCACCGCCGCCGCCAACCTCATCCGCGTCTTCGGCAACGAACAGCAGAAAACCACCTTCCTGCCGAACATGCTCTGCGGCCGGTTCAGCGGCACCATGGCCCTGACAGAGCCCCACGCCGGCTCCTCCCTGGCAGACATCCGCACCTCGGCATCGCCTGCGGATAACGGCCATTACCTGATCAAGGGCGCCAAGATCTACATCTCAGGTGGTGAACAATCCATCACCGACAACATCGTTCACATGGTGCTGGCCAGGATCAAAGGCGCTCCGGCGGGTGTGAAGGGCATCTCCCTGTTTATCGTGCCTAAATTCCTGGTGGACCAAGAGGGCAACCCCACCGAACGCAACGGCGTCAGCCTTGCCGGCCTGATCCACAAACTCGGTTACCGGGGCACCACCTCCACTGCCCTCAGTTTCGGTGACGACGCCCCGTGCCAAGGCTACCTGGTTGGCGAGCCCCACCAGGGCCTGAAATACATGTTCCAGATGATGAACGAAGCCCGGGTTGGCGTGGGTTTTGGCGCTGCCGTGATCGGATATCGCGGTTACATGCACAGCCTGGAATACGCCAAAGACCGCCTGCAGGGCCGCAAGGCCAGCGAGAAGAACCCGGAATCCTCGCAGGTCCCCATCATCGACCACGCCGATGTCCGGCGCATGTTGCTGGCCCAGAAAGCCTACAGCGAGGGCGGTCTGGCCCTGTGCCTCTATGGCGCCCGACTGATGGACGACCAGCACACCCACCCGGACGAACAGAAACGCGAAGAAGCCGGGAAGCTGCTGGACCTGCTCACTCCGGTGATCAAGGCCTGGCCCTCCGACTACGGCCCCAAGGCCAACGATCTGGCCATTCAGGTCTACGGCGGCGCCGGCTACACCCGGGAATACCCGGTTGAGCAATGCTGGCGCGATAACCGCCTGAACCCTATCCACGAAGGTACCAACGGCATTCAGGCCCTGGATCTGCTCGGCCGCAAGATCTGGCAGGACCAGAGCCACGGCCTGCAGCTGCTGATGCAGGAAATGCAGGTGGACCTGCAGGCAGCCACCACCGACCGCTGCCAGCAATGGGCCCTGTCCCTGAGCGAAACCCTGCAGCAGGCGGTGAAAGTCACCCAGAGCCTCGGCAAATCCCTGGTGGGCGGCGAAGTCGACAAAACCCTGGCCAACGCCTCCTGCTACCTGCACCTGTTCGGCCACATCATTGTCGCCTGGATGTGGCTCCGCCAGGCCAACGCGGCTGCCCACGCCCTGGGTTCCGCCAACAGCGATAACGAGCGCAACTTCTACCAGGGCAAACTCCAGGCTGCGCAGTACTTCTTCCACTGGGAATTACCAACCGTGGCTCAGGACCTGGTATTGCTGAGGAATCAGGATGACACCTGCCTCAACATGAAATCCGAGTGGTTCTGATCTGAGAGGAGGCACAATCGGCTGGGGCCCTGAAAGGGGTCCCAGCCGATTGCGCCCAGACTTAGGTGCAGCACGCGGAAAAGAAAAACGATATATAAGGTGAAGGCAATGGCCCTGGTTAACGTTGAAAAGAAAAACCACATCCTGCTGATCGGGCTGAACCGCCCGGAAAAAATGAACGCCATGAACCGCGAGATGTACCACCAGATCGCGGCGGCTTATTACCAGCTGGAGAGCGACCCGGATCTGCGGGTCGGGCTGATGTACGCCGAAGGCGACCACTTCACCAGCGGCCTGCAACTGGACGACTGGGCCGGCGTGTTTGCCAACGGCAAAGGCATCGAGCCGGGCGAGGGCGAACTGGACCCGTTCCACATTACCGGAGCCGGCCTCAGCAAACCCGTCATCTTCGCCGCCCAGGGCATCTGCTTTACCTGCGGCGTGGAAATGATGCTCAACACCGATGTGCGGGTTGCTGCCAAAGGCACCCGCTTTGCCCAACTGGAAGTCAAACGCGGCATCTTCGCCTGCGGTGGCGCCACCATCCGGCTGCAACGGGAAATCGGCTGGGGCAATGCCCAGCGATACCTGCTGACTGGCGACGAATGGACCGCTGATCAGGCCTACCAATGGGGGTTGATACAGGAACTGGTGGAGCCGGGTGAGCAGTTTAATGTCGCGCTGGAAATCGCCGAGAAAATTGCAAAGGCAGCCCCTCTGGGTGTCCAGGGTAGTCTGAGATCGTCAAAGATCGCAGTCAGTGAAGGGCAGGAAGTCGCGAAACAGCGTTTATTCCCGGATCTGCAGCCGGTAATGGCCAGTGACGATGTAAAAGAGGGAATTCAGTCCTTCCTGGAAAGGCGGGAAGCGGTATTTCGAGGGAAGTGAGCTACAAGCTTGTTCCCGGGGAAGATTTGTCTTTAGCGCTTCAGGCAAATTCGACTATCTTGCCAAAGTTCGGGGCAGTCGACCGGGGCGCTCCTTCCGGGAGTGTGCGCAGCAGGGATGCTGCGCTCAAGCCCCCAGGGATGGGTTTATGGCGTCTCCCGGAAGGAGTGCCCCGGTCGACCGCTTGCACCAACCTAAGAAGGCTGGGCGCAGAGCTTCAGGCAGCTTCGGATTTGGCGGCAGCGCGCCGGGCCCTCGCCTCAGCCGCCACCTCCGCTGCGTAATCCGCATATTTGGCCATCAGCTCTTCCTTACGATCCGGATCCCAGTTGATCTTGCTCAGATCCCCCTCGTAGTGATCAATCACCCGCTTATCCATGGTTTCATACCACCACTGCGGCAGGTAAGCCGGCAGCAGCATCGACGCATAACCACCCGGCAACTGCGGCGCCTTCTCGAAGTGCCTCAAAGCCTGGAAGCTGCGTTGAGGATGGGCATGGTGATCTGAATGTCGCTGCAACTGATACAGGAACAGATTGGTCACAATATGATTACTGTTCCAGCTATGCTCCGGCTGGGTGCGCTCGTATTTTCCGTTCTTGTCCTTCTGGCGCAGCAGGCCATAGTGCTCAATGTAATTCACGCTCTCCAGCAAACTAGCGCCATACACCGCCTGCGCCGCCAGGAACGGCAACGCCCGAGGGCCGCAAATCAACGTCGTCGCACCAAAGAACCCGGCACTCATGGCCCAGCCCTGAAGCAGCTCATTGTCCAGGCTCCAGAAGCCCTTGCCTTTGCGGGCAAGTCTCGCCTTCTCAATCCTGATGGAGGACTTGATGCCGCCTATTACTGTCCGTGGCAGGAACTTCCAGAAGCTTTCGCCCATCCGGCTGCTGGCCGGATCCTCCGGTGTGGCCACCCGCATGTGATGGCCGAAGTTGTGTTCGACAACAAAGTGGGTATACCCGGTGGGTGCCAAAGCCGCCATCGCCAACAGCTTGTTCAGCCTGTTCGATTTGTGGCCCAGCTCATGGGCGGTGTTGATGCCCACACCATTGATGGCGCCCACGGTGAGCGTCAGGCCAATCCTGTCGTCCAGGGGGGTATTCCTGCGGCTGGCCAGCCAGGCGCCCAAAAAGGTCATGGCGTACTGGGTCGGAATAAAGGCTTTTACGATCCGGTCGTAGTACTTGTCCTGTTCCAGGGTCTGCACCGCCGATTCCGGCGGATTGCTCTGATCCTCGCCAATGGCACGGTCCAGCGCCGGGATGATGCCGTGTACCAGGGCCGGGCCGGTCCAGGCCAGGGCTTTCAGCTTCTTCGGTGCCAGGGCGTAACCGGTCAGGGCCGCGAGCCCAATACCCGGCAGGGCAGGGCCGAGCAACCACATATAGCGTTTCGGATCCTTCCAGTTGCCAGTGGAATCGGTTTCGCCAGGGGATATGACTTTATGCGATTCCAGGTTGTCAGAGGTCTTGGCGTTCATTGTTTTCTCCTGTTCGGTGCGCGTACTATCAATTTATGTCGAACAATCTGACAATGCAACGGTCGGCGCATTATCGCGGGCGCCTTGGCTCAAAATGACAAATGACATTTTTTGGCCAAAGGCGGCTTTTTGAGCCAGACTCATGAGTTAAAGAAGAGCCCGATCACAGGGAAGAATCAGCCATGGCAGACCGGCCCTCCACCACCGCCTCTTATGCCGTTCAGGCTATGCTCCGGGAGTATCTCGGCTCAGGCAAACTGATCGAGGTGGCCTACCGGGACAGTGCCGGCCAGATATGCCTGGTTCACGATGTTATTCGCGAGCTTTGCAGTCGGGCCGGGCAGGACTTCCTGCTGCTGGGGCGAGGCACCATGCTGCCGTTTGACCACCTCATCACCATCAATGGCCGGTCGCTGTCTGACTGCGCCGGCTAACCAAAGGGTAATCGCCCGGTAATTGCCTTTAGGCCGGGCCTCGCCGTACCCTGTTTCGCGTTGTAAATACTTACCAACAGAGGGATATGGTATGAACAAGCTCACACTGAGTGCGCTTTTGGTGGTTCTGACACTGGGCCTCGCCGCCTGCAGCTCCGAAGACAACGAGGGTGTCGATGTAGAAAAAGCTGCGGACAATGCCGGCGATATGATGGAAGAGGCTGGCGATTCAGTCGAGGAAACCTACGAGGAAGCCACCGGCCAGGACGAAAGCGCCATGGGCGAGTTACAGGAAGGCGCGGAAAACGCAGCCGAGGAGATGGGCGATGCCGCCGAAGAAGCGGGTGACAGGATGGAGGAGGCTACTCAATAACGCTTGGATTTCCGCCGGCGTGCCTCTGTCCGCGCCGGCAGGTCCTGGCCAGCGTCCGGGGGAGGAAAGTATTGAAGCTGCCAAGCAACCTTCATGCCTGAGTAACACAAATGCAGGATTAACGTCATAACGAGCCCCTATCTTTTTAGCGGAGTCGATCCGGAATTCTGTTCGATGAACAGGTTGTACCGGAGTGGCAGACAACAACACCGTTGAAAGGATGTGCGCTATGAATCTGGAAAGAACGTTAGTTCCGGTGGCAATCGGGCTGGCATTGTCCGCCAGTGTCCTCGCAGGGATACTACCGACCTCACAAAAGGACAATGGCTGGTTTAGTAACGCCGAGGCACAGCTTCAGCAGAAGCTCTCCCTGAAGTCCTCGGATAAAGCGAAAAACGTCATTCTGTTTGTGGGCGATGGCATGGGGGTGTCCACCCTTACCGCTGCGCGCATTCTGGAAGGCCAGAGGCAGGGCCGTCCCGGCGAGGAAAATCTGCTGAGCTTTGAAAGCTTTCCCTTCTCGACACTCGTGAAAACCTATAACACCGATGCCCAGGTTCCGGATTCAGCTGGCACCATGACCGCCATGATGTCAGGTTTGAAAACCGATGCGGGTGTGCTGGGCGTGGACGAGGATGTCCAGCGGGGTGATTGCGGCACGGTCGCAGGCAATGAAGTAGTAACGGCCCTGGAACTTGCGGAAATCAAGGGTTTATCCACCGGTGTGGTCTCCACCGCACGCATTACCCACGCCACACCGGCCGCTACCTATGCCAAATCGGCGGAACGCAACTGGGAAGACATTTCGGATATGCCTGCCGAAGCGGTTCAGGCCGGCTGCAAGGACATTGCCGATC
>NZ_JBSXNZ010000045.1:0-36338 GCF_056857895.1 Marinobacter sp. B-21
AAGGCCGGGGACTTGCCGATTCGGTATCATAGCAAAATACGCAGTGGTGCCAATCCCTATGACCTGGCGGACAAAGACTACTTCGAAGCGAGAGCCCGAAAGCAGCGGATGAACGCACGACGGGACCGACGATTCCTCAACAGTTCGTCGTACGAGAAACTGGCCGCCTGAAGGGAAGCCTTACGGGATATGAATAGGTGGGTCGCCTGCGCGGCCTTCAAAGGGCTTGAGCTGTATGATGGGAAACTATCACGTACAGTTCTTATGGGGCGAAGGGCCGCAAGGGCCTTAGCTACCAGGTAAGCCAGTGATAGCAAGATCCAGAGCTCCAACAATCTGGGCTCTGAAATGCGAGAGGGAGCCAATTGGGCTTTTGAGATGCTTTTCAGGCACAGAGGAAATTTGCGGGGTTAACAGCAGTAGTTCCTGGTCGGCAAAGCTGATTTCCGGAGTTAGTCCGTGCATGGCTCCTCCACCAAAGGCGGAACGTTTGCCAAGAGGGATAACAATGCGGGTTGCCAGTTCGCTCAGGAGGCTGCTCTGAATATCGACAAGGTAAGGATAGTGCGCTTTGCTGACTTTGCTTGGGTTGGGATACACATCGAACTGTGCCATCAGAACTCCCTGAATTCGTCGCCGAAGCATCCATGTTGTTCGACGAAATCGTTATAACTTTTGATCGCGGCGCGATTTTCCTCGACCCATTGGGCTGCTTCTCGTTTTGAAAGCTCTTCTTTCAGAGCTCGTTCCAGGGTGGCAGACAAGTTAATGTTCAGTTCCCGGGTTTTCCGCAGCAGATCGCTATTGATTGAGAGGTTCGCTGCTTTTTTGGGTGCGGCTGCATTGTAGAGTTCGGCCATAGGAGCCTCCAAGTGGCGATTTAATGCATCGCTTCAGTTTATGCGCACATAAATGCGCATTCAAGTATTTAACCAATGGCCGTTGTCGGACCGGCCCCCGGTCATTTGAATCGGAGGCATGTGCAATTGATGCGTATCAACAGAAGGACGCGACCAGTGCGATAGGCTCGAATGAAGCAGTTTTGTACACTGCGTCAATGCCGACTTGCTGCGAGCTTGCAGCAGAGGAGTGAAGTAAAAATGAAACGGGAAAGAAACGAACGCAGCCACAAGGATCCGGTCTGTGGCATGGAGGTCAGCCCTATCGCCGCAGTTGATCAACTCATTCACGAGGGCAAGACCTATTACTTTTGTTCCGAAGCCTGTAGTGAAGCCTTTGAGGCTGAGCCCGCGAGATACCTCCGACATCACCGTCAGCACGGAATGTAGTTGAGATAGCACGCATGAACGGGCCACGTCGCCATGTACTAATTGGCGCAAACGCAAGCGAACATTAAAAGTCCTTTATCCGGCTGTTCGGTTTGCCAAGGTTCACTATCGCCTGGAACTTCTCAGCGATGGGGGAAACCGGTGAAGGTCACCCTCAGCCCCTGGTAATCCGCATCCTCGGTAATAGCCCCAGCGTTCAGGGTATCCAGATCGAAACGCAAGCCGTCATCTGCCCACCAGCGTCTATAAACAATACTGAAGAGCCAGACCATAGCAAACCGCAATTCCGGGCGTTAAGCTTGGAGAACCAAACCTATCGCGGATGATGACAAGGTATCGAAGTTTGCTGAAAACGCCCCTATTAACCGAAACCGCCGTTGGCCTTGGCGAACTGATGTGTTCCGTGACCCGGGACTGCCTCTGGCAACCGGCCGAGCAATGGGTCCGGAAACGCAGCCCGGGCAGTTTCCTGCATTGCCGCGTGGGTTCGGGCCAGGCGACCTACCACCGTTTCGATTCCCGCGACAGGCAACATCTGATCACCTACGGGGTTCGCATGATTGCCGCCAAGCACCAGCCGGAAACAGCCAGCGGCTGGCTGTCCGGGCGGGAGATCCGGAAACGGGGTTACTTTGGTGGCGAGCTGAGCACCCTGAACCTGCTGGCCCATACCTGCTGCCACGAGTTTGCCCATCTGCTACAGCAAAGCGCCGGGCAGCGGCGCCGGGGTTCGGTGCACAACCGGCACTTCTACACCATTCTGGATGAGTTGCACGAAAGCGGTGCCGCAGGAGCCACGCGGGAGGCGCTTGCCGACCAGGCCCGGAAACAGGCGCTGGCGTTACCGGACACACCCTTTGAGCCAGTGGACACCCGGCAGCATCTGGACCGCTGGCAAGTGGGAGATACCGTTAGTTTCGGTGCCGGCCTCCGGGAGCTGCACGGGCAGATCATCCGGGTCAATCGCAAGACCTGTACCGTGGATGGCATCGGGTCCTCGAAAGGGGTGCGCTACCGGGTGCCGGTGCAGATGCTGAGCCCGCTTACACCGCCTCGGTAACGGACACCAGCAAACTCCGGATCTCCGGCAAACAGGATCCGCAGTTGGTGCCACACTGCAGGTCCCGACCCAGTGCGTCCACGCTGTTCACACCCCGTTCAATCGCCTGCTGTATCTGCCGGTCACCCACCTGGAAGCAGCTGCAAACCAGGTTGCCGGCATCATCTCCATCCACTGCCCTTGCCGCCAGCAGGCCGCGCCGGGTGGTCTCGTCGAGCTCCGGCTGGCTGAAGCAGCTGGCCAGCCAGTCCATGGATGGCAGGGCGTCCGGTTCACGGTCCACCATTAAAACCGCCTCCAGCTGACCATTGTACAACCGGGCCGCTCTGAAACGGCCCTCACGGACATCTTCCATAACCAGTTGCGGCTGGCCGCCCAGCCAGTCTGGCACTGCGGTTTTCCAGTCCATGGGTGACTGCCCGGCGACGGTCCAGTTGTCGCAATCAGCCAACGTCTGGCGGGCCCAGTAGTCTGCTGTCCAACGTTTCGGCCGGTCCCGTCGTACCAGCAAACGACCGTGCCAGCGGGCCGGCCAGTGCGCCAGGGTGGCGCGACCGTGCTTGGCCTCCGGTTGTCCGGAAACCGGATCCACCACGCTGTCGGTCAGTGCGGTGGCCAGGCCCTGCCCGGTAAACTGGTCGTTCCAGTGAATCGGCACAAACACCTCGCCACGTCGCTGATCTGGTGTCGCTCGGACCCGGCCGACAAAGTGGCCGTGGGCGCTACTGAGTGTCGCCAATGCCCCCGGCGTCAGGGAAAGCGCCTGGATATCCTCGGGATGCACCTCGATAAACGGCTCAGGCCGGTGCGCCAGCAAACGGCTGGACCGGGCGGTCCGGGTCATGGTGTGCCACTGGTCGCGGATGCGCCCGGTATTCACAATCACCGGGAATGCATCCGTCGGCGGCCTTGCCGGGAGTCGAGAGGCTATCGGAATCAGGCGTGCCCGGCCGTCGCTGGTGGCGAACCGGCCATCAGTAAACAGACGCCTCGAATCAGAGGCCGACCCGGTGACCGGCCACTGCCGGGGCTCAAGGGTGTCATACTGGTCATCACTGAGCTCCGCCAGCCCGGAAATATCAAAGAAACGCTGACCGGAATTCTCAAAACCCGACAAGCGGGCATGTTCCCGGAAAATGTCCGCCGGCCCCTTATAGTCGAAACCGCCACCGTGCCCCAGGGCCCGGGCCACTTCGCTGATGATCCACCAGTCCGGCCGGGCCTCACCGGTCAGCGGCAGGAAGCGGCGCTGGCGGGAAATGCAGCGTTCGGAATTGGTGACCGTGCCGTCCTTCTCGCCCCAGCCGGCCGCCGGCAGCAGGATGTCCGCGTGGCGGGCGGTGTCGGTATCTTTGTCGCAGTCCGAAACGATGACTGTCGGGCACCGGGCCAGGGCCCGGCGGATACGATCGGTTTCCGGCAAACTGACCGCCGGATTGGTGGCCATGATCCACAGCACCTTGATATCGCCGCGCTCGACCGCGTCGAACAGGTCAACGGCTTTCATTCCGGGCCCTTCCGCTACGGCGTCCGTACCCCAGAACCGGGCCACCCGGTCCCGGGCACCCGGGCTGTCATAATCCATGTGGGCTGCGAGGGAGTTGGCGAGCCCGCCCACTTCCCGGCCACCCATGGCATTGGGCTGCCCGGTCAGGGAAAACGGACTGGCGCCGGGCTTGCCAACCCGGCCGGTTGCCAGGTGGCAATTGATAATCGCGTTGCCCTTGTCGGTCCCGGCGGAGGACTGGTTGATTCCCTGTGAGAACGCGGTCACCGTGCGCGGCTCCTCCCTGAACCAACGGTAGAAGGTGGTGACGCTCTCAATGGGCAGGTCACAGAGTCGGGCCACCGCCTCAGGCGAGGGTGCCGCCGATTTCGCGGCCCTCAGGGTGTTTTCGAATCCTTCGCAGTGCTCCGCCAGGTAACGGCGGTCAAGGCCCTCCTGGTCCGCCAGCCAAACCAGCAGGCCATTGAACAACACGGTATCTGTTCCGGGGCGTATGGCCAGGTGCAAATCCGCCAGATCGCTGGTGGCGGTTTTACGGGGATCAATGACCACTACCCGGCGACCGGGCCGGCCCGAGGCCTTCATTCTCTGGTAGAGCACCGGATGGGCCCAGGCGGCATTGCTGCCGGCCAGTACCAGCAGATTCGCCAGTTCCAGATCCTCGTAACAGGCGGGCACCAAATCGCCCCCGAAAGCCCGCTTGTGGGCGGCGACAGCAGAAGACATGCACAGCCGGGAATTGGTGTCTACATGGGGCGTGCGGATAAACCCCTTGGCCAGCTTGTTGGCCACGTAATAGTCTTCCGTCAGCAGTTGACCGGAAAGATAGAAGGCCACGGACCCGGGGCCATGAACGGCCACCGATTCGCGGATAGCCCGGGCGACTTCCGTTACTGCCCGGGGCCAGGTGCTTTCCCGCCCGAAGACATTCGGCTTCAACAGTCGTCCATCCTGGGTCAGGGTTTCGTGCAAGGCGGAGCCCTTCACGCACAGGCGGCCCAGATTCGCGGGATGGGTCTCATCCCCCTGGGTGGCGGATGGCGACGCATTCACACCACAACCCACGCCGCAGTATGGACAGGTGGTTTGAACCGTCGCCGGTCTATTGTTGGTTCCGGTCACAGCACATCCTTTTGTTTCAGAAACAAAAAGCCCGCCAATCCGGATGCCATAGGGGGCCATCAGGGGCGGGCTTCGTTGCCAATAGGATTAAGTTGTCTTGAACAGATAGGTACGCGGCTGCAATAACAGGGCCACTCCGGACGGAATCGGCTCTAAGCCCTGCCAGCGCCCGTATACGGCGGCTCTGAAGGATTTCATTCCTGCCAGATTGCAAAACGGTCTCGCGTCGACGACCAAACCCGGTATCAAATTGGTGCAAACCTGACCGTCGGCGCACTAAAACCATCCGGATACCCATTCCCTTTCCCGGGCACCCATTGGCGATAAACCTCTAACTCTCTGTTTTAAGACGCCTTAAAGATATGGCATGGGGCGTGCAAGAGCCTTTTACAGAACGCGCGTTTACGACTCAACAGAAAACCGATCCCCAGGCACAGGCGCCTGCTTTCCGGCAACGGAAAGCAGGCGTTTTTTTGTCTGGGCCAAACAGAATGAGGCACACCCATGCAGATACTCACACGACAACCTGCCCGATGGCTTACTCGAATGCTACTGGTGGCCACCTTCTGGGCCAGCAGTGCGCTGGCCCAGGATGAAATAGGTCCGGCCGAAAAGCCCGACCTCAAGCTCGGCTTTATCAAACTGACGGACATGGCACCGCTGGCGGTTGCCTGGGAACAGGGCTTCTTCATGGACGAAGGCCTGTTCGTGGAACTGGAGGCACAAGCCAACTGGAAAGTACTGCTGGACCGGGTAATCACCGGGGAGCTGGACGGCGCCCATATGCTGGCGGGTCAGCCCCTGGGCGCTTCCATTGGTTACGGCACCCGCGCGGATATCATTACCGCCTTCAGCATGGACCTGAACGGCAATGGCATTACCGTCTCCAATGATGTCTGGGACACCATGAGCCAGCACATTCCAGACAATGCAGATGGAAAACCCGAACATCCGATCAGTGCCAGTGCTCTGTTGCCAGTGGTTGAAGCCGCCCGGGACCGGGGCGAACGGTTTCGCATGGGAATGGTGTTTCCGGTTTCCACCCACAACTATGAGCTGCGCTACTGGCTTGCCGCCGGTGGCCTGAACCCGGGCTACTATGCGCCACAGCGCGGCGACACCAGCGGCACCCTGGAGGCAGACGTGCATCTTTCGGTCACGCCACCGCCGCAGATGCCCGCCACCATGGAAGCAGGCACCATCCAGGGCTACTGCGTGGGCGAGCCGTGGAATCAGCAAGCCGTGTTCATGGGCATCGGTGTGCCGGTAATTACCGATTACGAGATCTGGCCGAACAACCCGGAAAAGGTCTTCGGGGTGACCCGCCAATGGGCCGAGGACTACCCCAACACCCATCTGCGCCTGCTGCGGGCCCTGATTCGCGCTGCCCACTGGCTGGATGAGAACAACAATGCCAACCGCGGGGAAGCCGTGAAAATCCTCGCGCGCTCCAACTATGTCGGTGCCGATGAGGCGGTGATCGCCAACTCCATGACCGGCACCTTCGAGTATGAAAAGGACGATGTCCGTGAGGTACCGGATTTCAACGTCTTCTTCCGTTACCACGCCACCTACCCCTACCCGTCCGATGCCATCTGGTATCTCACCCAGATGCGCCGCTGGGGCCAGATTCCCGAGGCCAGGCCGGACGACTGGTACATGGAGACGGCAGCCCGTGTCTACCGTGCCGATATCTATGAGCAGGCCGCCCGGTCACTGATTGCGGACGGCACCCTGGAAGCATCGGATTTTCCGGATTTCGATGCCGAAAACTTCCAGCGCCCGCAACAGGGTGAGCTGATTGACGGTGTGGCCTTCACCCCCCGGACACCGAACGCCTATATCGACAGTTTCGACATTGGCCTGAAAGGCACGCAAACCCCGTAACCGGGTTTGCAAGGAGGTTTTATCACCATGACTACGATCACTTCGGCCAACAGCACCCCTCAGTCACCGCGCTGGCTGGCCCAGAGGCTCAAGGCCCTGGGCGATGCCCTGGCACCCGATCAGCTGGCTGCTGCCGGTCGGCAACTATTGCTGCCATTGATGGGCATTCTGGTGTTTGTCGGCTTCTGGCACCTGGCCGCGCCCCAGGTGGACACCTCCCTGGGCAGCTTTCCCGGCCCGGCCCAGGTCTGGGAACAGTCGGGCCAGCTCTGGCAGGAGCACGTCAGCCAGCGCGAGCGGGCTGACAGGTTCATTGCCATGCAGGAAGAGCGGAACGCCCGCATTCTGGCGGACAATCCGGAGGCCGAGGTAAAAATCCGCAACTACCCCGGCGCGCCCACCTTTCCGGACCAGGTTGTAACGAGTCTGTTCACGGTTCTGGCGGGGTTTGTACTGGCGACGGCAATCGCGGTGCCGCTGGGCATTGTGGTGGGCCTGAACCGGCATTTCCAGGCCGCGGTCAATCCGCTGATCCAGATCTTCAAACCGGTATCGCCACTGGCCTGGCTGCCCCTGGTCACCATGGTGGTGTCTGCCACCTACGTGAGCGATGACCCGATGTTCGAGAAGTCGTTCCTGACCTCCATGATCACGGTCACCCTGTGCAGCCTCTGGCCCACGCTGATCAACACCAGTGTTGGCGTGGCAGCGGTACACCCGGACCTGCTGAATGTGTCCCGGGTGTTGCGCCTGTCCTTCTGGACCCATGTCCGCAAGGTGGTATTGCCTTCTTCGGTCCCGATGATTTTCACGGGGCTGCGGGTGTCACTGGGGATTGCCTGGATGGTGCTGATCGCAGCCGAGATGCTGGCCCAGAGCCCGGGGCTTGGCAAGTTCGTGTGGGATGAATTCCAGAACGGCAGCAGTGAGTCCCTGAGCCGGATCATGGTGGCGGTGCTGGCCATCGGGTTTATTGGCTTTGTACTGGATCGGGTGATGCTTTTGATTCAGCGTCGGGTTGCGTGGAACGAGTGAACTCCGCTTTGGAGCAAGCCGCACCGGGTGGGTTACGCCTCCCGAAACACGCGGCGAGTACATCCCTGTACGCTCCGCCAAAACATCCATGTTTTTGAGGGTTTCGGGAGGCGTAACCCACCCGGCGCTCCGTTTACCAGAGAGGTGCTCTCCATGACCAAATCACATCTTGAATTAACCGGCGTTGAGATGGCATTCGATACGCCGAAAGGGCCGTTCGTGGCCCTGGACAACATCAATCTGAAGATAAAAAAGGGAGAGTTTGTTTCCCTGATCGGGCACTCCGGCTGTGGCAAGTCCACGGTCCTCAACATTGTGGCGGGCTTGCTTCAGGCCACCAAGGGTGGCTGCGTACTGGATGGCCATGAGGTGAATTCGCCAGGACCGGAACGGGCGGTGGTGTTTCAGAACCATGCGCTGATGCCCTGGCTGACGGTGTACGAGAACGTGGAACTGGCGGTACAGCAGGTGTTTCGCAGGTCCATGAGCAAACAGGAACGGCGCGACTGGATTCACCACAATCTGGAGCTGGTGAATATGGCCCATGCGGCCGACAAGCGGCCGGGTGAGGTCTCCGGTGGCATGGCCCAGCGGGTGGGGATTGCCAGGGCCCTGGCCATGAAACCCAGTGTGCTGCTGATGGACGAGCCGTTTGGCGCCCTGGATGCCCTGACCCGGGCTCACCTGCAGGACTCATTGATGGAGATTCAGCAGGAGTTGAACAATACGGTGATCATGATTACCCACGATGTGGACGAGGCGGTGTTGCTGTCTGACCGGATCATCATGATGACCAACGGACCGGCGGCGACCGTCGGCGAGGATCTGTACATTGATCTGCCCCGGCCCCGGAACCGGGTGACCCTGGCAGATAACCCGGAATACGTGCACTACCGGCAGGAAGTCTTGCGATTCCTGTACGAGAAGCAACGCAAGCTGGAGCACATCTCGCCACGTCGTTCCGGAAAGCCCGAAGCGCCCGAGACCAAAGAATCGGAGTCCCGGGCGGCCAGGGCCTGAGCCGGCCCAATCACTTCAATACATCCGCCATGGACACCAGGGCCCGGGCGACTTCGGGCAGTTTCCGGCCCTGGTCCATGGCCAGTTTCCGTAATACCCGGTGCGCTTCGTCGTTGCTGATCCTGCGATGGTCCATCAGCAGCAGCACCGCCTTTTCCTGGGTTTTCCGGTCTTCCAGGGCTTCCCGGGCACTCCGCAACTCATCGGTCATCTGTTGCAGGCGCCGGGTCTGCTCCTGAACCAGATCAAAGATGGAGCGGCCAAACTGCTGCCCGACACCGTCGCTGGCCCAGGATTCACCCACCTGCCGCTCGTTCCCCGAATCGCACAGTACCAGCATGGGCTGCGAGGTCGGTTCCTGGGCATCCAGGGACATGATCAGGGTTTCCTGATGGGCCAGGGAGTTCCGGGCGTCGGCAAAACGCTCGGTGCAGCGGGCGTGAAAGCAGCCTTCCACCGAATCCTCCACCTTTTTCAGTTCATCCATCCGCTCGGACATCAACCTGAACCAGTCGTCTGCCAGGGCGGGATCGAGGCTTTTGTAGCGGCCTATGGCTGTACCCCGTTGCCGAAGCTTTTCGATATCGGCCTCGCGAGGGTTGTCGCGCAGTTTTTCCCACAGGTCCAGGGAACCATCATCCGCAAAGCTGGTGAACACGTCAAAACAGCGCTCCTGCGCCTCAATCAGGTGCGCCATGCGCTCAGACAGTGCACGATCAAACCGGCCGCTGGAAAAGCCCGCCGACCCCACAGCCCGTTCCTGGCCGCAGAACTCCTTGCCGTTCATCAGATGCACCATGGCCACCAGGAGCCCGGCAATGGTGGGGTCAACAGCGGTATCCGCGGCCTCAAACACCACCGCAATCAGGTTATGTATAAGGCAGCTGTAATCCTCTGTGGCCGAGGGCGCCGTCACTTTCCGGGCAACCACACAACGCCGCAGTTCCGGCAGCCCCTCCAGGCTATGAAGTGCAGTGGCCAACTGGTTCAGCAGCCGGCTGCTCACCGGGTGGGCGGTCAGTTCCCGATGGATCTCCGCCAGGGCCTGATCGAACTCTCCACGCAGCCGATCAGATGCCGCGACCATGGTTTGTCGCTCCTGGGCAAATTTCTCGCCGGCAGAGCCCAGAAACACATTGGAAGCGCCCCGCTCGCACTGCAGCGCATGCACCAGGTTGCTGATGCACTGGACCAGTTTGCCCATCTGCAGGAAATACTGGAGATTCATCAACTCGCAGCTCTTTGAGGCGATCAGGTAATCGCCCGCTGAAGGCGATTTATGAGCGGCGGCGCGTTTCGTGTTCATAACAGACTCCGGAGGCACGGCAGCCTCGAATGCAACAATCAATGACAGGTCAGATCGCTCACGGAACCAACCTCTGGACAGTTGTGATGTGAGCAATTACCGCGCCACCGCACTCTGGCCCCAAAGCCGTGCAAACTGCCCCGCGGCAGGGCAGTTTTTTTGCGCCAGCCTGGTCAACACACAGACAAAAAACACTTACTTTATTGATTTTATTGAATTATAAAAACTGGCACGAAGATCGCTTTGCATTAAGCAAGGACGAACCTCCCGGCCAAGGATCAGGCCGGACCATCAGATCATTGTTGTTGGCATTGGCGCCGGACCATCGACTTCCCTCGGGAATAGATGCTCCGGCTTTTTTTGTTTGCCAGAAACGAAACGGACGGGCATGAAGGTGATGACTAAACAGAGCGAATCGACCCTGGTGATCTGCGGGCATGGAATGGTTTCCCAGCGCCTGCTGGAAGCCCTTTGCCGTGAGCCGGGGCGGCCGTTTACCCGCATTGTCGTGTTCAATGGCGAAACAACGCCTGCCTATAACCGGATACAGCTCTCGTCGCTGCTCGCCGGCGGAACCGACGAACGCTCCCTTGCCTTGCAGCCCGGCGACTGGTTCCGGGACAACGCCATAGAAGTACACGATGGCGAACCGGTTACGGCCATCAACCGGCAGGACCGTACGGTCGCTACCGCAACCGGCCGGGTCCAGTCCTACACGCACCTGGTTCTGGCCACCGGCTCACGGCCCGCGAAACCGGGTGTGCCGGGTGAGGATCTCCCGGGCGTCATGACGTTCCGGGATCTGGACGATACCCGGGTCCTGATTGAGACCACCCGGCGCCACCGCCGGGCGGTGGTGATCGGCGGAGGCTTTCTCGGCCTGGAGGCCGCCGAAGGTCTCCGGCAACGCGGTATGGCCGTCACCCTTCTGCATCGAAGTGGCCACCTGCTGAACCGGCAACTGGACGCGGTCGGCGGGCACCTGCTGCAACAGCACATGGAAGATCGTGGCCTCTCCATTCGCACCAAGGCTTCTCCCAGGGCACTGCTCGGCCGCCATCAGATTCGTGCGGTGCAGTTGGAGGACGAAACCCTGATCAGCACTGACCTGGTGGTGATTGCCGCCGGGATCTCACCCTCGATCGGATTGGCCCGGGACGCCGGTCTGGCTTGCGACCGCGGCATCCTGGTGGATGGCCGGCTGCGGACCACAGACCCGGCAATTTCTGCGCTGGGCGAATGCTGCCAGCTCGGAGACACCACCTTCGGCCTGGTGGAGCCGGGGTACCAGCAGGCGGAGGTGCTCGCCGGCGTGCTCAATGGCAGCACACCGGAGGCGGAGTACCGGCCAGTGGACACACCAACACGGCTGAAAATCAGCGGTGTCCCCATTTTTTCCTGCGGCCAGGTCAGCGCCGGCCCGGACACCGAATCGGTGGTCTGGCAGGACCACGAACAGAATCACTATTGCCGGCTGCTGATCAAGAACCAGCGCCTGACCGGCGCCGTGCTGCTGGGTGATACCCGAGACGGCCCCTGGTACAGCCAGCGCATTCTGCAGCAGGACGACATTTCCCGGTACCGGGATCACATTGCATTCGGCAAAAACTACTGCGAGGCGGCGGCCTGAGCCTTCAGCCCATAGAGAGCCATCCGCCCACAGAGAGCCATCCGCCCGGAAAGAGGACAAACCCATGAGCAAGAAAACCCTGATAGTCGTCGGCAATGGCATGGTCGGCCACCATTTCCTGGAGCAATTCTGCGCCAGCCCGGCCTCTGCCGATTTCGAGATCATCGTGTTTGGCGAGGAAAAGCAACTGGCCTACGACCGGGTTCACCTGTCGGAGTATTTCGGCGGCTCTACCCATGCGGATCTGGCCATGGGTACGCTGGAGTGGTACACCGGGCAGGGCATTCAGTTGCACCTGAATGAACAGGTGACCGGCATCAACCGGGAAAACCGAACCGTGGAAACGCCACAGGGCAGCTACCGGTACGACGAACTGGTACTGGCCACCGGCTCCTATCCGTTTGTGCCGCCGATTGCGGGCAATGATCGCCGCCATTGCCTGGTCTACCGGACCCTGGACGACCTGGACGCCATTCGCGCCAGCTCGGACGGCGTCCGGACCGGTGTGGTTGTCGGCGGAGGCCTGCTGGGCCTGGAGGCAGCCAACGCCCTGAAGTGCCTCGGGCTGGACGCCCACGTCGTGGAATTCGCGCCCCGGCTGATGCCGGTTCAGCTCGATGCCGACGGCGGCGCCCTGCTGCGCAAAAAAATCGAGGAACTGGGCGTTCAGGTGCATACCGAGAAGGCGACCACGGCCATTACCGAAGGCCAGGATGCCCGCCTGCGCATGAACTTCAGCGATGACTCCTTTCTGGAGACCGACCTGATTGTGTTCTCCGCCGGCATCCGCCCCCAGGACGCCCTGGCCCGGGCCAGCGGCCTGGAAATCGGCGAGCGCGGCGGTATCGTGATCGACAACCACTGCACCACATCGGACCCCCATGTCCATGCCATTGGCGAGTGCGCGCTCTGGGAACAGAAGATTTTCGGCCTGGTGGCGCCAGGCTACACCATGGCCCGTACTTTATCCGCAAATTTGAACGGCGACCGTGAGACCGCGTTCACCGGGGCCGACATGAGCACCAAGCTGAAGCTACTTGGGGTGGATGTGGGCTCCATCGGCGACGCCCATGCCCAGACGCCGGGCGCCCGCAACATCCGCTTTAACGATGAACAGGCCGGTCACTACCGCCGCATGGTGATCAGCGAGGACGGCAAGACCCTGCTCGGCGCCATCCTGGTGGGCGACAACAGCCACTACGACACCTTGCTGCAGTACGCCCTCAACGGCATCGCCCTGCCGGACAACCCGGAAACCCTGATCCTGCCGGAAAGCCAGGGCGGCGCACCAGCCCTCGGCCCGGATGCCCTGCCGGAAACTGCAGCCATCTGCTCGTGCCACAACGTGACCAAGGGCGATATCTGCGGTGCCATTGATGCTGGCTGCACGGATTTCGGCAGCGTTAAAGCCGAGACCAAAGCCAGTTCCGGCTGCGGCGGCTGCACCGCCCTGCTTAAAAACGTGGTGGACTGTGAGCTGGAGAAGCGCGGCGTGGAAGTCAGTAAAGACATCTGCGAACACTTCCCGTACAGCCGTCAGGAGCTGTTCCATCTGGTGAAGGTGAACGGTATTCGCACCTTCAGAACGCTTATCAAGCAGCATGGGATGGGCCAGGGTTGTGATATCTGCAAACCAGCAGTCGGATCCATCCTGGCCACCTGCTGGAACGAGCACATCCTGGCCACCGACCATGTGCCGCTGCAGGACACCAACGACACCTTCATGGCCAACATGCAGAAGAACGGCACCTACTCCATCGTGCCGCGTATTCCCGGTGGCGAGATCACCCCGGACAAACTGATTGTGCTGGGTCAGGTCGCCAAGGAATACGATCTGTATACCAAGATCACCGGCGGCCAGCGCGTTGACCTGTTCGGCGCCACCCTGAGCCAACTGCCGGAGATCTGGGAAAAGCTGATCGCCGCCGGCTTCGAGACCGGCCACGCCTACGGCAAGTCACTGCGCACGGTGAAATCCTGTGTCGGCAGCACCTGGTGTCGCTACGGTGTGCAGGACAGCGTGGGCATGGCGATCCGACTGGAGGACCGCTACAAGGGCCTGAGGGCGCCCCACAAGGTGAAGATGGCGGTCTCTGGCTGCACCCGGGAGTGCGCCGAAGCCCAGAGCAAGGACTTTGGCGTGATTGCCACGGAGAAGGGCTGGAACCTCTACGTCTGCGGCAATGGCGGCATGCGGCCGCGCCACGCCGACCTGTTTGCCACCGACCTGTCCGATGAGGAACTGATTCGCACCATCGACCGGGTGGTGATGTTCTATGTGCGCACCGCCGACCGTCTGCAGCGCACCAGTGTCTGGATGGAGAACCTTGAGGGTGGTCTGGAATACCTGAAGCAGGTGGTGCTGGAGGACAGCCTGGGGATCTGCGCAGAGCTTGAGGCGCATATGGAGGGCATTGTCAGTACCTACCAGTGCGAGTGGAAGACCGCCGTGGAGGATCCGGATAAGCGGAAGCGCTTCCGGGAGTTTGTGAATGCGCCTTCGCAGACGGATCCGGTGCAGGAGTGGACGGTTGAGCGGGGGCAGCGTCGGCCTGCTTTGGAGTCTGCGTAGCGTTCCGGTTTTGGTGAAGAGCTGGTAGAAAAAACCGTTCGAGATGAACACAGATCAATTTGGAGAGACATCATGAAAGCACGCACTCGTTGGGATGCGGTATGTACCGTCGAAGATCTGGTGCCGGAGTCCGGCATTGCCGTCTGGACTTCGGACGGGCCGGTGGCGGTGTTTTATCTGCCGCACCGGTTGCCGGCATTGTTTGCCATCAGTCACACTGACCCGTTCAGCGGGGCCAATGTGCTGGCGCGGGGGATTACCGGGGATTTGAAGGGCGAGCCGGTGGTGGCATCGCCGTTGTACAAGCAGCACTTCAGTCTGCGCACCGGTATCTGTCTGGAAGACGATTCCGTGCGGGTCAAAACCTATCCGGTTCTGCTGGACGGCAACCAGATACGTCTGGAAATCTCCGAAACCAGGCAGGAATCGATAGCCGCTTGAACTATGGCCTGGTCGGTGGTCTGAAACTGCACAGGGGTCAATTCCGGAGGCGTTTATCTGCGATACTATTGTCACAATACCGACAACAAGGACGCTCCCGTGAAACCCCTCAGCCCTACGGATCAGCTTTTTCTCTGGCTGGAAAAACGGCAACAGCCCATGCACGTGGGCGGTCTTCAGCTGTTCTCCTTTCCCGACGACGCACCGGACGATTATGTTGCCCAGCTGGCCGACCGGTTAAGGCAGTACACGGATGTAACTCCGCCGTTCAACCAACGCCTGGATTACCGTTTCGGTCAGCCGGTCTGGGTCGAAGACGAGCATCTGGACCTGGAGCATCACTTTCGGTTCGAAGCACTGCCCACACCGGGGCGGGTCAGGGAGCTATTGTCCTTTGTCTCGGCGGAACATTCGCATTTGATGGACCGGGAGCGCCCGCTGTGGGAATTTCATTTGATTGAAGGGCTCGGGGAGCGGCAGTTCGCGGTTTACATCAAGGTGCATCACGCTTTGGTGGACGGTGTCTCAGCCATGCGGATGGTGACACAGATGCTGTGCCAGGATACCTGCGAGCGGGACATGCCGCCGATCTGGGCCATGCCGCTCCGCCCGGCACGGAAAGGTAATGAGGGGAATCCCTCGCTATGGCGCAGCGTTGGCCACTTGCTGGGCAAGTCCGGCAAACAGCTTGGCACTGTGCCCACCGTGGCCCGGGAACTGCTACGAACCATCAACGACGCCCGAAAGGATCCGGCCTACTCGTCCATCTTCCACGCGCCCCGCAGCACCCTGAACCAGAAGATAACCGGCTCCCGGCGTTTTGCTGCGGAATCCTATGGCCTGAACCGTATTAAGGGAGTGTGCAACGCCTACGGAACCACCATCAATGATGTGGTAATGGCCATGTGCGCGAGTGCCCTGCGCACCTATCTGATGAACCAGGACGCCCTGCCGGAGAAGCCCCTGATCGCTATGGTGCCGGTATCCCTGCGCAAGGATGACAGCTCCGGCGGCAACCAGGTGGGCGTGATCCTCGCCTCCCTGCACACCGATGTGACCAGCCCGGTAACACGGCTGATGCAGATCCACCAGGACGTAAAAGCCGCCAAGGACCGCTATGCCAATATGTCCCCGGAAGAGATCATCAACTACACCGCCCTGACCCTGGCGCCGGCAGCCTTTCATCTGCTTACCGGCATGGCTCCAAAGTGGCAGACCTTCAACGTGGTGATCTCCAACGTCCCCGGCCCTCGGAAAACCTGTTACTGGAACGGCGCCAAACTCGACGGCATGTATCCGGTCTCCATCGCCATGGATCGCCTGGCCCTGAACATGACCCTGACCAGCTACGGCGACCAGGTAGAGTTCGGCCTGATCGGCTGTCGCCGCACCCTGCCAAGCCTGCAGCGGATGCTCGACTACCTCGAAGACGCGCTGGCTGAACTGGAATCCGCCGCCGGCCTTTGATCCGAAGGGGATCAGCCGAAGCGTTGCTCCCGGTTCCGCTCTGAGATCTGGTCATTCAGGGTCCAGAAGTCATAGAGCACACCGATCAGGAACAGCCCGCCGGTGAGCAGGTAGATGATGCCGGTAATCCATTTGCCCATATACATCCGATGCAGCCCGAACACACCCAGGAAGGTCAGCAGCAGCCAGCCAATGCTGTAATTGACTTCACCTTCCCGGAATCGCAGATCCGCCTCCCGGTCCATGGCGGGAATCAGGAACAGGTCGATGATCCAGCCAATGAACAGCAGCCCCAGGGTAAAGAACCAGATGGTGCCGGTAACGGGTTTGCCGTAGTAAAACCGGTGTGAGCCCAGGAATCCGAAGATCCAGAGCAGGTAGCCGATCAGCTTACTGTGGGTGTTTGGCCTTTGGGTCATGTTCGTTTTCATCCTTTTGGGTTGGTGTCCGGTTTCAATTATGGCCCTAGCCGGGTTGATTTGGGGGCTGGCCGGGGGGAAGGAATATTTTCCCTCGGGAAAAACAACTCGCTTCGCTCAGACATCTTTTTCCTGTCGGGAAAATATTCCTTCCCCCCGTCCGTCGAACCATTGTGGCATAGGAAACGAAAAGCAAATTAAGACAAAGCAACAAAAATTAAGACGGCAATCTCTTCTGTAAGCAGGGCGTGGGGTGGGGCATTATTTTTTCGGGGAAAAAGATGTCTGAGCGCAGCGAGTTGTTTTTACCCGAAAAAATAATGCCCCACCCTGCGACCACGCTCCAAACAAGCGGCCCGTTAGACCGAACACCCCAAGCCAAACCTCACGGGCCAACCTCGGGCGCAGGGTCCGGCCCACCCTCGCGAAACTCGCTGGCCGACTTGCCGGTCCACTTCCGGAAGGCCCGGCTGAAGTTGGAGAGGCCCGCATAGCCCAGCTCGTAGGCAATCTCGCTGACCGATTGGTTGGTATAACGGAGCAACTGGATCGCCCGGTCTTTCAGCACCGACTCGAGGATCTCCCGGTAGCTGGTGTCCCGGTCCGCCAGCCGGCGTTTCAGGGTTCTGGACGAAACGCAGAAACGCTCGGCCATGGCTTCCAGCGATGGCAGCGGGCCCGGCATCATTCGGAGCATGTTGCGGATCGCGAGGACAATGTCGCCCTGTTCCTTCAGGGCCTTCTGCAGCTCGAACTCGCACTGGTCGCGGGCCATTCGGGAGGCTTCGGCGTCGGCAAGACGCATCTGCACATTCAGAAGCTCCCGCGGGAAAACCATCATTTCGTCGGGCTGGCCGTATTCGAATCGAACGGGAAGCTGATCGGAAAACTGCCGGTACCAGGGCGGCTCCGGTGCGCTCAGGCGAACGGAGACACCCGGCAGTTTGCCGTCTTCCAGGGCAAAGCCGTGTTTTGCCGCGTCCTCCCGATCCAGGAGCTGTTCGGTCAGCAGGATCAGAGTGGCGCTGACGGTCTCCGCCAGAAACGGATAGAGGCCGGGCACTTCGAATTCGGTGCACAGCTTTACCAGCACCTGATCGCCCGCTTCGGACTGGCTCATGCTAAGGAACGGCACCCGCAAATGCAGGTAACGGCGCACCGAATCCAGGGCATCGGCAAAGGTGGGACTGGTCAGGGCCGCGAAGCCCAGGGTGCCGTGGATTGTCAGCCGCAACTCCCTGGCCAGCGTGAAGCTGAGGCCGTCCTGGCCGGCCAGGTTCACGGCCCGTTTGGCCATGATGATGGCATCGGTGACAAATACCCGACTGTCGTTGGACTTGAGATCGTCCGGGGTGAAGTCGAGACCTTCATAGAGCAACCGGTCGTTGTAGCCGAGTTGGCGGACCGTTTCCGCCAGAACCCGCAGGTAAGCGCCCGGCACCAGGAACAATCCCAGCATCTGCCGTTCTTTGTCCGGACCGGTTGCACTCATTGGCATTCCTTCTTATTGGGTTGGCTGAAGCACTTCAATTGACTCTATCAGATGCCTCCCGCCGCTACAGTGGGGCCCGGTACACCTTGCTCGCCGTCAGACTGGCCAATCAAATCCCGGCCCGTGTCCCATCCTGATCGACTGCCGTCCCCTTTGCGCCTTCCTACCCGGCCTTGACTGCCACACACTGGAGCCATGACATCAGCCAGAGTGAGGAGTACACACATGCTGAGCAACAAAACCGCAGAAAACAAAACGGCGCCGGTTACCCGGGCCTCCAACACACCGGACAACGTCACCATCACAGCCCAGCGCATGGGGTTTGAGTTCGGCGACCAGGTGCCCCGTTACTGGGTCGACAACAGCTACAGCATCAGCCACATCATGAATGCGCTCTCGGTGTTGTTTCCGCAGGGCGAGCAGTTCTTCGTAGATTCAGTAAGGGCGTTCCGGGACCAGATTTCCGATCCCAAGCTGAAGGAAGAGATCCGCGGATTCATTGGCCAGGAGGCCATGCACTCCCTGGAGCATGTCGCCATGAACCAGCACGTTCGTGACCAGGGCATGCCGGTGGAAGAACTGGAAAAACACCTGGAAGTGGTTCTGGGGATCGCCAGGAAGCTGCCCAAGCGTCACCAGCTGGCCATCACCTGTGCCCTCGAGCACCTGACCGCCATGATGGCCGACATGTTGCTGGAGCGTGACGATGTGCGCCAGGACATGGATGAATCCATGCGTCCGCTGTGGGTCTGGCACGCGATTGAAGAAACCGAGCACAAGGCGGTTGCCTACGATGTGTTCCAGGCGGCTGGCGGCACTTATGCCGAAAGAGCCTTTTATCTCATGTTCAGCACCGCCGCACTGGGCGTGATGAGCACCTATTTTACCAGCCGGATGATGCTGAACGACCGCAAGAACTTCTCGTTGAAGGACACCGCCACCGGTCTCTGGCGCCTGTGGGGCATAAACGGCACCTTCTCAAGCCTGATTCCCACATGGCTGGAGTACTTCAAACCCGGCTTCCATCCCTGGGATCACGACAACAGCGATCTGATTGCCCGTTTCAAGGAAGAAATCCAGGCGCATATTGCACCGCAGTATCAGAAGGGTAATCGCCGGACTCTGCAGTAATCTTCGGAGTTACGCGGACAAGCAGGTGGGGAGGTCTTTGTTCCGGGAAAAACAACTCGCTGCGCTCAGACATCTTTTTCCCTGCACAAAGACCTCCCCACCCACTCATCCGCTTGATCTGGCAGAGATCAGCTGCCCGCTTTGGCCACTCCGGATCGAATGACCTCACCTTTCTTCCATAACCGCCATTCACCTGGCTGGTAAACATCCCACTTTTCATCTGTGGTCAGAGGTTCAGTAACGATCACGCTGACGATGTCGTTGGGCGTCGTTTCCGATTCGAAATCCACCGTTACATCGGCGTCTTTCAGACGGGCAGGACCAAACGGGGCTCTCCGGGTGATGCTGGCCATTTTGGTGGTGCAGTAAGTGAACAGCCAATCACCGTTACTCAGTAGGAGGTTGAAAACGCCCTGGCTGGCGTAGGCGACGGACAACCGGACCAGGCGGTCGATGATTTCATCGGTTCCGTTATTGCGATCGCAGTGCGTTCGAAGGTGGTTAAGAATATCGCAGAACAGCGCCTCGCTGTCGGTGGTTCCGACCGGCTCATAGAACCCTGGAGTCGAACCGAAGCCGGAGAGCTGGCCATTGTGGGCGAACACCCAGTAGCGACCCCAGAGTTCGCGCATGAAGGGATGGGTGTTGGCCAGGCAGATGTCGCCGACGTTGGCCTGGCGAATGTGGCAGATGGCCACTTCGCTTTTGATCGGATGGGTCTGGACCACTTCGGCGATTCGGGAATTGGCGCTGGCATCTGCGTCGTGGAAGGCCCGGACGCCTTTGCCTTCGTAGAAGGCCACACCCCAGCCGTCCTTGTGGGGGCCGGTCTGCCCACCCCGACGGGTCAGGCCGGTGAAACTGAAACACAGGTCGGTGGGCGTATTGGCACTCATGGCCAGCAGTTCACACATGGGTTACTTCAATCTTGCAGGAGAATGATTGTCTCAAGAATACCGGAATCAGCCGGCTTCGACAGTCAGAATCTCAAGCTGACGGGGGTTATGGCCAGCCCCTACAACCCGATTTCGCCCCGCTCGCTTGCCACTGTAGAGCCACCGATCGGCAACCCGGAACAGGCTTTCGGCCTCGCGACCATGGTCTGGCCACTGGGCTATCCCGAAGGAGGCAGTCACCCGGATGCGGGCTTCCCCGTAGGGCAGTTCAAGGTCAGATATCCGCTGGCGCAGCTCGTCCATCAGGACAAAGGCATCCGCCGGCTTCACATCTCTCAGAATCAGGCCGAACTCCTCGCCACCCAGGCGGCCGACAAAATCGGTGCTCCTCAGCCGTTCGGTCATGCATCGGCTGATGTTTTTCAGAACAAAGTCTCCGGCCTCATGGCCCAGAGTGTCGTTAACGACCTTGAAGTGGTCAATATCCATCACCACCAGCGCAAAACCGGCTCCACTGCGATCGCACTCGGCAATGGTGCGATTCAACGTACCCTGGAAGTTGCTGCGATTGGCCAGACCAGTGAGCGCATCGGTCTGGGCCATGTCCACCAGGCGCTGCTCGGACTCTTCGCGGCGCACCTCATACAGGTGAATGAAGGCCAGCATCAGTGCACCGCACAACACCATGTTGAGCAGATCGATCATCGCGTGGGGGCTGCCGACCTGGCCAAGGTGAATGTAATAGATAACGCCCCCGACGAGCATAAAGGGTGCGCTGAGAATCATGCCTTCTTTCTTGCCAAGCAACAGGTAGGCGAGAACCGGCATCATCAGCACCCAGACGAAAGCGGACACCGAGGCTTCCGGTAACAGCATGATCACCAGGAAGAACGCGAACAAAGGCACCAGATAGGCATAGACCCACTGCTGCAGATGAGGAGTGGATTTCAGGCGCCAGACGCCGAAAAAAAGCAAAGTGCTGGCAAACAGCTCAGCAACCGCCACCCATGGGTAGCCATTGAGAAACTGCAGGCAAGCAAAAATCACCAGAGCCGAGCCGGTGATCAGAAAAAGCAGCCGCATCAGTGAGCGGCGATGGCTGTCGCGCAGACCCGAGCGGCTCTGTTCCAGAGTGGCCCCCAGGTCAGAATGGTGAGGCGTATTCATGCTGACTCTTCCTTGGATCAGCTTCCGAGTATAGCCCCGAAAAACTGTTTGTAAAACGTACAGCGAGCCCAAGCTTCAGGCCCGCCGCACGCATCGAGTCTTCAGATATAGAGGTTCTTGCGGGAGAAACGCTCCACCAGCGGCTGGTAAGCAGAACCCAGCAGGCGGTTGATCGCATCAATACCCCAGGCGTCCGGGCCCACCAATATGCGGGACTCATTCTTGAGGATGCCTTTTACAATGATTTCTGCGGCTTTCTCGGGCGTGGTCATGGCGAGTTTATCGAAGCCTTTACGCTGGGCGACGGCGTTCTCGGACTTGCCCATGCGCGCTGCATTGACAATGTTGGTGCGGATACCACCAGGATGCACACAACTCACCGCCACCGGCTGGTTCTCCAGCTTCATTTCCTGGCGCAGGGCTTCGGTGAATCCTCGCACCGCAAACTTGGCGGCGTTGTAGGCGCTCTGCTTGGGCACTCCAATCAGGCCAAATACACTGGAAACGTTCACCACATGGCCATCGCCCGAGGCAATCAGATGGGGCAGGAAGGCCCGGGTACCGTGAGCAACCCCCCAGAAATCAATGTCCATGACCCATTTGAAGTCTTCGTCGGTCATCTCACGGACCGTGGCAGACAGGGCAACGCCCGCGTTGTTGATGACCAGATTGACCTGACCGAAATCTTTCACAACCTCCTCCGCATGGGCAAAGATGGCATCGCGATCAGACACGTCCAGCCGGTAGGTTTTTACATCAGCGCCGCTTAGCGCTGCAGCGGTTTCGGCCAGGCCTGACTCATTGACGTCGGACAGCGCCAGTCGGCAGCCCCGGTCCGCCAGCGATTTGGCGAGCGCGCGGCCGATACCCGAACCGGCACCGGTAACAACGGCAACTTTGTTCTTCAGATTCTTCATGGTCACAGACCTCTTAATTGTAGGCACATCAATTAAAGCAGATACTCTAACAATTGCCTGCTTGCGGGATATGGCTTTAGTGAACCAGGCCACATGGCATTCCGGCCACCCTCTGACGCGGCACCCGGTTTCCGGTACAATCCCTTGCCGTTGGCCGGTGCACGACACCGGTCCTCTACCTCCCCCGAATCTGTGGATTTTCTGTATGGAATGGAGTCTTACGCATTTCTGGCTGATCCTGGCGCTGGTGCTGGGCCTGGCTGAACTGGCCTCAGGTGTCCTGTTACTTCTGGCCCTGGGCATTGCGGCCGCGCTGACCGCCTTGCTGGCCTTTCTGGGAGCACCATTCGAATGGCAGCTGGCCGGTATGGGGCTGTTCTCGGGAATTCTGGTACCTGTCGCCATTCGCTGGATCCGTCCGCGCTTCTCACCCAAAGGTGTGGCATATGGCACAACCGGTACCGGCGTGGAGCAAGGCCGGCGTTATCAGACCCTGAAGCGGGATTTCGATGGAGCCACAGGCATCAAGGTCAATGGCGATTTCTATCGCCTGCGAGTGACTGACACCGGAGAAACCGACCTTCCGGAAGGAACCGACGTCATTTTCAAACAGTTTGACGGCACGACCGCCGTTGTTGAGACGATCACACACAAGGAACAGTAAGCATGGAACAGTATCTTTCACCCGGGCTGATCATCAGCCTGATTCTGGTCGCTATTGGCATCTTCATCATTGCCAAGGGTCTGGTCATCGTGCGCCAATCCGAGGTTATGGTCATTGAGCGCCTGGGTTCGTTCAACCGGATCCTCGAAAGCGGCGTGAATATTATTATTCCCTTCGTGGAGCGGCCCCGGGCCATCAGCATGCTTCGTTATGTCCGCATGGGCGAAGATTATCATCCGGTGATGAGCGATGAGATCCGGATTGACCGCCGGGAGACGGTTATGGACTTTCCGGGCCAACCGGTGGTGACCACCGATAACGTTACGGTGAAGATCAACGGTGCCCTTTACTACCAGATAATCGATCCGCGCCGGGCTGTTTACGAAGTGGCCAACATGAGCCAGGCGGTGGAAGTCCTAGCGAAAACCACTTTGCGCTCGGTGGTGGGCAAGATGGAGCTGGACAAGCTGTTTGAATCCCGCAGCGAGGTGAACAACGCTATCCAGGCGGAGATGGAAGAGGCCGCTTCCAAGTGGGGCGTCAAGCTTACCCGGGTCGAGGTTCAGGACATCAGCATGCCGGAGGAGGTGGAAGAGGCCATGCGTTTGCAGATGGCCGCCGAGCGCAAGCGGCGGGCCACGGTGACCGAAGCCGAGGGTGAAAAGTCGGCCGCGATCGCCATGGCCCAGGGCCAGCGCGAGTCTGCCATTCTCAATGCCCAGGGCGACAAGGAATCCGCCATTCTGCGGGCCCAGGGTGAGCAGGAGTCCATCCGCCTGGTGCTCAGTGCCATGGGGGATTCCGAGGACAACAAACAGACCGTTATCGGTTACCTGCTGGGGCAGAGCTACATCAAGGTTCTGCCCAACATGGCGAAGGACGGGGAGCGGGTGTTTGTGCCCTATGAATCCTCAGCGCTGCTGGGCTCCATGGGCATGTTCCGTGAACTGGCGGGCAGCCCGGAAGACACGGTTCGCCAACACCTCCAGCGAGACGGCCTGCGTGGCGGGCTGGTCGGCGCTGCCGGTAACAGTTAAGGCCTGACAAAAGCCTCTCAACCCAGCAGGTTATCCAGGGGTTGCTCGTAACTGGGCGCGAAGACCTTCAGAAAATAGGAAACCTCTGGCAGCCCGTCTGCGTCCAGCCTCTGGCGAATCTGACGGGCAGCCGGCTCGAACTCCTTGTTGCCAGCCTGGATTTCCGCCCGGCACTTGAGCCACGCGGACAGCCGGTCGGCAGCCTTGATCAGTTCCCGGTCCTCCGTCGGCCACTGAGATTCGCGAAGGTAGGGCGAAAATTCCTCTCTCAGATCTTCCGGAAGCAATGCCAACAGTTCGGCTTCCGCCTTGTGCTCGATATCCCCGAACGCCTCCCGCATAACCCGCGAATGGTATTTCACCGGTGTCGGCATGTCTCCGGTAATCACTTCGGTTGCGTCATGATAGAGCGCCGCTGCCGCAATCCGGTCAACGTTGGCATGGCCACCGAAATGCCGGTTGCGGATTATGGCCAGGGCATGGGCCAGGGTGGCCACTTCCCAGGAATGGGTAGCGACGTTCTCCTCAATGGCATTTCGCATCAACCCCCAGCGCTTGATCCAGCGCAGGCGGGAGACATAGGCAAAAAAATGGCTGACAACACCACCCATCAGTCACAGTCCTGTTTTATAAAAGTTGATAATTTTTTTATTCAAATCCGTGAATTCACCGTGCTATTCTGAATAAGTATTCAATTGTTACATACTGGGGGTATAGCGTTGAATCCAGTGTCCTTCGTCCGGAGCAGTCTGGTGGCGCTTTTCGCCGGCATCATGCTGGCCTGGTCCCCGGTATCCGTCGCCGAAACCAAAATCAAGGTCGGTGTCTATCACTTCCCGCCGGTCGCCAGCGTCGGTCCCGATGGCAAGCCAACCGGTCTCCTCGGCGATCTTCTGGAAGAGCTCGAACAGACCCACGGGGATATCTCTTTCCGGGTTGTCCACACCTCTCCGAAGCGCCGGTTCCTGGATTTCGACGCCAAACTCTATGACGTGATGATCTTTGAATGCCCGGACTGGGACTGGCGCGACAAAGAGGTGAGCATCAGCCGCCCCCTTCTGGTAGACGAAGATTTCTACGTGGCGCTGAGAAAACCGGGCCGGGATCTTTCATTCTTCGACGACCTTCCCAGCCACACCATCGCAGCGATATCCGGCTACCATTACAGGTTTGCCGGTTATGAAACCGACCATTCAGTCCTTGAGCAAAAGTTCCGTATCGAGTTCTCGGACAACCACAGCCGCAATCTGAAGCTGATCAAGGCGGACAGACCTTCCGTTGCCGAAGTGGCCATCGTCAGTCACTCCTATCTGCAGATGCACCTCGCCGGGCATCCGGAGGATCGCGACACGCTGCTGATTTCGGACAAACCGGATCAACGCTACCAGCTCGCCATTATAGCCCGCAAGGACGGCACCGCGAGTGCCGACGAAATACTGACGCTGTTGTCACCACTGATAAAGAACGGCCGGTACCAGCGTCTCGTTGAAAAGTGGGGCCTGCGGCTGCCGGCCGGCTTCCCGACGGGTGACTAAGCGCCCTGAGCTCAACGAACATCCAGGCTGAACGCAACGACCACGCGTCCATCATCACCAACCTCCGCATTGCGGGAGGGGTCGAGCAGGAATAACTGGCCTGCCGGAACCCCAAGGGTATTCTGCAACAGGTTCCGGAGCGCGACACCGCGAGCCGAGGCGAGGTTACTCAAGGCCTCCGGGGCCAATGCCCGCTCTCCTGCAATGTATGCCTCCCGGGCTGCCTGCCATGCCGCCCCGGACAATTCCTGCCGGCCTCCTTCGGTCAGTTGGTCACGCAGTAACGCCAGGCCATCGGCTTGAGGTGCGACACTGCCACGGATGTTCAGAAGCAGATCCGGCCGTTCCAGCAAGGCGTCCGCCAGCACCGACAGTTTTTCCGCTTCACCCTCTGCCAGCTCAGTACTGCCGGGAACAAAGCCCACCTTGCCAAGCTCTTCGCCACCGAACCCTGCCAGCCCGGCAACGGAGCCCAGCATGCTGAAGGGAGACGTTGCGGCTTTCGCCAGCAGGTTCACGAACGCCCGCATAACAACCTGGCCGACACTGAAGTCTGGACTGGAAAGGTCGCCGCTAATCGGCAGATTCACTTCAATAACGCCCTTCCGGTCTCGCAGCAGGGCCAGGCCCAGCTTGACCGGAGCTTTGACGGCCTGGTCGCTCGGTATCGAAGCGCCCAGTTCAAGCCGGTCCATAATCACCCGGTTGGAGGCCTCGATCCGTGTACCGGAAATCTGATAATCGAGGTTGAGATCAAGCTTGCCACTGTCTACTCCATACCCCAGGTATCGGCCGAAGTAGGGGGAGAGCGTGGGCAGGGAAAGATTTTGCATCATCAGTTGGAGATCACTGACGTCCTCGGTACCGAGAGTGCCGAGGGTGCCTTCGAATCCCAGATCCGCGACGCCGCCGACGCGGCCGTTCATCGACACCTTGCCCTGTTGCGGGGAGATATTGCTAAGTCCGGTGACGCTGCCGTTCAGTTCATCAAACGAGGTTGTGAAGGCCGGCTGCAGGGTGCGATCCGTGTAGGCCAGGGCGCCATCCTCAAGCATCAGCTGCCCGATCCTGAAGATAAACTCCGGCTCCGAATCCCCCGCTTTCTGCTGGTCGGAAGACGGCTCATCCTGGCTGCCAGAGGCAGGCCCTCTGACGATCTGCTCAACGTTATGGACACTGTCCGCATTACGAACCACATTGATGACCGGCTGTGCCAGGGTAAGCGTGCCGATTTCCAGACGGGCGGGGTAGACGTTGTATTCGATGGGCGCCAGTCGCAGGGTTTGCCAGGACACCAGCCGCTCGGAACCGCCGGGCAACCGCACACTAAAGCCGGCCACTTCCGCGGTACCACTGAAAGTGCCGGTGAGTGGGTCCTGCTGGCCATCCAGGTCCAGGTTGCCATCGACTCCGAGGCTTCCACTGGCTATGGCAAGATTGGCGCCCTCCTGAACATAAGGCTCAAAGGCAGCCAGTTGCACCCCGATCCCGGAAATGGCGGCTTCCAGAGTGAATGGCCAGGGGGTTACCTGGCCCGTCAGTGACAACTGCCCGCCACTGGCCAAGGTGCCCTGCATCTTATAGGTCACCGGTTCTTCCAACCGATGACTGATTGGCCCGGTGGACACCGATAACTGCTCCAGAGCAAGTTCTACAGGGCTCTCCGGTTGGCTGTCCTGCCAGAGAATCCGGCTGCCAGACAGGGTCACGCCCGCCACAGACCACCAGAACGGCTGTCCGGCGTTTACCGGCTCTGCCCCACCGGTCGGTGGCTTGCTGGCTTGGGGGCCTGGAGCCAGTGGCGCCAGCCAGTCAATCTGGCCGGTCTCACTCCGGGCCAGCGCCAGATCCAGGTTCTCCAGGGCAACCTGACCCACGTTGATTTCACGTGCGTTGAGATCAAAGTCGATGGCATCGACAGACAGGGTGCCGTTACTCAACCGGACCTGTCCGCTCTCCTCATTCAGGGCAAGGGCAAGATCCTCGAGGGCCAACTGGCCGTTACTGGTTTCCAGATGGAAGACCTCACCGGCCTGCAGTTCATAGTCGGAACTGAGGGTGACACTTCCGCCTCGCAGGTCATAGGGAAAGTAGGGGCTCAGGAAGTGAGCGATGGTTTCATAGCTGACCGCAGAAATCTTCAGGGAACCACTGGAATAGAAAGGCGCGATACTGAGCTCCCCCGCCCACTCGACGGTCTGGCTGTCCAGTGCGGCGTGCAGCGCGTAGTCGCTATTCTGGCCCTCACGGCGCCAGGTGGCGAGGTCGGTCAGAGTCAGATCCAGTGGCGTTATGCGGAACTCGGCCATTTGCTGCTTGCTGAAATCCCGGAACAGCACTTCACCGCCATTGACGGCAATCTGCCGGAAATAAACGCGGGCTGGCTCGGTGCCTTCTTCAGCGGCAGGCGGTTCCGCTGCCCCGGCAGGTTCAGGATTGGCACGTTGCCAGTCCCGGGCGAAATTGACACTGTAATCCTTCAGCAGGTCAACCCGGATAAAGGGTTTTTCCAGCTGAATCGCCTCAAAGCCGGCGATGCCACGGATCAGTTGGAAGAAATTCATGTCGACCAGCAACCGATCAAAACCAGCCACCGGCTCGCCGCCACTGTCCCTGGCCGAAAGCCCGAGCACGTCGACCCTCAGCGTGTAAGGGTTGGCGCTGATGTCGGTTACTTCCGCACGCCACCCCATACGCTGGTCCAGCTGTTCGGGTATCGACCGTTCCAGCCACCAGGGGAGTAGCAGGAAGCCTGCAAGGGTATACAGAATCAGAAGGACCAGCAATCCGATCAACAGATTCCTGGGAACACGACTGCGTTGACGGCTCTGGGCCACGGACATCTCCTCATAAGCGGCGGAATCCCGGGGCAATCTTGCCCACCTGCCTGTTCACAAGGATAGTCGGCCCGACGCCGGTTTGTCAGCTGTGCCGGTTACAGCCGGTCAATACTGGCTCCAGTATCGCTGACAGTCAGGCCTGAACCCGATATGCTGCTCAGTCGTATTTATCCCGTGTCAGTTGCGCGCGAGTGAGAGGAAGGTTTATGGACATCAGTGATATGCGTCGTGATTTCGAGAGCGAGGGCCTGGGTCGCGACGCGCTGGACAGCAATCCGGTCGGGCAGTTCCAGAGCTGGTTCGAGGATGCCCGGGAGGCCGGCATTCTGGAGCCCAACGCCATGTCACTGGCCACAGCGGGGCGCGATGGCATGCCAGACCTCCGTACCGTGTTGCTGAAATACTTTGACAAACAGGGCTTTGTTTTCTATACCAACTACCGCAGCCGCAAGGCCCGGGAGATGGATGAAAACCCGCAGGCCGCCCTGCTGTTTCCCTGGATCGGCCTGAACCGCCAGGTCAGGATTCAGGGCCAGGTAGAAAAAGTCAGCAAATCAGAATCGCTGCGCTACTTCGCATCCCGGCCAAGAGGCAGCCAGATTGGCGCCTGGGTCTCCGAGCAGAGCAAGGCCATCACCTCACGGGGGCTGCTTGAGCAGAAGCTTGCCGAGGTGAAACGCAAGTTCACCGAGGGTGAAGTGCCCCTGCCCGGTTTCTGGGGCGGTTACCGGGTGGTTCCCGAGCGCATTGAGTTCTGGCAGGGCCGGCCCAGCCGGCTTCACGACCGCTTTGAATATGTGAGGGAAGGCGATGGCTGGCTCATCCAACGGCTACAGCCCTGACCCCCGGCCAGCCATCTGGCTGTGCCATCAGACCGATGGAATCGAGGCGCCCCCTCCGGCCTGGCTAACCGGGTACGAACGGGATACGGTCGGAAAATTCAGCGGGCCCCGTGAACGGGAATATCTGACCAGCCGCTGGCTGATTCGCCAGGCAATCGGCAAATCCGCCAGCCTGCCTGCGCATCAATGTTGTCCCGTGGACGGTCGCCCCACTGTTTCAGGCCGCCCCGATGGCTGGCAGCTATCGCTCAGCCACAGCCACGGTTTGTCCGCCTGTGCCACTCGTGCCAGCTCTGCCATTGGCCTGGACCTGGAACCCTGCCAGCGCCACCCGCAATGGCAGAAGGTGGCCAGGCGCTGGTTCACCCCGGTTGAACAGGAATGGCTGTTCCGGGAAGACGACCCCAATGCGTTCCTGAAGGTCTGGACCCTGAAAGAAGCCTGGCTGAAAGCCACCGGCCGGGGTATTGCCGGTAACCTGCAGACGCTGGAGGTGCGCAAGAATTTCGAAATCTACGGAGACCAGCCCGACGAGGACTGGCAGGCTTCCTGCTGTTATATCGAGGGCTACCTGGTGACCCTGGTATTCCGTGGAAGCCGGCCGCAATGGCCTGACATCACCCTGCTGGAACCACCGCCCGGCGATTTCAGCCTGGTGGATGCGGTATCGATGGAGGCTTCCTGGGAGCCGCTGTTCCAGCGTACCATCCGCCCGACAGGCTGCTAGTGTTCTGAACCAGGCGGAGATAACAAAGGCCACTCTATATGGATAATCCCGAACGCTGTCCCTGGTGCGGAAATGATCCGCTTTACGTGCACTATCATGACACCGTATGGGGGCGCCCCGAATACGACGACCTCGCACTGTTCGAAAAACTCTGCCTGGATGGCCAGCAGGCCGGCCTGAGCTGGATCACCATCCTGCGAAAACAGGAGAGTTACCGCGCGGCCTATGATCACTTCGATCCGGAAACAATCGTAAATTACGGTGAAGCCCGGGTGGAGGAACTGCTGGCCGACCCAGGCATCATTCGCAACCGACTAAAGGTTCGGTCGATCATCAAGAATGCCCGGAGCTATCTGGATTTGCGGGAACAAGGCATTGGCTTCAGCGATTTTCTCTGGTCCTTTGTTGAGAACCAGCCGGTTCAGAACCGCTGGCGCTCACTGGCAGAAGTGCCTACGGCAACCCCTGAATCCGAGGCCATGTCCAAAGCCCTGAAACGGGCTGGCTTTACCTTTGTCGGCCCTACCATTGTCTATGCCTTTATGCAGGCGACCGGCATGATCAACGACCACTTGGTACAGTGCCCGCAACATCAGGAATGCTATTTGCTGAGCCAATGATCTCAATGGACTGGAGGGTCGTACGTTCTGGAGTGTTTTAAACCCCGGAGCTTGACCATGAGAATCACCCTCAACGAACTCAGAGGCAGAAAACGTGATTGCTGTAGCTAGGCTCGCCATTCTCGTTGGCATTGCCGGGCTGATCCCGTTTATCGCGATGATCGCGGGGCTGTTTTTCATGCCCCAACACGGTGTCGCGCTGATTGGTTACTTCTACCTTTACAGCGCCGGCGTCCTGGCCTTCATGGCAGGGGTGTACTGGCCCATTGCCATGCAGCTCGATAATTGCAGCTATCCGGTGTCGCCACTGGTAACCATGCTGCTCAGCCAGGTATTCTTTGTGGCCGCCGGTATTGGCTTGCTGTTGCCCACCCCGGGACAGGTCCTCCTGTACACCACCGCTTACCTGGCGCTCTACCTGGTGGATGCAGGATGGATGCGGGCGTACTGGCCGGTATGGTATCTGCGGCTACGCCTGGTGCTTACGTCGGTAGTGGTGGTATGCCAGCTGTCCGCGACAGCCTGGCTCTTCCTTATTCCAGCCCACTGACTTCCTGCAGCTCAGGCTGCAACAATGGCGTATTCGTGGTTATGGGGCTCAATGAGCACGCCATGCAAGGCCACGATCGCCTTCTCGTAGTCGTCCTCATCCACCACAAACTGGATATCCACCTGGCGCATGCACTGGTGCAGGGCCAGAACGCTGATGTCCTCATCGGCCAGGGCTTTCACGGAACGGGCAAGAATACCCGGCACCTTCATGTCGCTGCCGATGGCAGACACCACAGCCACCTTGCGGGTGTTGATCTCGGCATTGGGAAACTCTTCCTTCAGGGCCTTAACCACACGTTTTACGTGCTTCAGGGTGCTGCCCACGTAATGGGTAATGGTGTTGGCGTTGGTGTCCTTGGACATGAAACGCACCTTGAAGCGGCCCAGTACGTCCAGAATACGGCGGTCCGAACCCGGCTCGCCCTGCATGTCCTGATCGAATACTTCCACAGCAAACACGCCCTTGGCGCCGGCGATAATCTCCACCTGCGGTTTCTCACTGACATAGTCGCCGGTGATCAGGGTACCGGTGTGCTCCGGCTCAAAGGTATTCATCACCCGCAGCGGGATTTCGTTCTGGCGCAGCCCCTTACCGGCGCGGGGATGAATAGCCTCCATACCCAGGTTGGCCAGCTGGTCGGCAACGTCGTAGTTGGTGCGACCCAGGGGCACCACCTTGTCCGCACCAACGATGTTGGGATCGGCGGAACTCAGGTGGTATTCCTTATGGATAACCGCTTCCCGGGCCTCTGTGATTACAGCCACCCGGCTGAAGGTCATCTCGCTGTAGCCCCGGTCGAAGGTGCGCATCAGACCTTCCTTGCACTGGGCGTAGCCGGTAACAATCGGTAGCTCACGACTCAGATCCACCGCGTCGAAGGCCTGTTTCAGCTTTTCGTCCAGCGGCAGCAACTCATTGTCACGCCACCCGGTCAGATCCACAAAGCGGGCATTGATGCCTTCCTGCTGGAGCTTCAGGGCGGTGTTAAAGGCGCTGTGCGCCTCGCCAATGCCGGCCAGCATCTCACGCACCGTCAGCAGGTGTTCTTCCAGCTGGAACTGGCCGTAGGAGCACAGACGCTGCAGGTCGATCAGGCAGCCCCGTACGCCTTCAACACGATCGGTGATGAACTGGTCCGCCTGTTGTTTCAGCATTGGATCGACAAACAGCTCGCCGTTGATGTCCGTCAGAAACTTCACCAGCTTGGTGAGATCGTCACCCCAGGCCCAGTCCGACTCGGCATCCGCAAACAGGGCATATACGCCCGGCTCGCCGGTTTTCTTGTGTTCCAACAGCTCGTTGGTCACCCCGCCATAGGCGGACACCACGTAAATGCGCTGGTACAGGTCGTCCTTGCTGCGATTACCGATAATGATGTTATCGCGGACGGCCTCGTAATTACTCATCGACGTACCGCCGATTTTTTCAACGGTATGTAGTTGGCTAGTCATAGGGTTTGCCTTCGCTATCCTGCAGCATGAATGTCCGGAGGTGCGCGGCGTCTTACGACGCCTCGCTGAGCCCTTCCTGCATGATTTCGTCCACACTTTTGGCAAGCAGTGCGGCACCTTTTTTCAGGTCCTCCTCACTGGTTGTCAGCGGCATCAGGCACTTGATGACTTCATCATTCGGACCACTGGTCTCAATGATCAGGCCGTGCTCAAAGGCACGTTTGGTAATCGGGCCTGTGATATCCGCGTGGCTTGCTTCGATACCACGCATCAAACCGCGCCCCTTCATTTTGAACTGACCGGGGTACTTGTCGCAAATCACCTGCAGGGCGTCGCTCAGTACCTTGGTCTTGGCCTTTACCTCATTGGCAAATGCATCGTCTTTCCAGTATGTCTCCACGGCGGTGCGGGCCGTGATAAAGGCCATATTGTTACCACGGAACGTGCCGTTGTGCTCGCCCGGATCCCAGACGTCCAGCTCCGGCTTGAACAGTACCAGCGCCATCGGCAGACCGTAGCCACTGAGGGACTTGGAAACGGTGACAATGTCAGGCTTGATGCCGGCAAACTCAAAGCTGAAGAACTCACCGGTACGGCCATTGCCCGCCTGGATATCGTCCAGGATCAGCAGGATGTCATGCTTCTTGCACAGCTCGGACAAACCCTTGAGCCATTCCGCACGACAGGCGTTCAGGCCACCTTCGCCCTGAACCGCTTCCACGATCACCGCTGCCGGCAATTCAAAGCCGGACGACCCATCGCTCAGCAACTTGTCCATGATGGCGAGACTGTCCACGTCGTCGCCCAGGTAGCCGTCGTAGAACATGAAATCAACATTACCCAGCGGCGTGCCGACACCACCGCGGTGATGCTTGTTACCAGTGGTGGCGACCGCACCCATGGTGACACCGTGGAAACCGTTGGTGAACGAGATGATGCCGCTGCGGCCTTTTACCTTACGGGCCAGCTTCAGGGCCGCTTCCACACAGTTGGTACCGGTAGGGCCGGTAAACTGCATTTTGTAGTCCAGGCCACGGGGGTCCAGGATGTGCTTCTTGTAGGATTCCATGAAGTCATGCTTGGCCGTGGTAAACATGTCCAGGCCCTGGCTCACGCCGTCTGCTTCGATGTACTCGATCAGCGCTTTCTTCAGGATGTCGTTGTTGTGGCCGTAATTCAGGGAACCGGCACCGGCCAGAAAATCCAGGTATTCCTTGCCGTCCTCGGTGTACAGGTGCGCGTTCTTGGCGCGGTTGAAGATGACCGGAAACGCACGGCTGTATACACGTACTTCGGATTCAGTCGACTTGAAAATTTCCATTGTCTTGCCTCTTAGCATGTCAGGTTCGAGGTAGGTGCGCGGTGGCGTATCAAACAAATGCAGATTCGGTCGCGATAGGCCCCGGGCGTTGGTTAAAGCCTGTTGGCAGACCTACCTCAGTGGCCTGCCGGCTAATCCAAATCACAGCTTTACAGTCGTTCACAGCCCTGCCATCACGTAGTAGGACCGATCCTGGACCGGCTCTCAGGCTGGCTTCGTGAAGGGCCCGATGCGCAGCAGAAACTCGGAATCATGCTGCCCGCCAAAGTGGGTCTCTTTCTCGAAGTGCTCGTGGTAGGTGAGCTCGGCTCCCATATCACGGGCGAATGACCGGAACAGCGCCCATGAGGCCTCGTTGTCTTCGGTGATGGTCGTCTCCATATGGGTGACGTCCTTACACGCTTCACGGCCGACGATTTCCTTGAGCATGCGCTTGGCGAGGCCCTGTCCACGACCTTTCTCGTGAACCGCCACCTGCCAGACAAACACGGTATCGGGCTGTTGGGGAGGGATGTATCCGGAGATAAAGCCGACCAGATCGCCTTCCTTCTCCGCGGCCACGCCGGTTTCGGCGAAGTGGCTGCACTGCAACAGGTTGCAGTAAATCGAGTTGGGGTCCAGCGGCGGGCATTCTGCCACCAGCTGGTGGAGCCTGAAGCCATCATCCTTCACCGGAGTGCGAAGCGTGATGGCGGTGGTATTCGATCCTTCTGATGTCATAGCGTGATCAGTTCGTGTCAAAAAGTTAGTGTTGAATTATATAGACCACAAAATATATTTCAAGTTAAGCCCTGAACCTGCCCGACGGGGTGCCCCGGCTCACTCTTTCAGAATAGCCCGGATTGTCCCATTCGCCAGTGACAAATTGATTAAACAGTGGAAGGAAAAACGATATCCGCGCGACTCAGGGACGTGCCACTTCGGGGGCGTGCCACTGGGCATCCGGTTCCGATAGAAGACCCCCGCTGCCGAACCGGCCTGCCAATGACTCGGGACCCCATGCACCACAAAAATCTTTAGGCCTCCAAATATCAGGCCTGGCGCGCCGCCAGGGAACGCCCCGCCAGGCGTCGAAGCACCAGCGGAACAAAGAACCCGGCCGTACAGATCAGAAAGCCCCAGGCGTTTACGCCCAGCAGCATGGCGTACTTGCCTTCACCAATGGCCCAGCCTGATGGAATCAGGCCCACAGCCAGCAGAACCCCCAGGCTCAGACCGGTCCAGAAACTCAGATGAAAACTCCAGGGTGACCAACGGGTAAAGCGATAAAACAGGAACACCGGCGCCAGCCCCATCACCATGGTGCCGGATATGGTGGTGGCCTTGAGGATATCGGTGCCGGCGAACATCGGCAGGTTGCCCGCGAAGGCGAAGATAATCATCACCACCGCCCCCACACGAATGCCGGGAAGGCGATCCTGCGCCCGCCGCGCGAGCCGCGGCAGATCCACAGCGAGCGATTTCGCCAGCGAGGTGAAGGTGGAATCGAGTGTTGAGCCGGCCGAGGTCATCATTACCACACTCATGAAGAACAAGGCCGCCAGCCCCAGGGACTGCCCTACGGCTGCCGGCGCATTACCCATGGCCTCGATTCCGTTCAAACGGGCATGAACACCAACCAGACTGAAAATAAACACCGCCACAAAGCCCAGCAGCCCCGCGACCACAAAGCTCTTGAGCATGGTTTTTTCCTTGTTCACAAAGCCCCGGTCGGTCAGCACCGGGTCATGAAACGGATAACTGAACATCTGCAGCAGGGCCACCAGCAGCAGATCAAAGCCGGCATCAAGCCTGAACTCGCCATTGCTCAGCAGGGCACTGGTATCGTTGGCCGGAATAATCAGGAACAGCACCGCTCCGACAAAGAACACAAACACAAAGGCCTGGATCACGTCGGTAAAGATCGAGGACCGCAACCCGCCTTTCAGGCTGTAGGCCAGGGTAAATACCGTGAACACCATCGCCGCTGTGTAGTACTCCCACTCGCCCGGCAACCCGAAATAGCCACCGACCACGGCGGTGTTGCTCCACACCTCATTGTATAAACGGATCAAAATCGCAGCGGCAAACGCCAGCGCCGCAAACCGCCCGAACCGGGAGGTCAGGAAATCCTGAAGGCTACGGGCACCGGTCTGGGTCCGGATCAGGTAGATGATGTAACCGGCTACGGGAATCGACAGCCAGTAACTCGCGTAAGCCAGGCCGCCGGTCACGCCATAGGCCGCACCGAGGTTGGCCGCGTTGGTGACCGACTTGGCGAAGATCCAGCTGATAAAAATACTCGCCGTCAGTGACCACTGCCCCACCGGATTGCCGTTATCGTCCGCGCCCTTGTAAAACGAATTCGCGTTCTTGCTCTTTGGCGACAGCACGTACATCACCACGCCGTA
>NZ_JBSXNZ010000046.1:0-15650 GCF_056857895.1 Marinobacter sp. B-21
GGCAGCCAGCCTCACCGTTCCGAGCCTTGCCTCCCGATTACTTTACCCTTATGCGTCGCCCGGCAGCTTCGGTGCCGGCGGCTTAGTCCAACAGACATTTAAAGGTCATGCTGCGCACGACCATTAAATGCTTAGGTGTTATAAATCAGGGAGTAGCGATCAATGGAATGGCGCAAGGATGATTACCTAATAACTGACGATACATCCAAGGTGCAACTGGATGTCGTTCACCGCTTGCTTGCTGCAACCTATTGGGGTGACCGCCGTCCCACGGAAACAGTAGAGCGCATGGTTGCTGGCTCTATTTGTTTCAGCCTTTACCATGGTCCCACACAGATTGGTTTTGGGCGGGCAGTCACCGATAGTGCTACGTTCACCTGGGTAGCGGATATTGTGGTTGAGCCCGAGTATCGGGGCACTGGCTTGGGGCAGTGGATCATGGAATGCTTGGTTGCTCACCCGGCTGTAAAAGGAACCCAAATGGTATTGCAAACCCGCGATGCTCAGGGGTTGTACGAGAAGTTCGGCTTCTCTGGAAACAGCGCTCTCATGAGCACCAAAGTCACTGATTTATAATACATATGAGCCTTCTCGGAATCAACAGGCAATAGTCATTTTTTTGGCCGCGCCAGCGGCCAACCTAAACCCATGAGCAAGAACGCCTGCTTCGTCAGTCTCGCGGAGCTGTCAGGCACTTACAGCAAACACATATAGGGGCTCTCTTACGTGGCTTTAGGCCACCGCCTGACCGGTCGTTCCATCAGTGGGTCAGGGGCACCAGACATTCATCGGTTAACCGGTCACTGGCACTATTCAAGGTGTCGGGCTGCATGGCTCCAGTTAGTGTCAGGCTCAGGACCGGTGTAAGCGCACTGGCTCATGGTATTAAGGCACGCCCACGGGCTGGCCAATCAAGGCATCTGGTTTCGACATCGGTGACAGAAAACCGCTTCGGCATCGGCGTACCAGTCAGCGGACTCGCAGTCTTCGGTGTCATCCTTTCTGATCCAGTTAGACGTCATGCTCAGCCCGAGGCGTGACTAACCTTTCAGGAACCGTTGTTCATCGAACACCCGTTTGTCTTTGAGCATGAAGTACACCGCTCGTCCCAGCTTGTGGGCCAGGGCCGACAGGGCCTTGGCCTTGTTCATCCGCCTCTGAAGCTTCTCAACGTAGCGCTTGGCCTTGTCGTTGTTACGGATGAACAGCACAGCAGCTTCTGAGAACGCCCACTTCAGATGGGCATTGCCGATCTTGTTGCCCTGAGTGCCGTAAACCTTGCCGGCGGATTCCGCCTTGCACTTCACCAGGCGAGCGTAGGACGCGAATTTCTGAACCGATTCGAAGCGCTGGATATCGCCGACTTCGTAGAGAATGGTCAGGGCCAGGATTCGACCGACTCCTGGAATGGTTTTCAGCACATTGAGTGATGCCGGGTCGTGTTTCTTGGCTTGCTGCTCCAGGTGCCATTCAAGCTTTTTGAGTTCGTGCTGGTAACAGTCGACGATCGCCAGGTCCAGATCGACGTTGCGCTGAACATCTGGATCGGTAAACGCAGCGGTCAGTTGTGAGCGGCCGCCAGGGTTGTTGAGGTTGGCTTTGCTGGGCGGCATATTGTACTGCCCCAGAGTGTTCACAGCGTGGGCCTTGAGCATGGCCCCATGCCGGACGATGCGAGTGCGACGGCGCAACAGATCGCGGGTGGCCCGCATCTCCTTGGGGTAGACGTAAGCCAATGGGAAATTACCGCCCCGCATGAGCATCGCGATCTTGAAGGAATCGATGCGGTCGTTCTTGGCTTTACCGCCGTGGATCGCCTTCATGTACAGCGCATGGCCCAGAATGAAGTTGATGCCGTGTTCTTCGCACAGGTCCGAGATCCAGTACCAGCAGTGCATGCACTCGACCCCGACCACCAGGTCATCACGAAAGGGTTCTAGCAGAGCCAACAGCGATTCCGGGCGGGCTTTGACTTCCTTGTGCAGCAACACCTCGCCTTGCTGGTCGATGATGCAGACATACAGGTTGCGGGCGTGCAGGTCGATTCCACAATAATGGCGTTGCTCTCGGAGACTCCACTGCTCTTCTGTTTTCTCTACTAGGCTTGGGAGCTCTTTTAACCACCTCAGCGTTTTGGTTCACAGTGGTCAAGTGGGCCGGAGGTCTTTACCTCCTTTACCTGGGAATTAAGCTTCTACGTTCTGGTGTTCAAATTGGAGGAATCGAAAAGACAGCAGGGGGTGGATCGAGATGGAAATTGTTCCTCAATACCTATCTGGTAACCGCCCTTAACCCAAAAGGAATTGTTTTTTTCGTTGCGTTCTTGCCCCAGTTTGTGACGCCAGCCGCGAACGTTACGCAGCAGCTCTGGCTTCTGGCGATTACATTCGTGGTCTTGGCCACGATCAACGCAACACTGTACGCTCTGTTTGCCGCATCGGCCCGTCGGTTTCTCACCTCGCCCAGAGCACAACGTCGTTTTAATGTGGTGGGCGGCACTCTCTTGTCTTCTGCTGGGGTGTGGGCATTGCTGGCAAAAAGGTCGGTTTGAAACGTATAGGACATAGAAAAGAGATCAGGAAGCTGGGAGCATGCAGTTGTTCCGTGGTTCGAACCCGTGAAGAAGTTAGTATCTCGGTGATGCTGATTGGCAACACTGTGGGGATGGTAGAAATAGGGTTAGAGAGTACGAAGCATGTCACCATCTAGAACGTGGAGCATCACCTGGTGTTGCTGGACGAGGCGCCCCGGATACGCATCTCATTAAATCTTCCATTTGGCACTGATAAATACGTAGACAATGCCTTGGTGAATGCCCGCTGGTTAATTGCAGTGACGGCGCGTCAGGCGGCACCTCCTTGCTGTTAGCCGGATGCGAACGAGAGCCTTAGTAGCACTAGGATGCTGCCGCTATTAGCACCTCATAATTGACATTTCCTTGTTCCTTTTGTAGAACGTTCTATAAATGGAACATTGGAAGTGGTTTACATGGATCAGCATTCTCTCGAAACCCTGGGGCGACACCTTCAGTCCCTTCGGGTAGCTCGCGGATGGTCGCTCTCGGGGCTGGCCGCCGCTGCAGGTGTTGCCAAGTCGAATCTTTCCCGCCTGGAACAGGGAAATGGGAATCCGACCCTGGATACCATCTGGCGACTGGCGGTTCAGCTTAATGTCCCCTTCGGCAACCTCGTTGCCCCGATCCGTGTGCCGGTTGGTGAGGAAGGTGTGCAGGTCCGGCTTGTGGATCAGGGGGAAGACAATCCCCGGGTAGACGCTTACTGGATGTCGTGCGCTCCCAATACCACACGCATGGCGGAGAGCCATACGCCGGGAGCAGAGGAATCCGTTACCGTTGTCAGTGGTCAGCTGGAAGTCGGTGTCACTGGCCACAGCCAGCATTTGCGGGCTGGGCAGAGTCACACCTTCGATGCGGAGCAACCTCACCTTTATCGCACCCGGGACTCCTGGGCCACGTTACTGGTCACCATCGTGTATCAGAAAGAAGGTGAGGAATCATGAGCGACCAGGCAATCAGTGCGGGCGGGCGCGCGTGGGTGAGTGGGGTACGGGATGCGACTCCGCTGCTCGGTGGCTACATTCCGGTGGCGATTTCGTTTGGCCTGATCGCCAATCAGGCCGGTTTCAGCAGCTGGGAAGCCATCATCATCTCCCTGGTTATCTATGCGGGTGCCTCCCAGTTCCTGTTTGTTGGCATGGTGGCGTCGGGAGCCCCCTTGTGGCTTGTGGTTGTGATGACGCTGCTGATCAATGCCCGGCATCTGGTTTATGCCCCGAACCTGGCCCCCTGGCTCAACGGGAACCGGTGGTGGTTCTGGTTGATGCACGGGCTGACGGATCAGGTCTTCGCTCTGGCGCACACCCGCCTGCCGGCGTTGCCACCCTCGGAACGCCTGGGGTGGTTCACTGGCGCCATGTTGCTGGCCTGGTTCAGTTGGGTAGGGGGCACGGCCCTAGGAGCTTTTGTGGGGCAGGAGCTGACCGGGCGCTGGCCATTACTGAATGACGTTATGCCCTTCGCGCTACCGGCCCTGTTTGTGGTTCTATTGGCCCCGAGATTCACTTCCTGGTTATGGGCTGCAGCGCTCGGGTGTGCCATTGTCGTGGCGTTGTTGTTCGCGGCTAATGGCCTGCCCAATATGGCGATACCGGTTGCGGCGCTTCTGGGCGCGGCGGTGTTCTTTGTGATGCAATCCAATACACGGGCGGAGGTTTAACGCATGGCTGGTGAGCTGTGGGTTGCGGTGATGGTTGCCGCAGCGGGTACATTGTTAATGCGTTTGTTACCACTGGTGTGGATGCAGAGGCGTCTGGCTCGGGAAGACAGTCAGGGCGGTACAGCGGCCATGCCCAGGTGGCTCGGGGTGCTCGGCCCGGTGATGATTGCGGCCATGCTGGGGGCTTCGCTGGTTCCCGCAGCCGGCACCCTGAATGCCTGGGTTGCAACGGCTGTTGGGGGATGCGTAACCCTGCTAGTCTGGTGGAAAACAAAGTCCCTGGGGTGGCCGGTTGTCTCGGGCGTTGTGGTGTTTGGTGTGGTGCGGTTTCTCAATTTCGTTGTGATTTAACTGATCAAGGATTGAAGTGGACCCCAAATTTTGGACAGGAGCCTAAGCTCTGATTCATCATCTCCACAAGGAGGAGAATCATGAGCAAGAAACGCAAGCAATACAGCGCATCGTTCAAGTCCAAAGTCGCCCTGGCCGCCCTCAAGGGTGACCAGACCACATCCGAAATCGCTGCCCGTTTCCAGATCCACCCCACCATGGTCAGCACTTGGAAGCGCGAGTTGCTGGAGAATGCCCCGGGTCTCTTCGAAGGCAAGAAGAAGGCCGGCAAGCAATCCGATGAACCCAGCACAGACGAGCTGTACCGCGAGATTGGCCGACTGACGGTGGAACGCGATTTTTTGTCGCGCAAGCTCGATCAGTAAGCCGTCAACAGCGGTTGGCGATGATCGAGCGAGGTCATCCCAAGATCAGCCTTTCGCGCCAGTGTGAGCTGCTCAAGCTGAGCCGCTCATCGGTGTACTACGTCCCTCGTGAGCAATGTCAGGAGGATTTGCATCTGATGTATCTGATTGATCAGCAGCACCTGGAAACGCCGTACTATGGCTCTCGCAAGATGCGGGTCCACTTGCAGCACCAGGGCTACCGGGTCAATCGGAAACGGGTGCAGCGGCTGATGCGCACCATGGGCATTCAGGCCGTGTACCCGCGACCAAGAACCAGTGTTCCGGGCGACGGGCACAAGGTGTACCCGTACCTGCTCAAGGGCTTGAAGATCGATCGTCCCAACCAGGTTTGGGCAACTGACATCAGCTACGTGCCGCTGGCCCGGGGCTTCATGTATCTGGTCGCCATCATCGACTGGTACAGCCGCAAGGTGCTGTCCTGGCGGATCTCCAACACCATGGACACAGACTTCTGCGTCGATGCACTGGAGGAGGCCCTACAGCGCCACGGAACACCGGAGATCTTCAACACCGATCAGGGCGTCCAGTTCACCAGCGAGGCCTTCACAAGCGTTCTCAAAGAGCATGGCCTCCGGATCAGCATGGACGGTAAAGGCTGCTACCATGACAACATCTTTGTGGAACGGCTCTGGCGCAGCGTCAAACACGAGTGCGTCTACCTCACTGCCTTCGAGGATGGCCGACACTTGAAGCAGGCGCTCCACCGGTACTTCCGGCATTACAATCAGACCCGGTACCACCAAACCCTTGATTACCAAACGCCCGATGAGGTGTACTACGGGCAATCCATATCTCTGGCAGCCTGAGCCAGGGAAACAACCGGATCATAGCTTAGGGACACCATCAGGTTGTCCAACTGATTGGGTCCACCTCAGATAGGAGTGAATATGAGTACTCATACTTCCAGCCAGAAGATAACAACCTCTAAGATTCAGGCCATGAAAGGACGAGGTAGCATTGTTTCCCTTACAGCATACACGAAGCCCATGGCAGAACTCATGGACCCTTTTGTCGATCTGATCATCGTCGGGGATTCCACAGGGATGGTGGCTTACGGATACGATTCTACGCTGCCCGTTACTCTGGATATGATGATTAACCATGGTGCAGCAGTGGTGCGTGGCAGCCAGAAAGCCTGCGTCGTTATCGATATGCCCTATGGCTCGTATCAAGAAAGCAAGGAGCTGGCTTTCCGAAACGCGGCGCGCTTACTGACAGAAACTGGTGCTCAGGGCATCAAGGTTGAAGGTGGGTTAGAGCTTGTTGAAACGGTGGAGTTCCTGGTCAGTCGTGGTATACCGGTAATGCCACATATTGGCTTGCGTCCTCAGCATGCAAACACTATGGGCGGATTTAAGGCCCAGGGCAGAGATGAGGCTGCAGCCAAACGGTTGGTTGAAGAAGCACAGGCTTTTGAGTCTGTAGGCGCGTTCTCAGTCTTAATTGAAGGGGTATTTGAAGCCGCCGCGCGGCGTGTTACGCAATCTTTAACCATTCCTGCCATTGGTATTGGCGCATCTCCCGAGTGTGATGGCCAAGTGCTGGTAACGGAGGATATCCTAGGCTTGTTCTCTGACTACACGCCGAAATTTGCCAAAAAGTACGTCGATCTGAGCGCCCAAATCAAGGATGTGTTTGCGCTGTATGAAAGAGAGGTCAGAGCCGGCGAATTTCCCGCAGAGGAGCATTGCTTTGGGATTAAGAAGCAACCAACTTAGATTGTCGGGAGGGCCAAGGGGTTGTGTGTGAACAAGTGCGAAACAAAGGGAATGAGCCGAACCTGGGCAAGCCTGAGTACCTCTATCACGGTAGTCGACAAAAAACCGTTCGGCTAGGAGTCTGCGCGGCAGAAGTATTTTAAGCCAACATTCCCACTGCACCTGACAAACGGTTGGGCTCATGGTCGCGGCCGACCGAGATATCCAGCCAGGCTAAATCTCGATTTTCCGCCACCGTCCTGGCTACAGGCAAGATGACAGCCGTACATTGGGCACTCTATACGGCAAAGTATCCCTCAGATTTTCTACATCAGTCTCATCAGTGTGCTCATCCGCCTGAGGTTGAGCGACAGGCAGACCAGATCCCATTCACCTTGTACCGCGTTGAGACCTCGCAGACTGAACTGCCGGAACCCCAGCACATTCTTGATCCAGCCGTTGACCGCTTCAATCAAGTGCTTGCGCTGCCCATAAACGGATCGTCCGGCTGCGGTGGCCAGTTTCTCCGCCATCCGCGCCGTCGCCGGATACCGGGTCGCATCTATTTCTCCGGGTTTTCTGCCTTCCCGTCGCAGTGACACATAACCATCAATATCCTTGGACTCCAGGGTCTGAAGATCATCTTCCTTACGGTAGCCGGCATCGGCCAGACACTGCCGGGGATAGGTACCCAAGGTGTCTTTCACCTCGTTCAGTAAGGGCAGCAAACAACCGTTATCACTGGGATTACTACCCTGATGATTGGCAACAATAAGCTGGAACTCACCATCAACGGCCAGCTGGCCGTTGTAGCATTGCTGGAACCCATCTGAGGTTTTCATAATCCGGCTTTGGGGATCGGTGAAGTTACTCTGATCCTTGTCGTCCGGTACCCCGTAATCCCGTTTGAAATTCCGGCCACCACGGGGTGAGCGGCGATCGTCGTCCGGAGAGCGGCCCCGGGCCTTGTCCCGCTCCTTCTGGTCCGCTTCCAGCTTCTCCTTGGCGGCACGGATCTTGTCCAGTCGTGCCTGGCGGTGCTGAAGCTCTTCAGGGAGTTCATCACCGCGTTGATCCGGGCCGAACTGCTGATCTTCCTCTTCATCCGTTCGACGAGCCTGGCGGCACAGCTCATCCACCTCTTTGGACAGGCGTTTCTCTTCTTCCTGCATACGGCCATAACTCATGGCCTTGTGTTTGCTCGCGTTGGCCCGAACCTTGGTGCCATCAATCGCAAGTGTCCCCAAAGTGATCAGTTCCGCTTCCTGGGCGATCCGGACGACCTGAATAAACACAGCCTTGAACGCCGCCAGATGCTGTTTGCGGAAATCGCAAATGGTTCGATGCCTGGGAAAATTGCCTGCTGCCAGTACCCGGAAGGCCACGTCCTCTTCCAGCTTCCGGGCGATTTTGCGGGATGAAAATGTGCCCGTCGCGTAGGCGTAGATCAGAACCTTCAGCATCATCCGTGGATCGAAGGGGGAATTGCGCCGGCCGTCACCGTCGTAACGGGCATAAAGCGCACTTAAATCCAGCTCCTCGACGACATCGCTGACAAAATACGCCAGATGGCCTTCAGGCAGCCACTCGTTCAGGCTTGGGGGAAGGAGCAATTCCTGGTCGGGCGAATACGGGCGGAAGGTGGTTCCCATCAGACTTCCTGCTGCTGAAGAATTTTGATCTATTCTGCCATAACGTGGCTTCTGCCGCGTAGACTCCTAGCCGGCGAAGACCTTGATGAAGACCCTGCGACATATTCCTCGACAACTACCGGTCCGCAACGGCCACCAGCAGGCTGCATGGCGCGTGGGCGAGCAGTGAAGCGCCGACGGAGCCGTGCCACCACCGGGCCAGCGCGCTCTGTTCGCGGTGACCGACCACGACCAGATCCGCGCCGACCTCGTGCGCCATTCGGCCGATCTCCTCGGCGGGGTTGCCCGCGGCGAGGCGCGTGTCGACGGAAAGTCCCGCCCGCCGCAGCGCTTCCGCGCCCTCCGTCAGCACGCGGCGCACTTCCTGATATTCTCGCTCCGGCAGGTCTGAGGGGGCCGCCGCTTCAGCGAGCGCGACACCCAGTTCATGGGCGACGACGGCGAGGAGATAGACACGAGCCTGGCAAAGCGAAGCCAGCTCGGCCCCCTGATCCAGCGCCTCACGGCCTTGCCGGCTGCCGTCATAGGCTAGGAGGATCGTCCGGTACATCGTGGTGCTCCTTTCTGTGATCGGGATGGAACGCCTTTCCCGGTCCTCTGCTCTAGACAGTGCAGCCTTCGGGGCCTACATCCCTCGCAATTTGATACATAGCTATCTATTGATTATAGTACAGCTACATAATGATGCAGGCAATGAGATGACGAAGCCCCTCGACGATCAGGAACAATTCGGCCTTCGCCTCGGGCTGGTCGCCCGGCTGTGGCGCGCCGAAATCGACCGGCGGCTGGCCACCTTTGGCCTCACCGAGTCCCGCTGGTTGACCCTGTTACATCTCTCTCGCCTGCCCCAGGCGGCAACCCAGCGTGAATTGGCCGAGGCGGTCGGAGTGCGGGGGCCGACCCTGGTACGCACGCTGGACCGGCTTGAAGCCGAGGGGCTGATCGAACGCCGGACAGAAGCTAGCGACCGCCGCACCAAATCGGTTCACCTGCGCGCGGAGGCCGCCCCTGTTCTGGAACGCATCGAAGCAACCGCAGCGGCGGTGCGCGCGCAAATCTTCTCCGACCTCTCCCAAGCCGAGGTAACGACTTGCCTGAAGGTCTTGGAGCAGATCGCCGGCAAGCTGGGCGGCACGCCAAGGGCGATGCGGCTTGCGGACGAAGACCGATGAGGGGTAGGCCGTGGACCAGCATGTGACCCGTCTCGAACGCCAGGGCGACGATCCGGAAACCGACCTGCGCACAGTCCCCGACAAGGAGACGGAGGCTGGGTCAGAGGCGGTTTCACCTCCTGCCCGCATCCGGCCATGGCGACGGTATGGCGCGATTCTGGCGGCGCTGATCGTTCTCGGAGGAGGTGGCTGGTGGTCGTATCAGCAGTTCACGCATGTCTTTGTGACGGACGCCCGTGTCGCCGCCGACATTGTTGCCATGAGCAGCCGGGTTCCCGGTTGGGTGACGGCGCTCGAAGTGACCGAGGGGGATGCCGCGCAGAGAGGCAGGGTTTTGATGCGGATCGACGACCGGGAAAGCCGCCTCCGCGTCGAGGAGCTTGCCGCGCAACTCGCCGGGATTGCCCGCCGCCGCGAGGAAATCGAAGCGCGCATCGCTCTCACCGACCGTCAGACGCAAAGTCGTATTACCGCCAAACAGGCAGCGGTGAGGGCGGCGGAGGCCGCGTTGGCAGGAGCGACGGCGCAACGCGATCTGGCCAGACAGGACAATGACCGGGCGGAGAAGCTGGCGCCGAGCGGCGCCATCAACCGTGCGCGCCTGGACCAGACGCGGGCGGCGCTGGAGACGGCAAAACAACAGGCGTTGAGCGCCCAGGCGGACTTGGAAAATGCCCGCGCCGCCCTTGTCGAGGCTGAAGCCGCGCGCGGGGAACTCACGGTGCTCCGCACCCAGCTCGCCGAACTCGGCCCGGAGGAACAGCGTCTGCGTGCACAAAAGGCCCGGGCGGCGCTCGACCTCGAAGATCGCACCCTCGTCATGCCATTCGACGGCGTTGTGGACCGGGTCTTCGTGGACAAGGGCGAATATGTCACCCCCGGCCAGCGCTTGCTGATGGTGCATGACCCGCAGCGGGTGCGCGTCGAGGCGAACGTCAAAGAGACCGACATCCGCTTCTTCCGGCCGGGAAAGACCGTGACGATCACTGTCGATGCCCTGCCGGGGCGGCGCTTTGAGGGCAGGGTCACGCGCGTCGGGCAGTCCGCCACCAGCGAGTTCGCCCTGCTGCCCAACCCCAACCCGAGCGGCAATTTCACCAAGATCACCCAGCGCCTGCCAGTGCGCATCGCGGTGCAGCAGGACGGCGGCGAACTCAAGCCGGGTATGATGGTGGAGCTGGAGGCGAGAGCCGATGACTAGCGCGCCCCGGCCGGACAGTATCGAGGGGCTATTCGCCCGCTTCGGCCCGTCCTATCGCTGGCTGGTCACGGCGACGGTCATGATGGGCACGATCGCCACTATCCTGACCGCCACCATCGTCAATGTAGCCCTGCCGGATATCATGGGCGCTTTCGGCATGGGCCAGGACAAGGCGCAACTTCTCTCCACCGGCTTCCTCGCCGCAATGACCGGGACCATGCTGCTGAATGCCTGGATGGTCGAGACCCTCGGCCAGCGCGCGACCTTTATGCTGGCGCTAACAGTCTTTATCGCCGCCTCCGCCATGGGCGGGCTCGCCCCCGCCGAGGGCGTGCTGATCCTGGCCCGCGTCCTGCAAGGCGGCGCGGCCGGCATCCTCCAGCCGCTCGCCATGCAGACGATCTTCCTGGTCTTCCCGCCGGAGAAACGCGGGTCGGCCATGGGAATTTACGGCATTGGTGTGGTGCTGGCCCCGGCGCTCGGCCCTACGCTGGGCGGCATCATGGTCGACAGCTTTAGTTGGCGGTATGTGTTCTTCATGGCCGTGCCGTTCTGCCTCATCGGCCTGTTCCTGGCCACGATCTTCATGCCGGGGCGCGCAGCCTCCGGTCCGCCGCGCCGGTTTGACTGGATCGGCTTCGGACTGATGACCGTGTTCCTCGTGACCTTGCTCAACGGCCTGTCGAATGGACAACGTGACGGATGGTTCTCCGATTCCATCCTGCGCGACTTCGCCGTCGCCCTTGTCTCGGGCATAGGCTTCATCGTCTGGGAGCTGCGCACACCCGCGCCCATGCTCAATCTCAAGCTCTTCACGAACCGGGTCTATGCCGGCGCGTCCGTGGTGGCCTTCATTTTCGGGGCGGGAATCTACGGTTCGACCTTCTTGATTCCGCTGTTCGTGCAGACGATCCAGGGCTACACGCCGACGCGCTCGGGCCTGCTGCTGATGCCGGCGGGTCTGATTCTGGCCCTGGTCTTCCCCATTGCGGGGCGGCTGACCGACAAGACGCCCGCCTATGCCACGGTCATGTTCGGGCTCGCGGTCTTCGCGTTGTCATCGTTTCTGATGACCGGCGTGGATACCAATACCTCGTTCTGGCTGTTCGCCTGGTGGATCATGCTGGGGCGTATCGGCCTTGGTTTCATTATGCCGAGCCTGAACGCCGGCGCCCTCAAGGCGCTACCCATGACGCTACTCGGTCAGGGCTCCGGCGCAATCAACTTCGTGCGCCAACTCGGCGGGGCGTTTGGCGTCAACCTTCTTTCCATCGCTCTGGAACGGCGGTCTCAGCTCTACGTAGACAGCTTCACGGCCGCGCAGCATGCAGGCAACAGCGCGACGGCCGATATGCTGCGCGAAGTAACCGGCTTGCTTGCACAGGCTGGCGTGCCGGAAGCGATACGCCAGGCCGGGGCGATGAACTATCTTGGCCGCGTGATCTACAGCCAGGGCAACATGCTGGGGTACCGGGACAGCTTCTTTATCGTCGGCGCGATCTTCCTGGCCGCCCTTGTTCCGGCGCTGATGATGCGCCGGAGGTCCACGCCTCCGGCGCTGCAGGCAAGTGAGGCCATGCGTCACCCGCCATCGTCGCAGAACGCGATCCAGCAGAGTCGGTGACGCACGTGTCTAGGGCCACCTCACGAGACGGAAAATATCGCACGCTAAGCATCTCGCGGCGTTCGGAGCGGCCACACCGGGCAATGACAGCCGGGAAGCGCTAGAGGGGTATGACCAGTGGCGGGAGGAAAGGGCCGCTTGAACTATATAGATGCCTAATGTTTATACTATAAGACGTTTTAGCCCGATTCTGGCCAACCAACCATGAGATACGCCCATGAAAATCGTTAAAGTTCAGGACATCATTGGTACCGAGCGTGAAGTCAGCGACAAGCAGTGGACCAGCCGCCGCCTGCTGCTCAAGAAGGACGGAATGGGATTTTCCTTCCACGAAACCATCATCAAGGCAGGCTCCGAGCACACTTTCTGGTACAAGCACCACCTGGAAGCCGTTTACTGCGTTGCCGGTAACGGGCGCATCAAGGACCTCGCCACGGGTGAAGTTCACGAGATTACCGACGGTACCCTCTATGCCCTGGACAACCATGACAAGCACACTCTGTACGGTGGTACCGAGGACATGCGCCTGATCTGCGCCTTCAACCCGCCGGTGACCGGCCAGGAAGTCCATGACGAGGACGGAGCCTACCTGGCTGACACCAGCGATAACTGATCCGCCCTGATAGGGCGGCTGATCTGACCGCTGGCACACCGCCAGCGCGCCTGCTGCCGGTGTTGCTTTGGCTGGCACGCCCTTACCAGCGAGCCCCGATCTTGGTGGCGCCACCACTGGCACGTTTGTCCGGCCTGCGCCTGGGCATTGGTAAAGAATGAGACGGGCTATGACCACAGCATGGCTGCGGCTAGCATGTGAAGGCGCTATCGGAAGCACGCAAGTGAGTTAAACAGAGTTTCCACAGAGGTCCACACCACCGCAATAGAGGAGGGGGTCCATACACGTCCAATAATTTCCTATGGTGACATGGGCCCGTGCAAGCTTCTGTAAAGCGCGTTTTCAAAAATGAAGGGATCTCAACGGCGGAAGTAACCACCTGGAGATTAGTGGCAGACGATCAATAAGCCATTGGTTTACCGAGCGAACTAACCAAAGCGCTCAGTGCGTCTCTTCAAACTGACTTTCCGCTGTAGATCAGGGGCGTGGTTGTTGTATCGGGGCTTTCTTAACACGCAATTTATGAACGCATTTCATCTCTGCGGCCAAAAGCGGGAGATGATGACTTCAGGCTTTTTAGTGAGGTCAAAATGTACAGTTTATTATTATCGGGTTGATCATCGGAGCAAATCCCTTGCTCCGACATACTGGTGTCCATCTTGCAATACTACAGCGAAAACTCCGCCAGTGATGACGTTGATATAACTCCCCACGTCACCGGCGAAACTTCAGAGTATTTGGGGCGGCTGCTCATTGGTGACGATGAGCCGCGGTTGCTTAACAGTTTATGCTCGATATTGCGTGACAAGGGGTTCGAGGTTGACGGTGCCGAGGATGGCGACGCCGTCTGCCAGCGATTACGAGAGAATGCCTATGATCTGGTTTTGTTGGATATCCGCATGCCTGGAAAGAGCGGTTTAGAGATCATGGCCTGGTTGAAAGAAACGGGCGTTGACGCTCCGGTCATCATTATCAGCGGGCATTCCGACTATCGCATCGTCAGGCAAGCATTCAAGCTGGGTGCCTGCGATTATCTAAGAAAGCCCTACGATGTAGATGAATTAATTCGGGCTGTCGGCGGCACGGTTTTAGAACGACGGCAGGCCCGCTCTCAGGCGGCTACGGGCTGGTCTAACCCGCTAACGGCCGATTTTTTTAAGCACACACTTGATCATCTTCCGGATCTGGTTTTTTCACTGGATGAGCGCAAGTGCATCAACTATCTGAATCATCACTCCGAGAGTCTCTTGGGATTACCGACAGAGGAGCTGATTGGCCAACCGTTTTCTCGGCTCGTTCATGAGGGTGACATCGCTAAGCTTCCACTGTTATTTGGTAAGAACGAGGTGGGAGAGTCAGTAACCCAAGAGATCAAACTTAAAACTTACCATGGAGGGATCGGTTACCTGGATTGTGACATTACAGTTGCCTCTCCGCTCGAGGCGAACGACACCGCGCTAACTTATGCAAAGCCCCCTCCAGCAAAGCCTCTTTTTTTGGGCATTGTGCGGGACATCACGGAGCACAAACGGACACTGGCATTGATGGAGTTTCATGCTTCTCACGATACACTGACCGGGCTGCCGAATAGGAGCCTGTTTATGGACCGACTTACCTTGGCTGTCAGTCAGGCGAGCCGTAATGGGCAGAAGCTTGCCGTGCTTTTTATCGACCTGAACGATTTCAAAGCGGTAAACGATACCTACGGGCATGGGGTTGGCGATCAGCTGTTGCAAAAAGTCGCCGCCGGTCTGACACATTGTCTGCGAGAGGGGGATACCCTTGCCCGCTATGGTGGTGATGAATTTACGGTCCTGTTGCCCTCGCTTGACGAAAAAAAGGACGCCGCAACGGTCGCACGCAAACTTCTGAACTCGCTCGAAACCCCTTTTCAGTTTGAGGGCACCGACCTTCGTGTCTCTATCGGAACCAGCATCGGGATTGCAATGTACCCTGAAGACGGGGCGGGGGCGGAAACGCTGGTAGAGCGGGCAGACATGGCCATGTATGCCGTGAAACAGAGGAAAAAAAACGACTTTTATTTTTACAGCTAAGCATGATGGACGACAAAAGACCGGACAACACGTCGCCCTAAACCCGTCCTCCAAGCCACTCGGGCTCCCCCAATGAAAAACACCTGAGACTTGAGCGACAATAGCCTTGCAGTAGGCTTTAAAACATAGTCTGGAGGAATTTCAAGAAACGGGACATCTTAATTTTGCCTGATTACGCATAAGGTTCAGCCATCTTACTAAGGAGTACAAAAGTAAGCGAGCATGATATATAATAAAAGCATTGTTCGCGGACTATATCGGATATCAGCTCTTATGCGCCATGACGACGGTCGTAAACTGGCAATGCCATCAACTTAAGACATTTCACTAAAAATATCATATAATTAGGGTCCACAAACCAACTCAGGAGTCACTGAATTGAGCCATAAATCCAATCCAACGGTTGACCCCACCAGCGAGATCCTGCTTAAAAATTGTACATAAATTAACCAGTTTGCTGGATAGCCCGGAATTCATTGCTACTCATCGCCAAAATGCGTGCGATTTCACCCGAAAACGCTATCTCACCTTCCGTAATCTGATCCTTTTTCTGCTTAACCAGCCTGGCAGTGCGCTTCAGACCGAGCTGGATCAATTTTTCCGTGTGCTCAACAACACGCCTTTCGAAAAACAGGTCGTCACCG
>NZ_JBSXNZ010000047.1:0-60261 GCF_056857895.1 Marinobacter sp. B-21
CTTCAGCGAGGCTCAGGCGGCAGGACGCTTCGACGCCGAGATCGTGCCGGTCGAAGTCACATCCCACAAGGGCACGGCGGCCTTCGGGCGCGATGAGCACAATCGCCCCGACGCCACCGCCGAGGGCCTCGGCAAACTCAGGCCGGCCTTCCGCAAGGACGGCACCATTACCGCCGGTAACGCCCCTGGGCTGAACACGGGTGCGGCAGCAATGATCGTCGCTGATCGCGCCTGGGCGGAACGCCGTGGCCTTGAGCCCATGGCGCGGCTGGTGAGTTACGGCATCGGCGCGGTGGAGCCCGGCTATTTCGGCCTGGGCCCGGTACCGGCGGTGCAACAGGCACTGGCACGTGCCGGCTGGAGCATGGGTGATATCGAGCGCATCGAGATCAACGAAGCCTTTGCCGCCATCGTCCTTGCCCTGACCCGGGAGCTCGGTCTGGCCGAGGATATCGTTAACGTGGAAGGCGGCGCGATTGCGCACGGCCATCCAATCGGAGCCACCGGCGCTGTGCTGACCACCCGTCTGTTACACGCCATGGCCCGGGATGGCGTGCGCCGTGGCGTGGTTACCCTGTGCATCGGTGGCGGCCAGGGGGTAGCGCTGGCGTTGGAACGCCTGGCGTAATCACGAATCAACCCGCACGCGCAGCTCGATAAGCTCACCGATGCGGTGGTCTGTTAATGGAAAGGCGCAGCAAAATCTGCATTATTGTGAACTGTAAAAGAGAGAGGGCAACAATGAAACGCGGACGAGAAGAGCAAAAATCTTTCGAGGATCCGGTCTGTGGCATGCAGGTCAGCTACAAGACAGCCCCTGCGGAGTCCGAATACCAAGGTAAACACTATTACTTCTGTGCGACGGCTTGCCGCGAACAGTTCGACGCGGACCCCGAACGGTATGTTCGGGCGCACCGGCAGCATGGGTCAAGGCGTGGGTGAACCTGGCAGCATTCGTGACCGTGATCGGCAACGCCCTGGCTGTTGAGTGATGCCCGGCTTTGCTGCAGGCTGACAGGGATTCTGTCGCCGACCCCTCTATGTCGATGACGTGGGCGCCAGATCGAGACGGCGGCACGGTCGGGGTTGGTCAGCTGCCGATATCGCCCCACAGCCATTGGCAAAGCGCCATGGCTGCAACCGGTGCGGTTTCGGTTCTCAGTACCCGAGGGCCCAGGGCCACCGGCAGGAAACCTTCTTTTTCCGCCTGGACGATTTCCTCTCGGGAAAGTCCGCCCTCGGGGCCAATCATCAGGGCGACGCGTTCGGGGGGGATAATGGCTTTGAGTGCGTGCTTGGTGCGGTGGTGAAGGACAAGACGCACCTCGCAGTCCCGGCTGTGTTCCAGCCACTCGGAAACGGTCATCACCGGCAGGATCTCGGGCACCCGGGCGCGGCCACATTGCTCGGCGGCGCTGATGGCGACGGATTGCCAGTGGCGCAGGCGCTTGTCTTCCCGGTCGCCCCTGAGTTTGACGTCACAACGTTCGGTGGTTAACGGCACGATGCGGGTGGCGCCCATTTCCACGGCTTTTTGCACGGCGTAGTCCATGCGGTCGCCTTTGGAAAGGGTCTGGCCAAGGACGATTTCCAGGGGGGACTCGGTGGCGTTGGCTTCCGGCGTGCCCACCTGTACTTCAACGTTTCTTTTGCTGGCACTGATAATCGTGGCGGGGTAGTCGTTGCCGTTACCGTTGAACAGCAGCAGTTCCTGCCCCGGCTGCATGCGCAATACCCGGCCCACGTGCTGGGCGGCATTGTCATCAAGATCAGCGGTTGCGCCCTCGCTGAGGGCGGAATCGGTGTAGATGCGGGGTATGCGCATGGATGGTTCTCTCAGGTTACGGGACGGTTCTCAGTCCCGAACCGCGATTTCTATGCCTTCCGTTGCGACCTGGGCGAGGTGCCGGATCTGTTCTTCGGTGATTACGTAAGGCGGCATGAAGTAAACCACATTACCCAGGGGGCGAAGCAAGGCCTGGCGGGTCAATGAATGCTGATACACCCGGATTCCCCGCCGTTCCTGCCAGGGGAACGGGGTTTTCGATGCCTTGTCTTTCACCATCTCTACGGCGAGGGTCATGCCGTGCTGGCGGATATCTCCCACGTTGGGGTGGTCCGCCAGGTGGGCAACAGATTCGGCCATGCAGGTGGAGAGCCTGCGATTGCTCTCGATAACGTTGTCGTCCCGGAAGGTGTCCAGGGTGGCCAGTGCCACAGCGCAGCCAATTGGGTTGCCAGTGTAGCTGTGGCTGTGCAGGAAGGCCTTGAGGGTTTCATAGTCGTCGTAAAATGCGTTGTAGACATCATCGGTGGTCAGCACTACGGACAGCGGCAGGTAGCCAGCGGTCAGCCCCTTGGACAGACACATGAAATCCGGGGTGATGCCCGACTGCTCGCAGGCGAACAGGGTGCCGGTTCGGCCAAAGCCCACTGCAATCTCATCGGCAATCAGGTGCACGCCATAGCGGTCGCAGGCTTCTCTCAGCCTGGTGTGGTAAATCGGGTGGTGCATGCGCATGCCGCCGGCACACTGGATTAAAGGTTCCACCACCACGGCGCAGATTTCGTCGTGCTTTTCGGCCAGCAGTGTTTCCATGGCCTCAAACTGGCGCAGTGCGTAATCCTCATCGGTCTCACCCGGTTCTTTGTTAAACGCATCTGGGGAGGGCGCCGTCAGGACTTCCATCAACAAAGGCTGGTAGGTGTCCTTGTACAGAGATACATCGCCGAGGGCCAGTGCGCCCAGAGTTTCCCCATGGTAGCTGTTGCTCAGGTTCACGAAGTTTTTCTTGCCCGGTTTACCGTGGTTTTTCCAGTAGTGGAAGCTCATCTTGAGGGCGGCTTCGATCGCAGACGAGCCGTTGTCGGCGTAAAAGCATTTGTTGAGTCCTTCCGGAGTTGCCTCAATCAGGCGCTCGGACAGGTTGACCACGGGCTCATGGGTAAAGCCGGCCAGGATGACATGCTCAAGCTGGCCAATTTGTTCCTGGATCGCGGCGTTGATTCTCGGATTGGCATGGCCGAACAGGTTGACCCACCAGGAGCTCACGGCGTCGATGAACCGGTTGCCCTCGAAGTCTTCCAGCCAGACACCTTCGCCCCGCTTGATCGGGACCAGTGGCAGGGTTCCTTCATGGTCTTTCATCTGGGTGCAGGGATGCCACACGGATTTGAGGCCACGGGCGACGAGGTCAGCATTGCGCATGAGAATTCTCCATCAGACGGTCGTGTTCTGGATTGTCGGCGGTTAACCTGTGCGGATATTACCGTTAACAGCGGCGACTGGCCAATGCCGACAAACTTCCAGAGCCTCGGAATTCCTTAAGAAAGACTAAGGGGACGCTGATGGGACGGGGATTAAAAAATCCCAATAATTTACTGTAGCAGGATTTCAGGACGCAGGCCCATTGACCGGGCCTGCTTTCACTTGACCAAAATCACTGGAAAAGCGTCCGTAATCAGAAGCTTTTACTCCAGCCAAGCCAGAATTTCGGATCATCCGAGTTGACGGAGCCAAGGGCGCTGTCCGGGTCGATATCCGAATATTCCAGATTGATACTGACGGAGCCGAGCGTTCCCGCATCCTTGGTCACGTTGACGGCGGCGTGTCCATAGCTCGCCTCGCCCACGGACGGTTTTTTGTCGTCGGTAAAGTCGTAGTAGCCTAATGTAACACCTGCACTGAAATCATTTTCCAATGGCATGTGGGCGCTCAGGTAATAGAAGACATCACCTTCCACGAACAGCCCTGGTGTGCTGTTGTCACTGTTTACTGTATAGGCTAGCCCCGCGGATAAATACCCGTAACTCAGCTCCCCGTATATCTCCCCGAAATCAATAGAGGCGGGAGCGTCCGGGTAAGCATAATATATATACCCGACGTCATATCCGATATCGTTGATAGCGCCCGAGTAACCCGCATAGAGGTCAAACTCATAGCTGGTCCCGTCGCCAAAATCCACATTGGAACCCCATACACCGGCATACAAGCCGGACGCATGCTCGTAGTCGAGCCCACCCTGGACAGCAGCTGAATTGTCTGTTTGTGTCACGCCACGGAAGAGGTAATTGCTGGAGACGCCTACATTGGCGCTTACGTCAGCGCTGACCATTGAAGGAGTTGCCTGAAGAACTGCAAACAGACCAACACCGAGCAATCCGGATTTTCTGAGAACTTGCTTATCCATTATGTACACCTTTTTAAGTTGCGCTTTTCGCATTCCTCAGGAGCAAACAAGGTGCCAATCATTATAACTTGTTGTTTATTATAACTTTAATTCTAAAAAGCAGTAGCGAAGTCCGATTCATAAATCCGCAGCGCCCCAAAATGGAGCGATATCCATCGTTCGATCAGTGTGGCGCTCGATTTTAGTGCCAGCCTGGTCGCCCTTGACCTTTTTGCGCCCAAAGTCATCCGGCCAGCCCCGGCGCTGTACCGGAACAACGCCGGTCAACGCGCTGCGCGCCATGTCGGGCGCACCATAAAAAAGGGGCAGAAAAATCTGCCCCTGAAACCTGATTAACTCTTTATCTCGCCAGTATCAGCGCCAACGCGGACAGAACCCAAACCCAATAACCATCTTGCTGTTTATACAGCAATTTTACCATTTGGCTTGAGCCTTACATAAGCGGAACCGGGGATCATGCATGATCAAAACGCATACTGGAACCGCGCACGGACCTCATCTCCGCTTTCGCCGCTGGCTTGCTCGCCGTCCATGTAGCTCAAGCCGAGTCGGACATTCTTATTGGCGTAGTAGTTAACACCCAGCGTCGTTTGCTCGCCGTCGGTTGTGGCCAGCCCCACGTCACTGTATTTTCCATCACCCTCTTCAAAACGGGCGATTACTTCCCAGGCACCTCTGGGCGATGACGGCTTTACCCGCTTAAACACGCCCGCTTTGTAGGGGCGACTCTCTCCGGTAATGACCCAGCCGAGCTGCACGTAGTAGCCATCGACATCCAACTGCCCTTCCTCGGAATCGAAGTATTCGGCCTGAGCGTGGAAAGGCCCCATACGGCCAGCCAGTTCCAGATTGTAGGTATCGATTTCATCAGCCTGAACATCGGCCTCACGCGTGGTATAACCCGCGCCAAGATGAACAACGGCATCATTCGTTTGAATCGGCGCAAACGTACCCCGTGCCGTTATCGCCGTATTATTGAAGTCGTTGCTGCCGTCACCATCCGCTTCAAAATAACCGATACCGTAGGTCCAGTTACTTCCCTTCCCGCTCAGCTGAATACCGCCACTGCGTCCGGGAGCATAACGCTCGGTCATGGCGGAGCGCTCTAGCGCGGAAATGTCTTTCGAGCTTGTCAGTTCTTCCAGGCCGAAAGGCTCTTTCTGCTTACCGATGGTGACGCTTGCAACTGAGCCAAACCCCAGGTACCGAATGTAAAGGTCTTCGACGTCACCGCCGTCGGCACCCTCACTTTCCGCGACGTTAAACTGAGTCTTGTAGGCCCAGTCGCCATAATGGCCCTTGACGTATAAGCGTGCACGCCGCACATCAAAATCCTTGGTATCAACGCCGTTGTCATCCGACTGCGTTGCGTCGTAATCCCACTGGATACGGCCACCAAGCTGAAAGGATGCCAAATCATCAGACGTTTTGACCTCAATACCACTCTCGGTATTGATCACCAGGTCCTCACCGTCAGTCGTAACAGTACCGGCCTGTGCGGAAACAGCGGAAACCGCCAGCATCAAGCTCAAATATTTCTTAGCCATGGTTTTCTCTTACCTTGTCGGTTTGCTTGTGTATTTTGGAACACCGGGGTAAGTGTATTTGGCTAACATTGCGAAAAAGTTACAGAAAACCAATTAGTCGACCCTGAAAAAAGAAAAACCTGAAGAAAAGCCCCCGGAAGCAGGGGCTTTGTCTGGGCGGCTTAGCTCAGTGCGCGAGTACCCGTGACAGGAATGACTGGGTGCGCTCGTTCTGGGGGTTGTCGAAGACGTCTTCGGGTTTGCCTTGCTCGACAATCTGGCCCTCGTGGATGTAGATCACCCGGTCGGCCACTTCGCGGGCAAAGCCCATTTCGTGGGTGACGACCATCATGGTCATCCCTTCTTTGGCCAGCTCGCGCATGACGTCCAGCACTTCACCGATCATTTCCGGATCCAGGGCTGACGTTGGCTCGTCGAACAGCATCAGGCGCGGTTCCATGGCCAGGGCCCGGGCAATGGCAACGCGTTGTTGTTGGCCGCCCGACAGATGGCTTGGATACTTGTCTGCCTGATTTCCGATGCCAACCCGGCTCAGCAGTCGTTCAGCAGTGGCATTGGCAACTGTCGGTGATTCGCTCTTGACCTTCCGGGGTGCCAGCATGATGTTCTTCTTCACCGTGAGGTGCGGGAACAGGTTGAACTGCTGGAATACCATACCGACTTCCTTGCGGATCTCGGCCAGGGCTTTCGGATTACCGCTCTTTGGCGCAAGCTCGTGGCCATCCACCTTCAGATGACCGGATTCAAACTCTTCCAGGCCATTGACGCAACGGATCAGGGTGGACTTACCGGAGCCACTGGCGCCGATAATGACCACCACTTCGCCTTGTTCGACGGTTAAATCTATATCTTTCAGGACATGCAGGTTGCCGAAGTACTTGTTCATGCCCTTCATTTCTACAATATGAGTCATGGGTACCTTTCCTTCAGACAGAGACCAGTCCGCGCCGCTCGACGTAGCGGAGAATCAGGGACAGAGAGAGGGTAATGGCGAGATACAGGATCGCGACCACGAAATACACCTCAAACGCGGTGAAGGTGTTGGCAATGTAGATCTGGCCCTGGCGGACCAGCTCGCCCACACCAATGACCGAGAAAAGAGACGTGTCCTTGATGCTGACGATGGCCTGGTTGCCCAGCGGCGGAATCATCCGGCGGAATGCCTGGGGCCAGATGATGGACCAGAATGTCTGGGTTCTGGACAGGCCCAGGGAAAGGCCCGCTTCGCTCTGGCCTTTGGCAATGGACTGAACACCACCGCGAACCACTTCCGAAATATAGGCGCCGGAGTTCAGCGCAATGGCTGCGATACCGGCGGTCAGGGGATCGATCGGGCCGCCGATCAGGTCGGGCAGGCCGTAAAAGATAAACAGGACCTGGACCAGGATCGGAGTACCGCGAAAAATTTCGATGTAGGCGGTCGCCGGCCATTTCAGGAACCATCGCTTGTTGATGCTCAGCAGGCCGAAGAAAATGCCCAGGGCAAAACCAATGACCAGGCCACCGAAGGAAATCAGGAGGGTGTAGGGAATCCCTTCAAGCAGAAAAGGGATGGAGTCGATGGCAGCCTGCCAGTCGAACTGAAACTGGAATTCCACAGTGAGGATCTCCGCAGCGTTTTGGAGTCAGGAACGGCCGGAGTGAACACACCCCGGCGCAGGGAATCAGACCTTGCGGGTCCGGTCCTTACATGCCTTCTGGCATCGGGCCAAACCATTTTTCATAGATGGTTTTGTAGGTGCCATCTTCTTTCATGGCCGCGAGAGCCGCGTTGACATCATCGACCCACTCACTGCCATTCTTGAGGGCGATGCCGTATTGCTGGCCTTCGTAAAGCGGTCCAACCGTCTTGACCTTGCCTTCACCCTTGGTGCGGGCAAAGTAACCAACGTTCGGCGCATCGTAGAAGACCGCATCAATGGCACGGGACATCAGCGCCATGTACATGTCTGAGCTGCCGGGATACGGAGTGACACCATCGTCTTCTTCGAGGGTCTTTACCAGGTAGTCGTAACTGGTGCTGCCGATCTTGGTGCCAATTTTCTTGCCTTCCAGATCGTCTAACTCCGTTACGCCATCTTCGCCCTGGCGGACCAGAATACGCAGACCGGAATCGTAGTATGGATCAGAGAAATCAACGATCTCTTCGCGCTGGTCAGTAATGGTGATGCCCGCGATGGCGATGTCCACGTTCCCGGTTTGCAGTGCCGGGATGATGCCGTTGAAATCCATGGTGTTGAGATCAATCTCGAAACCGGCGCGGTCAGCAACCTCACGGATGATTTCCATATCGAAACCGATCATTTCACCGGTTTGCTGATCCATCATTTCAAACGGAACAAAACTCGGGTCAGTGACGACACGCAGGGTTTCTGCGCTGACGGTTCCTGCGGCAACGGTGAGTGCCAGGCTGGTGCTGACTGTCTTCAGCCATTTCGTGCTCATACCTTCTCCTTTTCTTTTTTATGAGGCCCCATTCGCCCGGTAAGGCAAGCCGGACCAACCACTGCTGTTGACGGCGATCTCCGGGGAGCGTTGATGGAACTGCATCACAACCACTTTAGACTATTACGCAGATGTGCACAGGAAATCAAATGCTTGGGGAGGGGAGAGTTAACGGTGTCGGGTCGAAAATGGGGTCAGATGAAAGCGTTCATCTGACCCCGAGTTCACTTCGTTGTGAAAGCGTTCATCTGACCCCGGATTCATGACCCCGGGATTCACTCAGAAGGCGATCTTTTCCCGATCACTGATGCCCAGGTTCTTCCAGATGCTGATGCTGGGTTCTGCCTGGTTGAGGGTATAAAAGTGCAGGCCTGGTGCGCCGGCCTTGAGAAGCTTTTCACACATCCCGGTAACCACTTCTTCGCCGAACTTGCGGATGGAGTCGCTGTCGTCGCCGTAGGCTTCGAGCTGCTTGCGAATCCAGCGCGGGACTTCCGCGCCGCACATGTCGGAGAAGCGGACCAGGCTGGAGAAATTGACGATGGGCATGATGCCCGGCACCACCGGAATGGTGACGCCCATTTGCTCCAGACGGTCAATGAAATAGAAGTAGCTGTCTGCATTGAAGAAGTACTGGGTAATGGCGCTGTTGGCGCCAGCCTTCACCTTACGGGCGAAGTTCTGCAGGTCTTCTTCGGCGTTACGGGCCTGGGGATGAAACTCAGGGTACGCCGCGACTTCCAGATTGAAGGTGTCACCGCTGTGCTCGCGGATAAACGCCACCAGCTCGTTGGCATGGCGCAGCTCACCGGCAGCCCCCATCCCGGAGGGCAGGTCGCCCCGAAGGGCGACAATCCGGTTGATCCCGTGCTCTTTATACAGATCCAGCAGCTCGCCGATTTCCTGGCGGGTGCCCCCGACACAGGAGAGGTGTGGTGCCGTGGAAATGCCCTGCCGGTGCAGGTTGAGCACGGTTTCAATGGTGCGGTCCCGGGTGGAACCGCCGGCGCCGAAGGTGACCGAGAAAAAGTCCGGATTTACCCCGGCCAGCTGGTTGCGCACGTTCTGCAGTTTCTCCTTGCCCTGGTCGGTCTTGGGCGGGAAAAACTCAAAGCTGAAACGGCGTCTGAACTGTTTCTGGGATTGCATCTTGATACCCGATCAGTACTTGTAGCTTTCCGGCTTGTACGGGCCTTCGACCGGTACACCGATGTATTTGGCCTGCTCCGGGGTCATCCTGGTGATCACGCCACCAAAACCTTCCACCATGGCCCGGGCCACTTCCTCGTCCAGGTGCTTCGGCAGGACCTGAACGTAAACGCCTTTTTCCCGGGCATCTTCCGGCAGGTCGGCGAACTTGCGCTCGAACAGGTGCATCTGGGCCAGAACCTGGTTGGCGAAGGAGCCGTCCATGATCCGTGACGGGTGGCCGGTGGCGTTACCCAGGTTCACCAGGCGGCCTTCGGAGAGCAGAATCAGGTGGTCGTTGGTGGCCTTGTCGCGGTACACAATGTGAACCTGCGGCTTCACCTCGTCCCATTCCCAGTTCTTGCGCATGTAGGCGGTATCGATTTCGTTGTCGAAGTGGCCGATGTTGCACACCACAGCCCCGGGCTTCAGGGCCTTGAGCATGTGCGCGTCACACACGTTCGTGTTGCCGGTAGTGGTTACCAGCAGGTCGGTGTTCTGCAGCAGGGCGCGGTTAACGCCAGCCTCAGTGCCGGTGTTCACGCCATCGATGTACGGAGACACCACTTCAAAACCGTCCATGCAGGCCTGCATGGCGCAGATGGGGTCGGCTTCGGTGATTTTCACAATCATGCCCTCCTGGCGCAGCGAAGCAGCAGAGCCTTTACCCACATCGCCATAACCGATAACCAGTGCTTTTTTGCCCGCCATCAAGTGGTCAGTGGCGCGTTTGATGGCGTCGTTCAGGCTGTGGCGACAACCGTACTTGTTGTCGTTCTTGGACTTGGTCACGGCATCGTTCACGTTGATGGCGGGAACCTTGAGGGTGCCTTCGCGCAGCATTTCCTGCAGGCGATGCACGCCGGTGGTGGTTTCTTCGGTCACACCGTGGCAGTTGGCCAGAACTTCCGGATACTTCTCGTGAAGCAGGGCCGTCAGGTCGCCGCCGTCGTCCAGGATCATGTTCGGTTCCCAGCCGTCGACATCGGCACCGACAGTGCGCTCAAGGCACCAGTCGTATTCTTCATCGGTCTCGCCTTTCCAGGCGAACACCGGAATGCCTTGTGCCGCGATGGCGGCTGCGGCCTGGTCCTGGGTGGAGAAGATGTTGCAGGAGGACCAGCGTACGTTGGCGCCCAGCTCCACCAGGGTTTCGATCAGCACGGCGGTCTGGATGGTCATGTGGATACAGCCCATGATGTTGGCGCCTTTCAGCGGCTGCTCGGCTTTGTATTTCTCGCGGAGCTTCATCAGGGCGGGCATTTCGCCTTCGGCGATGTTGATTTCCTTCCGGCCCCAGTCGGCCAGGGAAATATCGCGGACTTTGTAGTCGTCAAAGCTGTTCAGTTTTTCTGCGGGAGTGCTCATGGTGTTCTCCTGTCAGTCTGATTTGGCCGGGGTGTACGTAATTCCCTTGGCCTCTGATTTTGGGAGTTTCGGGGGTGGGGATAACCTGCCGTGGAACCGCTACGAGCACGTCCATGTGCGCTTGTTTCCGGCCATCCTTGGCCTCCAACATTCCACGGCAGGTTATCCCCACCCCCTCTGTTTAAACTCTTGGCGTATGCGGTCATGAATACGCTCGAAAACCTGATTGGGCCTTTCCTGTGTCGTATAGAAAGGCACTAGGCTTTTTGAACTGCCCTCACCACAATTCTGCGGCGGGGATGAGTGATCTCCTTCGGGGACTGTAGAGGGCCATGGACGGCCCGAAACAAGCGCACATGGGTCCAGCCGAGCGTTTATGAAGCGAAGCTTCATGCGACAGCTGGACGACCGCAATCTGCGATTGCGGGCTGGACCCGCTTGCGGGTGCTTGTAGCGTGTCCCCGAAGGAGATCACTCATCCCCGCCACCCCCGAAAGGTGACGGGTTGAACCAAAGCGGGCCTAACTCCAATGTTCAGACCCGGAATCCTGGCCTCACAGACCCGCAGCATCCTTAAGAGCGGCCGCACGGTCGGTCTTCTCCCATGGGAACGCGGTGAAGGTCTTGCCACCGACGGTCATCTCATAGGGATCGCGGCCAAAGTGACCGTAGGCTGCGGTTGCCCGGTACATCGGGTGCAGCAGGTCGAGCATGTTGGTGATCGCGTAAGGGCGCAGGTCAAAGTTCTGGCGGATCAGGTCGATGATCTTGTCGTCGCTGATCCTGCCGGTGCCGAAGGTGTTCAGGGAGATCGAGGTTGGCTGTGCCACGCCGATGGCATAGGACACCTGGATCTCGCACTTGTCGGCCAGCCCGGCGGCGACGATGTTCTTGGCGACGTAACGGCTGGCGTAGGCGGCGGAACGGTCAACCTTGGATGGATCCTTGCCGGAGAAGGCGCCGCCACCGTGGCGGGCCATGCCGCCGTAGGTGTCCACGATGATCTTGCGGCCGGTCAGGCCACAGTCGCCCACCGGGCCGCCAATGACGAACTTGCCGGTCGGGTTGATGTGGAACTGGGTATCCTTGTGCAGAAGCTCTGCCGGCAGGGCATGCTTGACGATCAGTTCCATCACCGCTTCTTTCAGATCTTCCTGGGTAACGTCTTCATCGTGCTGGGTGGAAAGGACCACCGCGTCGATGCCGGCAACCCGGCCATTTTCATAGCGGCAGGTCACCTGGCTTTTCGCATCCGGGCGCAGCCACGGCAGCAGGCCGCTCTTGCGGGCCTCGGCCTGACGTTGGACCAGACGGTGCGAGAAGGTAATCGGCGCGGGCATCAGCACGTCGGTTTCGTTGCTGGCGTAGCCAAACATCAGGCCCTGGTCGCCGGCACCCTGGTCTTCCGGCTTCTGGCGGTTAACGCCCTGGGCGATGTCTACAGACTGCTTGCCGATGATGTTGATGATGCCGCAGGTGTCGCCGTCGTATCCGACTTTGGAGGAGGTGTAGCCGATGTCTTTGATCACGCCGCGCACCAGGTCTTCCAGGTCGACCCAGGCGCTGGTGGTGATCTCACCGCCGACAATGGCTACGCCGGTTTTTACCATGGTTTCACAGGCAACACGGGCGTGGGGGTCGTCGGTCAGGATCGCGTCCAGGATCGCGTCGGAGATCTGGTCGGCCAGTTTGTCCGGGTGGCCTTCAGAGACCGATTCGGAAGTGAAGATGTTGTAGTCAGACATAAAGCGTGCTCCTCTGTGAGCGTTTCAAATTCAGACCGGTAAGAGTCTTTCTTCAGCCTTTCTTGGGCCAATCTTAAAAGTGTCTTCCGGTTACCGGGTTGTTGGTCTGTGTAAGGATACGTAAAACTACGTATCTGTATATCAAAATTTATTGATATTGAGATGTCAGTCGTCAGATCTGTCCGCCGTTTTTCCAGAATTCCCGAACCTGTATCTGAAAGCCGTTGCGAAGGCCGATAAACAATTGTTCTCCGGCACTTAAACCCGCATCCGTGGCCCAGGCGGTCAGCTCTTCCGGTTCAAAACCCAGCCAGAGGTCACCGCAGTTCTCTTTGGCCCAGTCCTGGTCGTGGCTGCACAAATCACTGATGACCAGGCAGCCGCCGTTGTTCATCAGGGCCGATGCGTCCAGAAAAATGTCGGCCGGGCTGGGCACGTGGTGCAGCACCATGTTGGCGACCACCAGGTCAAACCCGTCACCCCGGGCGAGCAGTGTGTCGGTTACGCCCTCAATCAGATCAATATTGTTCAGCCGCTGGTCAATACAGGTGCGGGTGGCCTTGGCCAGCATGTCCCGGCTGTTGTCGAGGGCAACCACATGCCCGCAAAGCTCCGCCAGTACCGGCAGGAACGCGCCTTCGCCGGGCCCGATCTCCAGGGCAGTCTGCCACTGGTGTTTCCCGGACCGCTTGCGAATCAGCGCTGCCACAGGCTCGGCATACAGATCAAAGGCTGCAATCAGTTCCTGCTGTTCCCGGAACTGTTCGGCGTACCGTGCGAAAAACGCCTGGGACTGATCCGCCCGCTGGTTGCGGATCGCTTCAATTTTTTCCTGAAGGTTCGGCGGCAGAGGCACCCTGTCCACCGCTTCAAAAATCTGGCGGATGGTCTGGTCCGTTGGCTTGTCAGTGTCCAGGTGCAGGGGGCGGCGGTAGAAAATCGCGTTGCCTTCCCGCTGGGGCTCGAGCAAGCCGGCCTTGTTCATCACCTTCAGGTGATGGCTCATGCCGGACTGGCGCATATCGAACAGCTGGCTGAGTTCCAGCACTCCAAAGGTATCCCGTCTCAGCACACGCAGGATCTCCAGGCGCAAAGGGTCCCCGCTTGCCTTGAAGATCGGAGCCAGTGCGTCAACGGAGGACATTTCGTTTGCGTGTGCGTTCAGGGATGTCATGGCTGAGAAGTTTAGGGGGGTTTGGGTGGTCAATCAACAGGAATATCAAAAAATTTTGATATAGGTTTGTGATTCTTTGGAATCAGCCCGTTTCGGTAATCCACAGGCAAACAATCGTGAAAGAGGTCTATGCCGATTTGCCCCGGCACACAGTAATCGGCGAAAATACGCGCCTCTTTTTTAAGCAGTCCGAATTCTTTCCCGATAAACACTGGAGAAACGTCAATGCCGTCTCGTAAAGATCTCGCCAACGCCATTCGCGCGCTGAGCATGGATGCGGTTCAGAAAGCCAAGTCCGGCCACCCGGGTGCGCCCATGGGTATGGCGGATATCGCCGAGGTACTGTGGAACGATTATCTGAGCCACAACCCGGCTAACCCTCAGTGGGCCAACCGGGACCGCTTCGTGCTGTCCAACGGTCACGGCTCCATGCTGCAGTACTCCCTGCTGCACCTGAGCGGTTACGACGTTTCCATTGACGACCTGAAGAATTTTCGTCAGTTGCACTCGAAAACACCGGGCCACCCGGAATACGGTTATACCCCGGGCGTTGAAACCACCACCGGTCCTCTCGGGCAGGGTTTTGCCAATTCCGTGGGTTTCGCCCTGGCGGAAAAGGCGCTGGCAGCGCAGTTCAACCGTCCCGGCCACGACATTGTGGATCACTACACCTACACCTTCCTCGGTGACGGCTGCCTGATGGAGGGAATCTCCCACGAAGTGGCCTCCCTGGCCGGCACCCTGGGCCTGGGCAAGCTGATCTGCTTCTACGACGACAACGGCATTTCCATTGATGGTGAAGTGGAAGGCTGGTTCACCGACGACACCCCGAAGCGTTTCGAAGCCTACGGCTGGCAGGTGATTCCGGCGGTGGACGGCCACGATGCCGACGCCGTGCGCGCTGCCATTGAGGCTGCCCGCGCCAACACCGATCAGCCCACCATGATCTGTTGCAAGACCATCATCGGATTCGGCTCTCCCAACAAGCAGGGCAAGGAAGACAGCCACGGTGCGCCGCTCGGTGACGACGAAATCACGCTGACCCGCGAGCAACTGGGCTGGCAATACGGCCCGTTTGAGGTTCCGTCCGAAATCGCAGCCGCCTGGAACGCACGTGAAAAAGGCGCAGCGGCTCAGTCAGAGTGGGAGCAGGCGTTCGCCGCATACGAAAAGGCCGAGCCAGAGCTGGCCGCGGAATTCAAGCGCCGCATGGCCGGTGATCTGCCTTCAGATTTTGCCGGCAAGGCCCAGGCCTACATTCAGGAATGCCAGGACAAGGGCGAAACGGTTGCCTCCCGCAAGGCCTCCCAGAACACCCTGAACGCCTACGGTCCCCTGTTGCCGGAACTGATGGGTGGTTCGGCCGACCTGGCCGGTTCCAACCTGACCATCTGGGGCGGCAGCAAGGGACTGACCAGGGAAGACGCCAGCGGCAACTACATCCACTACGGCGTGCGCGAGTTCGGCATGGTCGCGATCATGAACGGCATCGCCCTGCACGGCGGCTTCGTGCCCTACGGCGCCACCTTCCTGATCTTCATGGAATACTGCCGCAACGCGGTTCGGATGGCCGCGCTGATGAAGCAGCGTTCAATCTTTGTGTTCACCCATGACTCCATCGGCCTGGGCGAGGATGGTCCCACTCACCAGCCAGTTGAGCAGATGGCCAGCCTGCGCACCACGCCGAATATGAGCATGTGGCGCCCGGCCGACACGGTGGAAACCGCCGTGGCCTGGAAAGCGGCCCTCGAGCGCACCGACGGCCCGACTGCCCTGGTCTTCTCCCGTCAGGGACTACCGCACCAGGACCGCGATGCCCGGCAGCTCGCGGATGTGGCCAAGGGTGCTTACATCCTGTCTGACAGCGAAGGCGCACCGGAACTGATCCTGATCGCTACCGGCTCCGAAGTGGGCCTGGCCCAGGACGCCGCTACCAAATTGCGTGCGCAGGGTAGCAAGGTGCGTGTGGTTTCCATGCCGTCAACCGATACCTTCGATGCCCAGAGCGCCGAGTACAAGCAGCAGATTCTGCCGCTGGACGTGACCAACCGCATTGCTATCGAAGCCGGCATTGCCGACTACTGGTACAAGTACGTGGGCCTGGACGGCCGTATTATCGGCATGACCACCTTTGGTGAGTCCGCGCCTGCCGGTGAGCTGTTCAAGGAATTCGGCTTTACCGTCGACAATGTTCTGGAAGTGGCCGCTGAATTGCTGGACGCCTGATGACAGACTCCGCGCCTTTTCGCATTGCCATCAACGGGTACGGCCGAATCGGCCAGTGCGTGTTGCGTGCGCTTTATGAAAACGGCTTCCGCGACCACCTGCAGGTGGTCGCCATTAATGAGCTGTCGGATATCGACACCATTGCCCACCTGACCCGCTACGATTCCACCCATGGCCGGTTCCAGGGTGAGATTTCCGTAGCGGGCCAGGACCTGATGGTCAATGGTGACGCCATCAGGGTCCTGCGCCATTCCGAACCGGCGGAGCTGCCCTGGGATCTCCTGAAAGTTGACCTGGTGCTTGAGTGTTCCGGCGCCTATTCCGATCGCGCCACCGCAGAACGCCATATCCAGGCCGGTGCCAAACGTCTGCTGTTTTCCCAGCCGGCGGAATCGGATGTGGACCGCACCGTGGTCTACGGCATCAACGACCGCGATCTCTGCCCGGAGGACGTCATCGTCGCCGCCGCCTCCTGCACCACCAATTGCCTGGTGCCTGTAATCAAGGTACTGGACGAAGCCTTCGATGTGGAGCAGGGCAGTACCACCACCATTCACGCGGCGATGAACGACCAGCCGGTGATCGATGCCTATCATCACCAGGACCTGCGCCGCACCCGCAGCGCTTTGCACAACATCGTCCCGGTGGAAACCGGGCTCGCCAAAGGCATCGAGCGCCTGCTGCCTCACATGGTGGGTAAGTTCAGTTCGGTGGCCATGCGGGTGCCCACCATGAACGTGTCTGCCATCGACATGGTCGTTAATGTGGGCAAGTCCACGGATGTGGCAACGGTGAACAAACTGTTAGAAGAGGCCGCCAACGGCCCGTTGATGCGCATTCTCGGTTACACCGACGAACTGCTGGCCAGCTCCGATTTTAACCACGACGCCCATTCCGGCATCGTGGACGGCGGTCAGACCCGGGTAACCGGGGGCACCATGGTGAAAGTGCTGTGCTGGTTCGACAATGAGTGGGGGTTCGCGAACCGGATGCTCGATGTCAGCCGCTGTTGGCTGGAAAAGACTGAAAAAGGGGTCTGACCCCGTATGGGGGCAGACCCATGTTCACGTGTTCACACAGACTTAGGGAAGAACGTTATGGCCATCAAGAAAATGACCGACCTCAACCTCGCCGGCAAGCGGGTGCTGATCCGCGAAGACCTGAACGTGCCGGTCAAGGATGGCAAGGTCTCCAGCGACGCCCGCATCCGCGCGTCACTACCGACCATCAAGGCCGCCAAAGACGCCGGCGCCAGGGTCATGCTGATGTCACACCTGGGGCGCCCGGAAGAAGGCGTGTACGACGAAGCCTCCTCCATGAAGCCCGTCGCTGACCATCTCTCCAGGGTGCTGGGCCAGGAAGTGCGCCTGATCAAGGACTACCTGGACGGCGTTGAAGTCGCCGATGGCGAAGTGGTCCTGTTTGAAAACGTCCGCTTCAACAAAGGCGAAAAGAAAGACAACGAAGACCTCGCAAAGAAGTACGCCGCCCTGTGCGACGTCTACGTAATGGACGCCTTCGGCACCGCCCACCGCGCCCAGGCCTCCACCCACGGTGTGGCAAGATTCGCCCCCGAAGCCTGCGCCGGCCCGCTGTTGGCCGCTGAACTGGATGCCCTCGGCAAAGCCCTGGACAACCCGGCCAAGCCCGTCGTTGCCATCGTTGGCGGCTCCAAGGTCTCCACCAAGCTGGATGTACTCAACGCCCTGGAAAAAGTCTGCGACCAGATCATCGTTGGCGGCGGCATCGCCAATACCTTCCTGGCCGCAGCGGGTCACCCGGTCGGTAAATCCTTGTGCGAGCACGACCTGATCGACACCGCCAAGGACATTGCCTCCCGCGTTGAAATCCCTCTGCCGGTCGACGTAGTGGTAGCCAGCGAATTCGCCGAAACCGCCACCGCCACCACCAAGAACATCTCCGACGTCAGCGACGACGACATGATCCTCGACGTCGGCCCGGAAACCGCTGGCAAGTTCGCCGACGTACTGAAAAACGCCAAAACCATCCTCTGGAACGGCCCGGTCGGCGTTTTCGAATTTGACCAGTTCGGCAATGGCACCAAAGCACTCGCTCTGGCCATCGCCGAAAGCAACGCCTTCTCCCTGGCCGGCGGTGGAGACACCGTCGCCGCCGTTGACAAGTACGGCGTTGCTGACAGAATCTCCTACATCTCCACCGGCGGTGGCGCCTTCCTCGAGTTCGTCGAAGGCAAAACACTGCCGGCGGTAGCGGTACTGGAAGAGCGCGGAGAGTGAACAAATAGATGCGGTTCTGACTGAGGCTAGCAATAAGGTCAGAATCGCAAGGCAGGTGGGGGACCGCTTTCCGGGACTGTCTGCAGCATGGATGCTGCAGTCAAGCGTACACGGACGTATTCACAGCGTGTCCCGGAAAGCGGTCCCCACCTGCCGCAGCAGACTCCAACGTCTGACGACCAAAGTCTGCACCAAAACAGAATTCAAACATCCAAAGTCCAAATGAAGGAGACGACCCATGGCCCTGATTTCGATGCGGCAAATGCTGGATCACGCCGCCGAGCATGGTTACGGTGTGCCAGCCTTTAACGTCAACAACCTGGAACAGATGCGCGCCATCATGGAAGCCGCCGACAAAACCGACTCCCCGGTGATTGTCCAGGCCTCTGCCGGTGCCCGCAAATACGCCGGCGCCCCCTTCCTGCGCCACCTGATCCTCGCGGCCATCGAAGAATTCCCGCACATCCCGGTGGTCATGCACCAGGACCACGGCACCAGCCCCTCCGTGTGCCAGCGCTCCATCCAACTGGGCTTCAGCTCCGTGATGATGGACGGCTCCCTCGGTGAAGACGGCAAAACCCCGACCGACTACGACTACAACGTTGACGTCACCCGCCGCACCGTTGAAATGGCCCACGCCTGTGGCGTCTCCGTAGAAGGCGAACTGGGCTGCCTCGGCTCCCTGGAAACCGGCCAGGCCGGTGAAGAAGACGGCATCGGCGCCGAAGGCACCCTGGACCACAGCCAGATGTTGACCGACCCGGAAGAAGCCGCGGATTTCGTCAAGAAGACCCACGTGGACGCCCTGGCCATCGCCATCGGTACCAGCCACGGCGCCTACAAGTTTACCCGTCCGCCCACAGGCGACATCCTGGCTATCGACCAGATCAAAGCCATCCACGCCCGTATCCCGGACACCCATCTGGTCATGCACGGCTCCAGCTCCGTACCCCAGGAGTGGCTGAAGATCATCAACGAATACGGCGGCGAGATCCCGGAAACCTACGGTGTCCCGGTTGAAGAAATCGTGGAAGGTATCAAGCACGGCGTGCGCAAGGTCAACATCGACACCGACCTGCGCCTGGCCAGTACTGGTGCCGTTCGTCGGTTCCTTGCAGAAAACCCCGCCGAGTTTGACCCGCGCAAATTCCTCAAGGAAACCATGAAGGCCATGACCGACGTGTGCATCGCACGCTACGAAGCCTTTGGTTGTGCCGGCAACGCCAGCAAGATCAAGCCGGTTAATCTTGAGCGCATGTTCGAGCGTTACGCCTCTGGCGAGCTGGACCCCAAGGTCAAGTAAGCCTGTGAGCTGATTGTTCCGTAGCCTGAAGGTTGCGGGGCAGAATTGGGGCGGAAGCCCTGTTCAAAACACGCCCGCAAGTACGTCCATGTAGGGCTTGGCTGTGGCCATCCTTGGCCACAGACAGTTTTGAACAGCGCTTCCGCCCCAATTATTTTGAACCTCCGGATATATCGTCGATGTTCAGAGCGTTGGTGTGGAGGGAGCGTTCAGAAATCTGGAGCGCCAGGGATGGCGCGACGAAGCCCTACAGGGACGTATTTACGGGCGTTTTCTGAACGCTCCCTCCACGCCGGCGCCTGCACCTGCACCAACTATTTCAGGCTGCAGATAAGAACTCGCCATCATGATCCACCTCAAGTAACTGCCAGTCTCCCCTTGTAATTTCCCGAACCTCATCAAATATATTGGTTAGTAAACGAGCAAAACGCTCAGTGCGATAATCAGTGATGAGGACCAGAATGGACTTCAAAGACTATTACGCCGTACTCGGTGTGAGCGAGTCTGCCTCCTCCGAGGAGATCAAAAAGGCTTACCGGAAGCTGGCCCGGAAATACCATCCGGATGTCAGCAAGGAAAAGGACGCCGACACCAGGTTCAAGGATCTTGGTGAGGCCTACGAAGTATTGAAAGACCCCGAGAAGCGGGCGGAATATGATCAGCTGCGCAAGTACGGCGCCAAGGCTGATGGTTCGTTCGAGCCGCCACCCGGATGGCAGAGCGCATCCGGTTTTGGCGGCGGTGGCTATACTGAGGCCGATGCCCGCCAGTTCAGCGATTTCTTCGAGGAGATCTTCGGAGGCCGTCGCCGGGGTGGGTTCTCCGGTGGTTCTGATAGTGGAGGTTTCCGCCAGAACATGAAAATACGCGGTGAAGACGTCCACGCCAGGATCGCCCTGTTCCTGGAAGAAGCCTTCCATGGCTGCGACAAGCAGGTGTCGTTTACCGTGCACGAAGCCGACCCGCATGGCCGGGTTATTCCGAGGCAGAAAACCCTGAAAGTGAAGATCCCCGCCGGCATGCGCGAGGGGCAGCATATCCGCCTGAAAGGTCAGGGTGCTCCGGGTATTGGCGGCGGTGAGCCTGGCGATCTGTTCATCGAGGTGGAGTTCGCGCCGCATCCGCATTTCACCATTGAAGGCCGCGATGTCATGGTTACCGTGCCCGTGGCGCCCTGGGAGGCGGCTCTGGGTGCAACGGTGACTGTGCCAACGGTTGGCTCCAAGGTGAATGTCAAAGTCCCGAAGGGCTCCACCAGCGGCCGTAAGCTCAGGCTCAAGGGCAAAGGCTTCCCGGGCAAACATCCGGGCGACCAGATCGTCGTTCTTCAGGTGGCCATGCCTGAGAAACACAGCCCGGAGGCTGAAAAGCTCTATGCCCAGTTGGCCGAGGCAGAGAAAAACTTCAATCCACGCAGCAGGCTTCACGTGTGAGCGGGAGTAAGGGATGAACAAGCAAGACCATATTCTGACGGTAGAGGTGTTCGACCAGGATGGCAGCACCTTCACCCTGCGTGAAATCTGCGAACGCGGCGAATGCCATGCCGAGTTTGTTATCAAACTGGTTGACTACGGCATCATTGCGCCACTGGAGGACTCCCCGGGGGCCCGGCAATGGCAGTTCGATGTCGCGGCCCTAAACCGGTTGCGCAAAGCCCAAAGACTGCAACGGGATCTGAAAATGAATCTGCCCGGCCTCGCGATGTCTCTGGAGTTGCTCGATGAGGTTGAGGAAATGCGCCGGGAAGTGGCGCGGCTCAACCATCGGATCAGGCAGTTGATGGGGGAGTAAAGGCTCCCCCGGCTATTTCTTCTCCTCCAGCGCCTGAAATTCGGCGTAGATTTCCTCTGCTCGATTCAAATGCCGTAACTATGCCGTAACTATGGCGCAAAAACGCAATGCGTGATTGACGGCGGACACTAGATGCCCTAAAGTTAGGCTATCTGAGTACCAATGAGGGCCTCTGTATGAAGCCATCTACCGCATATCAACAGCACCGTGATGCCATACGGCAGATCGTGGAGCGGCATCATGCCAAAAACCCGCGTATCTTCGGTTCCGTCCTCCACGGACAGGATACGGATGCAAGCGATCTGGACATCCTCATCGACACCACGGAGGAAACCTCCCTCTTCGATGTTGGTGCTATTCGCACAGAGCTGACTGAACTCCTCGGAGTAGAGGTTGATGTACTGACTCCCGCTGCGCTGCCTGACAGGTGGAAAATGGAAGTGCTCAATGAGGCTCGGGCTGTATGAGTCGTCGGGATGAACTCGCCCTGAGAGACTACCTTGGGCACATCCAGCAGGCTATCGGTCGTATTCAGCGCTATCTCCAGGACATTGATCAAGTCGGGTTCCTTGTTAATGAAGAGAAACAGGATGCAGTGATCCGCAACCTGGAGATCATCGGTGAGGCGGCAGGTAGTATCCAACGTCATTTCCCTGACTTTGCGATAAAGCATCCAGATTTTCCCCTCAAAGCGGCTTACGGCACGCGAAATGCCTTGGCGCATGGGTACTTCAAAGTCGATCTGGATGTGGTCTGGAGGACTGTCGAGAGAGATTTGCCGGAATTGGAAGTGCAGGTTGGGGAGGTAATTCAATCCCTCAATTATCCGGGGGCATCTCCATCCCCATGAGTATCGCCGACAAACAAAGCCAAGCCGTTTCTCCGCCTCGCCAAAAATGGCATCCAAGTAAGAGCCAGAGCGTCACCTGCTATCGCTCAACCTGCAAACGCTACCGCACACGTTCACGCATTGACGGCACCTGCCCGTTTTGTGGTTTCAACTTCAACAGGGTTGCACAGCGGTAAACAGCATGGAAACCGTCGATCTGGAGTTGTTCACTGGGTTCGAGGATACCAACGGGAACGACCTCTATGAGCACGATACCATCATGATTGATCAAGAACCGCATTCAATTGTTTGGTCAACGGCGAAAGGTATGTGGGTTGCAGAAACGGACAATAGTGAAGTGCCGTTCTTTGAAGTTGCCACCAAAAGCACGAATGCCATAGAGATACACGCAGCAGATTGCCGGTGTTTTGAATGCGTGGAGAGTCTGCTGTGACCCACGAATAACATGCCTCGCAATATTCTGAATCTTCCCTCCTACACTATCGCCAGCATCGAGGAAGACGACCACGACTACCACATCTGGGCCGGGGCAACGAAGCACCCATCCGCCTGCCAGCATTGCGGCCACAGAGAGATTGTCGGGTTCGGACGCCGTGAGCAGTTGATCCGCGACCTGCCCATGCACGGAAAACGTGTCGGTATCTATGTCGATACCAGGCGCTATCGCTGCCGCCAGTGCGGAAAGACCTTCTACGAGCGTCTACCGGATGTCGATGAGAAGCGACTGATGACCGCACGCCTGGTCGATTGGGTGGGCAAGCAGGCCATCAAACGCCCCTTCGCGCACCTGGCCGATGAGGTGGGATTGGCTGAGAACACCGTCAAAAACGTCTTCCGCGACTACATCAACGAGCTGGAGCGCACGGTTTGCTTCGAGGTGCCGAAGTGGATGGGCATTGACGAAATCCACATCATCAAGAAACCCCGCTGCATTATCTCCAACATTGAGCACAACACGGCGGTCGAGGTTCTGCGCGACCGCACCAAGAAGACGGTCATGGGCCACTTCCAGACCATGCAGGGGCGCGAGAAGGTGCAATATGTGGCGATGGATATGTGGAACCCTTACCGAGAGGCGGTGGAGGCTCTGATGCCACAGGCGACCATCGTGATCGACAAGTTTCATGTGGTCAGGATGGCGAATGAGGCCCTGGATACGATCCGCAAGGCCCAGCGTGCCGAACTCACCACCAAAGAACGCCGGGGACTGATGCACGACCGCTTCGTGCTGCTCAAGCGCCGTAACGAACTCACCGACAAGGAATACCTCAAGCTCTCGGGCTGGACGGCCAACTACCCGATGCTGGAGGCTGCCTACGATGCCAAAGAGGCGTTCTACGGTATCTGGGACATGGATACCCGTGCCGATGCAGAGCGAGCCTATGCCATCTGGAGGGACAACCTGGTGCCGGAGGTGCGCGAGGCGTTTTACCCACTGGTCAGGGCGATGGATAACTGGCATCCGCACATTTTCGCCTACTTCGATCACGCCATTACCAATGCCTACACTGAGAGCCTGAACAACCTCATTCGGGTGATGAATCGCCTGGGTCGTGGCTATAGCTTTGAGGCCTTGAGAGTCAAAATCCTTTTCTCGGAGGGGGCTCACAAGGTCAAGCGCCCGAACTTCAAGCGCAAGCGTCAGCCGCCACAGGATACCGGATTTGGTGGGGTGATGATGAGGAAGAGTATCAGCTTCACAAGGCCGGAACCGGAGGAGAAGGGGGTCAACTACGGGGCCGATCTATCAACACTGGTGAAGCTGATCGAGGATGGGGCCATCTGACCCCGGATCAATCACGAAATGCAGATACCCTGAATTTGAAGGCGAACTCATAGCTCCCAACAGTATTCATGCCCTGACAATAAATCGTGATGATTTCCGTCGCCATCAGAGGGCCGGGGGAGATGACACTAGCCAGGCCCGGGCGTTTTGGTATTCCTCGCTCAGTCGTTTCACCAGATCCGCGACACTCAGCACGTCGTGGATCTGGCTGACGCCCTGGCCAGCAGACCAGACGGTTTTCCAGGCCTTGGCTTCATCGTCAATGGGTTTGAGCTTTTCTCCGTAATTGATGTCGCCCGCCTGGTTCAGCTTGTCCATGGGGAATCCGGCGGCCTCCAGGCTCTGCCGCATAAAGCTGGCGGGCACACCGGACACCGCCGGTGTGTGGATAATGTCGCCGGAAACAGCCTCGATGATCATGCTCCGGTAAGCCTCTTCCGCCTGGGATTCGGTGGTATTGATAAACCGGGTACCCATGTAGGCCAGGTCTGCACCCAGGGCCTGTACAGCCAGCAGGTCTTCGCCATGAGACAGCCCGCCGGCCAGCAGGATGGTGCCATCAAACACCTCACGGATTTCGTGTACCAGTACAAACGGGTTAATGGTGCCGGCATGGCCGCCGGCGCCGGCCGCTACCGCAATGATGCCATCGACGCCGGTTTGCGCCGCTTTCCGTGCGTGTTTCTGGTTGGTCACATCGTGGAATACCACGCCGCCGTAGCCGTGCACCGCTTCGACCACCTGGCTGGCCGCGCCCAGTGACGTGATAATGATCGGCACCTGGTGTTTCACGCACAGCTCAAGGTCTGCCTGCCAGCGCGGATTGGTCCGGTGCACAATCAGGTTCACCGCATACGGCGCTGTCTTGTGACCCGGATGCAATGTCTGGAAGGCGTCCAGCTCTTCATTCATCTGGACCAGCCAGCCCTCAAAACCCTCACTGGTGCGCTGGTTCAGGGCCGGAAAACTTCCCACAATGCCCTGTTTGCAACAGGCCAGCGCCAGTTCCGGGCCGGAAATCAGAAACATGGGTGCGGCAACCAGCGGCAGAGTGAGCGTGTCTTGCAGGGATGCGGGTAATGGCATGAGGATTCCTTAGTTTTTGTTGGAACTTTTGTAGGATATAAAGGATCTTAGCGTGCCACGCTGGCTCTGAAAACGGTCGCCAGCTAATTAATTCCGGAAAATCAGAAACACAAAAAGGAGCTCCATCATGGGTGAAGCAAAACGTCGCAAGCAAACCGGTGCACCGCCTCCCCGAAAAGGAAAATCCAACAAGCCGCTTTATATTGGCATCGGTGTGCTCGTGGTCGCCGCAGTGGCTTTCGGGTTGGTGTTCCTGACCGCCGCACCGGAGCCAACCTCCGACGAACTGCCTGTGGCTTCTGCCAATGCCGAGGCGTTTCCGGCGCAGTTGGACCAGTTCGGAGTTTCAGTGGGCCCGGAGGATGCTCCTGTCGTGGTGCGGGAGTTTGCAGACTATCAGTGTCCGGCCTGCGGCAACTTCTCCTCGGCGAGCAAGCGGCTGAAGCAGGAGTACGTGGATGAGGGCAAGGTCCGGTTCGTCTATTTCGATCTGCCGCTGCAGCAGCACCAGAACGCCATGCCCGCGGCCCAGGCTGCTCGCTGTGCAGGTGATCAGGGCGCCTACTGGACCATGCACGATCGCCTCTACGATTCCCAGACCGAGTGGAGTGGCTCTAACGACCCGGTGGCAACCTTCACCCGGTACGCCGGCGACCTCGGCCTTGAAGAACGGCGCTTCCGCCGCTGTATGACCACCGAATTGCATCGCGAGGCCGTAGAACAAAGCCGCCGCGTTGCCATGCAGCTTCGGGTAACCAGCACACCCACCGTTCTGGTGGATAATATCCGCCTGACGCGGCCGGGCTGGGGGCAGCTTTCCGCTGTTGTGGAGCGCGAGCTTGCCAGCAAGGCCGAGTAGTGCTGCAAAACCCGCACTTGATCGTGAGCCTGAGTTGGTTAAAATCTGCGCCCTCTCAGGCTTCGGCCTTTGAATAACCCCGAACCCATGCTCCGGATTTACGATCCGGCCCGCAGGAGAAAATGATGAGCAACAACGTTGTTGTCTGCGCACTGTACAAGTTCGCAGTCCTGAACGATTACAAGTCCCTCCGCCAGCCGCTGCTGGACCTGATGCTGGAGCAAGACGTCCATGGCACCCTGCTGCTGGCAAGGGAAGGTATCAACGGCACCATCGCCGGCAGCCGAGAAGGCATTGATGCCGTGAAAGCCTGGATTACCGGCGATGAGCGTTTTGACGGTATTGACTACAAGGAATCCTTTGTTGATATCCAGCCCTTCAAACGCACCAAGGTGAAGCTCAAGAAGGAAATTGTCACCATGGGCGTGGAAGGGATTGATCCGAAGCGCATTGTCGGTACGTATGTGGATCCGAAAGCGTGGAACAATCTGATCTCCGATCCGGACGTGGTTCTTGTCGATACCCGTAATCAATACGAAGTCGAGATTGGCACTTTTAAAAATGCCGTCAATCCGGCCACCGAGACCTTCCGCGAATTCCCGGAATACGTGAAGCAGAATCTCGATCCATCGAAGCACAGGAAGGTGGCCATGTTCTGCACCGGCGGTATCCGTTGTGAGAAATCCACCGCATACCTTAAGGAACAGGGCTTTGAAGAGGTGTATCACCTCAAGGGTGGCATCCTGAAATACCTGGAAGAGGTACCCGAAGAGCAGAGCCTGTGGCGCGGAGAATGCTTCGTGTTTGATGACCGGGTAACCGTCAACCACAGGCTGGAGCGTGGCGAGTACGATCAGTGCCACGCCTGCCGCAGGCCGATTACCGAGGAAGACAAAGAGCGTCCGGAGTATGAGCCGGGAGTCAGCTGTCACCAGTGCGTCGACTCGCTGACCGAAGTGCAGAAGGCCCGGTTCGCCGAGCGTGAACGTCAGATGCGCCTGGCAGGGCAGCGTGGCGAGGCCCACGTGGGCGGTGAAGCGGCCCGCATCATTGCCGAGCGCAAGGCCCGGAAAAAGGCTGAAAGAGAGCATCAGGCCCGGAAAAGCCTGGCCGGTGAAAAGGCCAGCAAAACCGAGGGAGCCTGACCAACACCAACAGGAGACTTCATGGAGTTACGACAGGCAGTAGCCATCACCGCAGTTGCTATCGCGCCGTTTGCCAATGGGCAGGAGGCGGATAACTGGAAGGGCGAAACCGAACTTGGTGTGCTGGTTACCACCGGCAACACCGAGGAGACCAACATCAAGGGCCGTCTCGGTCTGATTCGTGAAGTGGAAACCTGGCGCCATACCGGGGACTTCAGCACCAATTACTCCGAAGCGGAGGACGAAACCACGGCCGAGGAGTACCTGGCCGCTCTGGAAACCGACTACAAGTTCGACAAAAAACAGTATTGGTTTCTTCGCGGCTCCTGGGAGAACGACCGCTTCTCTGGCTACGATTTCGAATCCACAGTGACAACTGGTTACGGGAACCGGCTCTGGCGGTCGGGCGATCGGTCTTTTCTTGATCTCTCAGCGGGTGCGGGTTACCGCTATAACAAGCTGGATACGGTCAACGCGCAGGGAGAAGATACTGAAAAAGAGGCCATCGCCCGCCTTGCGGGGCAGTTTGACTACGCCCTGTCCGCCAATTCGCTGTTCCGCCAGAAGCTCAGCACCGAAATCGGGCTGGATGAGAACAACACGATAAGCCAGTCAGAGACGTCCCTGCAGGCCAATGTGGTGGGAAACCTTTCGATGAAGGCCGCGGTCCGGGTGAAGCACGTATCCGACGCACCGGCCAGCTCTGAAAACACCGACACCGAGACGTCACTCTCTCTCCTCTATGGCTTCTGATTAACGGCGTGAAAATGGGGTCAGATGAAAAAGGGGTCAGATGAAAAGTTCATCTGACCCCTTTTTCATCTGACCCCGCTTTCAAGCTTCAAATGTTGTTTCTCAGACCAAGCTCGTCCGGATAGGGCGTAAGGTATTGCTGGGCGTGCAGGTAATCCACCGGCTCCCGGCGCTGGGCCATGCGCAGCAGGGTCATGGGCACCACCAACGGCACCTCACCCCGGCGGTAGGCCTCCATCTGCTCCATCAACACCTTACGGTCTTCGTCGCCCATGGAGTCTCTCAGGTAGCCCATCAGGTGCTGCATGGCATTCAGGTGGGAGCCCCGGCTGACTTTCTGGCTCATGGCCTCCATGAACTGGTTGATGTAACGGCCGGAGATAGTTTCCAGTGGCTCGGATTTCAGGTCCCCCAACATGGGGCCAAGCTGGCGGTAGATCTTCTCGGAGTGGGCCAGAAGCTGGAACTTGTGGCGGGTGTGGAATTCGATCAGCGCCCTGGCCGAAAGGTTGTCGCCCGCGACATTCTGCATCCAGTCGTCGTAGGCAAAGACCCGCTCGATAAAGTTTTCCCGAAGCATGTCGTCGTTGAGGCGGCCTTCCTCCTCCACCGGCATCAGCGGATAGGCTTTCAACAGAGCTTCGGCGAACATGCCCCGGCCGTCCCTGCGGGTCACCTGGCCATTCTCGTTGTGCACCTTGATGCGCTCCATGCCACAGCTGGGCGATTTGGCCATCAGGATGTAACCCCGAAGGTCCGCCAGGGTGGGCATGATCTGGTCGATAAAGCCGTGCATGGCGCCGGTGTGATCTGCCGTGCCCCTGGTTTCGATCAGCCGAAGGCCATCGCTGTATTCACGCAGGTGAATGGCCGGGCGGGGCACGCCCAGGCCTGCTTCCAGCTCCGGGCAGATGGAACGAAATTCAAAGTGCTTTGACAGCACCTGGGTGCAGTAACGGGAATGTTTGTGGCCGCCATCATGGCGAACTTCCCTGCCCAGCAGGCAGGTGCTGATTCCGACGGGGATGCCGCTCACTTAGACTCTCCGATGGTTAAAACGACTTTTATAATACGTGAACTCAGTCTGGACCGATCAGGGTGCAGGGGAAACCATAACCCTGACTATTCCTGATTGCTTGCTGAGCGTTTCCGTTTCTTGGCGAACATGGCCAGGGTGGTGGCGTAAATTGTGCGAACGTCAGTGGCAAACTGCTCGACGGAATAGTCCTTCGCAAAATCCAGAGCCTGTGAGGCAAGTTTGCTGCGCAGTTCGTCGTCTTCCAGCAGTTTCCTGACCTGCGCCCGCCACTGGTCCTGCTTCTCCGGCGTCTTGAAGCCATTGAAACCGTGCCGCACCACATCCTCGATGCCGCTGGAGCGCACGGCCACCACCGGCAGCCCCGCCGCCATGGCCTCCAGGATCACCATGCCCTGGGTTTCGGATTTCGAGGCAAACAGGAAGGCGTCACCCAGCCGGTACCAGGTGGCCATGTCTTCCGGGGGGATGGCACCCACCAGAGTGAAATGTTGCCGGAGGTCAAGGTCTTCTATCTTCTTCTGCAACCGGTCTTTCTGGTGGCCATCGCCAATCATAAGGAACCGGAACGGCACATCGGTTTCCCGCCTCAGGGCATCAATCGCTTCAATCATGAAGTCGATGTTTTTCTCATTGGATAACCGCGAGACGCTGACGAAAACCTTCTCGTCTCCAAGGTTCAGCTGATTACGCAACTGGTCAATATCTTCCCGGCGAACGTCCCGGAAACGCTGGTATTCAATGCCCGTGGGCTGCACAAAGGTCGGCGTTTTTACCCCGATCATCCGAAGGTATTCCTCGGTGGAGTAGGTTGGCACAATCACGCCGTCACACTTGTTGGAAAAGCGCTTGATCAGGGTATGGGAGATCAGGTTGCGGAACAGCCTCCCCGGCAGGGGCACAAAGTGGGCGTAGTGTTCCAGGCGGGTATGGTAAGTGTAAATCGCTGGCACCTTCAGCCGCCGCGCTACGAACAGCCCCAACGAGCCCAGCCAGAACGGGTGGTGCAGATGGATGATGTCCGGCGCGAAGGCGCGAACCCGCTTGCGGATTCGGCCGAGGAAAATATTGGCCAGCCGGAATTCCCGTTTCTCCCCCATGGCCAGCAGTGAGGGCACCCGCAGCACGTGGGCTTCCGCCTCCGGCTGGTTCTTGTACCGTGGCGCCACGATCAGCAGCTTGTCTCCCAGCTTTTCCAGCCCCCGTCGCAGCCGCTCGATCGAAATCGGAACACCGCCGATGAACGGCAGGTAGTTGTTGGTAAACATGGCCACTCGCAACGGGCGCTCAAGCCAGGGGGCCGGGTCCAGATCGTAATCCGGGTAGTAATCCTTGCCGATGAAAATCGCGCCGTACAATTTGATCGCAATGGCCGCGAACACCGCGACAATCAACAGGAAATTGATGTAGCCCGTGTAGAACAGGGAATAGATAAAAAACCAGAGGCTTTCCAGGCGCTTCAGAACCGGGTGCTGACCCACCTCCAGGCGTTGCAGTGTGTGGCTGACCTGCCCCTCTGCGTTCACATCCACTCGTACATAGTGATAGAAACTGATGTCGTTGTTCACCACCAGACCACCGGCGCCACCGGTGGTTATGAACATGGTATCCCCCATTTGCTTTTCCGAGTAAAGAGACAGGTTGGCGGAGAACACCCGGTCAATGTCGTGCTCATCCATCGCCCGGAGTAACGCGTCCCTGAATTCGGGCGGTGCGAGGTAGTCATCCTGTCTGTCGAACGGGGCATTTTCTTCCGGGTGCAGCGGTGGGTGGCCAATAAAAAGGATCCGCGCCTTTGATTCGTCCCTGGCAAGCAGTTCGTGCAGCCAGCGGATCTGCCAGCGCCAGGGTGTTTTACCGGTGCTGTCCAGGAAAATCAGCCGGCTGTTGCCTGCCTGGATGCTGAAGAAGTGTGGTCCGAAATGGTCATAAAATCGGAAACTGCCAAAGTCTTCGTATTCGTGGGCGCCGAAGGTGAGCAGATATGGGATCTCCAGGTGGCTCAGGGAGCCGTAGAGGGCGCGGTACTTGTCTTCACCGCCACCACTGACGGCATTACCCGCCGATACCATGAAATCGAGGTTGGATCGGTTCAGCTCCGGGATGATCCTGTCCTCGAAGATCCCCACGGAATTGTTGATATTACCCACCACCGCAAAACTGAAGGATTCACCCGGCTGGACCGTGCCCTGGATTCGTTCAACCTGCTCGGTGTGTACCCCTTCAAAATCCTCGGTGAACAGGTTCAGGTAGGCCTTATAGCCAACCAGCAGAAGTACCACCAGCAGGCACAGGTAGAACAGAAGCTTGAGTGGGTTTCGGAAAATCATCCGGTTCTCCCGCGGTTGGCAACAAGTTCCTTCTGCAAGACGATCAAGCCGATAATCATTCCCAGGTAGATGGTCAGCAGGCGCCAGAAGACAATCACCAGAATCAGGTGATTGCCGGAGAGGATGTCCCGGAAGAAGCTGCCAAAAACACCCTCGGAAATACCAGAGGCGCCGGGGGTGGGTGAAAAATACATGATGAAGGTGGTTACCACCAGCAGCCCCAGCGACACCAGGTAATCCACATCATAGTCCAGGCTGGCCATCAGCAGTGCCGGAAAACTGAACAGGCTGAGCAGGAAAACCGCGGTAAACAGAATCGACAAAACCACGAACAGGGGGCGGCCACGCAGATAGTCACTGAAGCTGCGGGAGAACCGCAGCATCTCCCGGCGGGCCTTGAACTGCCACCTCTGGTGCCGACGCTCGCTTATCAGATGAATCCGGCGGGCCGCTCTGAGGAGCTTGCTGAGGGGGCCGATCAGCCAGTGCGTGCGGAACAACAGAACGGCGAAGAAGCCCAGGTAAATCAGGATAAAAATCGCCAGGGCCGTACCAATGTCGCCGGCAATGCTACGGCCATCCAGCGCCTTGAGCGTCAACAGGAAAACCGGCGTCAGGGAAAAGATAAACACCACCGCCAGCACCGTCCGGATGGTGGTGGCGGCTGTGGCCCTGCCAACCGGAACGCCGTGGTTATGCAGATACCAGATCTGCGCGAAGCCGCCACCGGTGGCCATAGGCGTGATATTGGAGAAAAACAGGTTAATGAACACCAGCCGGAACATGGCCGGCAGAGGTAACCGATGACCAAGGGCCCTGAGTGTGTAGTAAAGCCGAAGGCCGTCAGAAACGAAATAGACCAGTAACAAACCAGCCACCGACAACAGGGTTTCCGGGGTGATCAGTCTGGAATCAAAGGTAATGCTGCGCCCGGCAAACTGATCGTAAACGGCATACAGCCCGGCGGCGGTAAGCGCGACAAACAGCAGGCTGAAAATCGCCAGCCGCCGCCCGGAGGCACGCTTTGAATAATTGATGTCAGTGGAGTCAGTCATGGGCTGCCCGTCAAGAGTTAGACGGGCAGTTTACAGGGTAGGGAGTGGTTGGTGTCCAGGCTGTCTAGCGACCATAAACCATCATGGTGGTGTTGGTGATGGCGAAGTCCGTGAACTGAACGCTGCCGATGCTTGTGCCACCCACCCTGAACACAGGCATGTCGATATCCGCCCGGAACTCAACCTCATGGATGGACAGGCCTTCCTTGCCAGAGGCGGCACTGGTTCCCCGGGAGAGTTTTGCCGTCGCACTGGCCATGCCGAAATGCCCCAGCGTATCGTCGCCCCGGCGGTTATGAATCTGCAGCCCCTCGATACCCACCGCGGCAAAGTTGAACAGCAGAATCACATCGGCGGCATCCCAGTTCAGGCTGCCGTTGGTAATCTCAAAATGAGTATCCAGCTGCAGCTCAGAGCCGGACACCTCATTGCCATTGGCCAGAGTGCGGGTGGAACTGCCTCCGTTACGAATCACCAGATCCGTCGGCCCAATATACCCTTGCAGCAGGATGTTCGAGAACAGAGTGGCCGTCCCCCCGGTACCGGTGCTGGTCACACTGTCCGCCGCCAGTTCAAAGTCGACCGCCCGCAGGTAGTCGTCCAGACTGGACGGGTCGCCATAGCCCGTCGCACCCAGGTGCATCACCAGATCACCGCTATTGAACTGCTTGCCAAAAGAGCCCGCGACAGAATACTTCGCCAGAGCATCGGCCACATCCGGATTGCCCGGGGCCAGCAACCCGGCATTGGCGCGACGGGCAATCTCCGAAAATCCGTGCTCCAGCACCTCCCCATCGCCGGCAATATCGATGGTCAGCTTCATGTTGTCCAGCACCGTATCGTTCTGCCCGGACAAGCGCAGACCGTTCACATTCAGCGAACCCTCATCAATCCAGCTGAACCGGTCAATGCTGAGCTTGGTTTCCAGCTCAATCGTCACCCCCGCCTGGCCGGTAACGCCAGACAGCGCACCATCCCCCATCGGCCTGAACTCCGCCAACGCAGGCAGCGGAAGAGCCAGGGCGAGCACCCAGAGCGAGAGTGTGGAAGACGTGGTACTTCGACAACAGGCAAGTGACAGAGTCATGGTGGCCCCAAAAGACTGGTTTATTGTTTTTGGCGGAGAGCGTTAAAGCACTCCCCGGGCCGCAGGGGGACAGCACAACCAATGCAGCAAAAGTTTTGGTTTGTTACAGACTGTTACGATAGGCGTGGAAAGCTGAAAGGTCTGTGAGACTGTTCACAACAAAGAGCGGAAAATATCTGAAGAGTTGCGGGCGATGCGGGTAGGAGCACCTTCCAGAACACGCTGTGAATACATCCCTGTACGCTCGGCTCCGCCCTTTGGCGCTTATTGCTCCTGCGTCGCGCCAAAGGTCCGGGGCAAGCCCTCCATGGCTTGCCCGTGAAGTGCTTCGCACTCCACCCATGGCTCCGCACGGTTCTGGAAGGTGCTCCTACCCGCATCGTCTCCACCCAAGTCAGGAAGCCAAGGCCTGCTGAATCAAAGACTTCTGATGCTCCGCAAACTCCCGGATTAAAGCCTGCGCCTTAACCGAATCCCGCGTCAGAACCGCCTGCGGAAGATTGGCAAAAAACTCACTGGTCTGGGCAAGACCTCTGCGGTAGCGATCAGCACTGAGGTAATAAGCACGGCTAACCGCCGGTTTGAAGTTTGACAGAGCCTCCGTGAGATAGGGATTATCGACCACCTCGCAGCAGACCTCCATTACATTAAAGCTCGCCTCCACCACCGCCGTAATATCGGTAGACGGGCGCTTCATCTGCGCTATAACCTTGCTCACCGCCTCCAGCATCCCGGGCTTATCGCCCTCCTGCCAGCGCTCACACAGCCGGGTGGCCAGCATCATCAGCAAATGCATATATACATCGTACAGCTCGGAGGCGTGGGTGGCGTCCAGCCGGGTTGCCGAGGCGCCTTTGCGGGGCGTGATCTCCACCAGATGCCAGCGTTCAAGGGCATACAGGGCTTCCTTCACCGAGGCCCGGCTCACCTTCAGCTCGCCGGCGAGGGTGACCTCCTGAATCCGCTCACCCGGGCGAATCTGCCCGGTCATGATCCGCTCTGCCAGGTAATTGGCAATCTGCTCGGCCAGGGTGTTGGGCGCCTGAAAATCCATAAAGGTTCTCTGAACAGGTCGTAAAAACCGGTTGGTCCCTGAGGTTGTCGGGCCGGCGTGGGAGTCTGTGTGCATGAGTTTATCACAGCCTCTGAATCCGGTAGCGACAACACTTTGATCCGGCAGGGAGCATCAGTTGGTTTCGTAAGTCCCGGTTCTTTTTTCCGAACTTGAAATCCCCCTGAAACGCAATCAGGTATAATGGTTAAATCCTGCGAAAAAAGGGAAAACCAAAATGCCCAAGCATTTCGAACAGGCCCCCGGCCTATACGACGCCCCCGTTCCCGAAACCGAAGGTTATATATTCAACCAGACCATGATGCGCATCAAGGAACCCGAGCGCTCCATGGACTTCTACACCCGGGTGATGGGCATGCGCCTGGTGCGCAAGCTGGACTTCCCGGAAATGAAGTTCACCCTGTATTTCCTCGGTTACCTGGACGACCGCCATGCCGCCCTGGTGCCACACGACGACGCCTACCGCACCACCTATACCTTCGGCCGTGAAGCCATGCTCGAGCTGACCCACAACTGGGGCACCGAAGACGACAACGGTTTTGGCTACCACAATGGCAACGACGAGCCCCAGGGCTTCGGCCATATCGGCGTTGCCGTTCCGGATGTGTACGCCGCCTGTGATCGCTTCGAAAAGCTCGGTGTCGAATTCGTGAAAAAGCCGGACGACGGCAAGATGAAAGGCCTGGCCTTTATCAAGGACCCGGACGGCTACTGGATCGAAATCCTGCAGCCGGACATGCTCGAAAAGCAGCGCAAGGAAGATTGATGCGCCTCAGTCCGCGCCGGCCTTCTGGCCGGCGGCGGGCTTGCCGCCATACCGGGATGCGACAATCACCGCCGCGGTCAGGATCAGCGCGCCGGTAACGCCGATAGGCCCCAGTATCTCCTCCAGGAACACCCAGGCCAGCAGGGCCACGAACAGGGGTTCCAGGGTCACAATGATACTGGAAAGCGTCGCCGGTGTGGTTTTCATGCCGCTGAAGAAACTTACATAGCCAATGCATGTCGGCACCACGCCGATGTAGCCCACCATCAGCCAGTGCCGGAGTTCCAGGCTTGCCAGTCCCTCGAATCCGCCACTGATTGCCACCACCGGCAACAGGATCAACGCTGCGGTAAAGAAACAGATAAACGCAGTGGTAAATACCGGGGTGCCGGCCGAGCTGTAACGGCTGGTCAGGGTAAAGCCGGTGTACACCACGGCAGCCAGCAGCGCCATCAGAATGCCGGCAAGGCGAAGTGTGCCACTGGTGTCCATATCACTGAGCACCAGCATGGCGGTACCCGCAATAGCGGCAATCAGGGACAATACCGTCAGTAGCCCGGGTTTTTCGCCCAGCAGTGGTGCCGCCAGAAGGGCGATCAGTACCGGCGGAAGGCAGAGTGCAATCAGAGTGGCAATGCCGGCACCGGTGAGGTCGACAGCAAGCAGGTAGCTGCCCTGGTAGAAAGCCTGGAACAGCCCCAGCGCCGCCAACGGCAGCAACGTTCCGGGAGGCAGGCTTCGCAGCGAACCGCCGGCCACCCTCGCGCCGGGATTGGCTTTCTCAAGCCGTGTCTGCTCCCGCCGCATCAGCAGCCAGAAAAACGGCAACGCCACCGCCAGCCTCAGAAAGCCCAGGGTGATGGCCTGAAGGTCAGTGCCGGTAAACAGGAATTTCGCAACAATGCCCGTGGTCGCCCAGAGCAGGGCGGCCAGGGCGATCAGCAGGGCGCCTCGGATCATTCAATAATCAACACAATCAGCTCTTTGGGACCGTGAACACCGTAAGCAAGGGTTTGCTCAATGTCGGCGGTTTTCGAGGGGCCAGAGATTAACAGGGCATTGGTCGGCATGCCAGAGGACCAGTTCTGGGCCTTCATCGCTTCGTGGAAGGTTGTGTAGAGTTCCGTGGCTTTGAGGATGGCAATGTGTACCGGCGCTACCAGGCTCATCAGCCGTGGCTCGTCCACCGTTGGCCACAGGATCAGCGAGCCGGTCTCGGCAATGCCGCCGCGGGTGGAAGTAATGCTCGCATCCACTTCATTGAACAGATGCGCCTGCCAGCTTTCGATGGGCTCGTCATAGATCAGCAGTTCCGGCAGATCGTTACGGCCGGCGCTGCGCAGGGACTGGCCAATCTCATGGGCTTTAGCAACCAGCAGGTTGCGGGCGCCCCGGGAGGCCAGGATTTCAGCAAGGCGATCCATCCAGCTGTCTTCGGTGCAATGGTGAACCTCGCCATGCACCGATTCGATCATCTTCTCGAACCGCTCGACACGCTCCGTGGTGGACCAGTCCGGCCTCTCGAGTACCGAAAAATCACATTCCGGTACCGTCAGCTCGCCGCCGGTCCGGTTGCGCAGGCGTTGCAGGATCGTTTCCCGGGAACTCATTGGTCACGCTCCTTCATCCGCTGGTGCAGGGTTTTGGCGGCCAGCTTTGGCGCCGTCCGGCAGTTGGTCCAGGCGCCGGCACTGGCAGGCTGCAACGCCCGCAGCTTGCTGGCGGCGGCGGTGCCAAGCCGGTAAACGCCCGGGCTGGCGTGCATCCAGGCCCAGCCTTTCCAGATCATTGCTTCTATGGCGCTGCGTTTTGCGCCATGGCCACGCACCTTGGCCGGGTGCAGCTTGTCGCCATCCGCGGATTCCTGGCGCAGGCGCACCAGCAGGTCCGGAATGGGGATTTTGACCGGGCAGACTTCGCCACAGGCACCACACAGGCTGGAGGCGCTGGGCAGGTGACGGCCCTCGTCCAGGCCAATCAGGTGTGGCATCAGAATCTTGCCGATAGGGCCCGGGTAAGTGGTGCCGTAGGCGTGGCCGCCAATGCGGGTATACACCGGGCAGTGATTCATACAGGCGCCGCAGCGGATGCAGCGCAGGGTGTCCAGCAGCTCGTCATCCTGGTAGATGGACGACCGGCCATTATCCACCAGCACCAGATGAACTTCCTCGGGGCCGTCCAGCTCTTCTGCCTTGCGCGGGCCGGAGATCATGTTGAAGTAGGTGGTGATGTGCTGGCCCGTGGCAGAGCGTGTCAGCAGGGCGAGCAGGGCCGAGACGTCTTCCATGCTCGGTACCACTTTTTCAATGCCGGTTACCGCAATGTGGCAGGGCGGGACGGTGGTGGTCATCCGGCCGTTGCCTTCGTTCTCCACCAGGCACAGGGTGCCGGTTTCCGCCACCGCAAAGTTGACGCCAGACACCCCCACATCCGCGTTCATGAACTTTTTCCGCAGCTGCTGGCGGGCGCTGGCGGTGAGGTATTCCACATCGTTGGAGAGATCCGTGCCGGTCTTTTCGTGCATCAGCTCGGAGATCTCGCCGGTGTTCTTGTGAATGGCTGGCATGATGATGTGCGAGGGCGTCTCTCCGGCCAGCTGCACAATGTATTCGCCCAGATCCGATTCCAGGGCTTCGATACCCTGTTCCTCCAGGTAATGGTTCAGTTCCATTTCCTCGGAGACCATGGACTTACCCTTGATCACCGTCCTGGCATCCCGGGCCTTGCAGATATCCCGCACAATCCGGCAGGCCTCGTCGCCGTCCACCGCCCAGTGAACCCTGATGCCGTTTTCTGTCAGCTTTTTCTCAAGCTGTTCCAGCAGGTCCGGCAGGTTGGCCAGGGCCCGCAGGCGAACATTGGCACCGAGATCCCGAAGGGTTTCCAGATCCCAGCCTTCGAACGCCGCTTTGCGTTTGGCCATCAGCCCGTCCATGGCGCTGCGGAAGTTCTTGCGGATCTTGGGGTTGTGGATGGCCGCCTGAGCGCGGGGGTGGAACTGTTTTGCATCGATGTGATGGTCAGTGTGTTCGGCTGTTTCGCTCATGACTATTGCTCCCCTTTGCCCTGGGTACGCGCCCACAGGAAACTGAGAATGTGCTGGCCTTCAACCGGCTTGTGGTTCTTCTCGGCGTAGCCGGCAATGTTCACCAGGCAACCGCAATCGGTGGTCACGAACTGTTTGGTGCCGGTTTCTACCAGCGCATCCACCTTCTCGCTGACCATGGCCCCGGAAATTTCCGGGTGGCGGATTGCAAAGGTGCCACCGAACCCGCAACACTCCTCCGGCCGCACCTGTTCCACCAGATTCACGTTCTTCAGCTGGCCCAGCAGTTTTGGCCCCACTTCCGCCACGCCCATTTCACGGCGGGCCGAGCAGGAGGTGTGCATGGCCACGGTGGTGGGCTCGCCCAGGTCTTCCAGCTTGATGTGGCACACGTTCAGCAGAAAATCGGTCAGCTCCCAGACCCGCCCGGCAATACCGGCGGCCTTGACCTCATCGGTGGTGTCCTTGAACAGGGCCGGGTAATGCTTGTGCATCATGCCGCCGCAGGAACCGGAGGGCACCACGATGGGCCAGTCCTCGGGAAACAGGTCCAGCTGTGCCTTGGCGACGGCACGGGCTTCGTCGTGGTAGCCGGACGTATAGGCGGGCTGGCCGCAGCAGGTCTGGTTTTGCGGAAACAGCACCTGAATGCCTTCCCGCTCCAGCAGCTCCACACCGGCAACGCCTGCATCCGGGTAGAACATGTCCACCAGGCAGGTGCCGTAGAAATAGACTTTGGCAGGTTTTGACGGGTAAACCTTGATGGGATCACTCATGTTCCGACGCTCAACCGTTTGGAATTGTTATCCAGTAATAATAGGGTGGCGCGTGCGGTCTTGCCAGACGACTTTAGGGGCAGGATTGCAATGGCGGGGCAGAGTGGTCGGGCAGCGGCAGAAAACCCCTGCCCGAGGGGATTATTTGACGGTCAAACGCTCTGCGTTCTTTTCAACCGTGCGTTCGCCAATGCCTTTTACCTTGGCGAGGTCAGCGGTTACGGCGAAAGGGCCATTGGCTTCCCGGTAGGCAACGATGGCTTCGGCCTTGCCCTGGCCAATGCCGTTCAGGCTGGCGAGTGCGGCCACGTCTGCGGTGTTGATGTTGATGGTGGCTTCTTCCGCGTAAGCAAAGCCGGTAACAAGGCTGAACAGCAGAACGAGGGTGGCGAAAAGCGGTGTGCGTTTCATGGGTATGAGCTCCTGAGGCTAACTTGCGTTATTGGTGTTGTGCCAGGGAGCGAAGCAGCAGAAACGAAATGTAAGAAGAGAAGCAGAAATGTCCGGTAGGCAGAAAAGTGCACGGACGGGACCACGTTCCCTGTGACCCCCGATTCCGTGGCTGACCCCTGCCTGTTCCTTCAGGCGTGCGCATCATCCTGACTGAGCGCGTCTTCCTTGTGGTCATCCCTGCAAGCCCTGATCCCTCGGGCAACCCCTCATCCGTGGAGTTGTCATCCTTGAGCCAACATTCCTTGCTGGCTTGTCCTCCCTGACACTGACCATTCTACCGGGACTGGAATTTGTACCTATCGGAGAATCGCTCCGAAGATTGTGCGACATGTCTTACAGTTTTGTAAGCAAATATGGGGTCAGATGAAAATGGGGTCAGATGAACTTTCATCTGACCCCATTTTCATCTGACCCCAAGTTCAACGGGTTTCTGCCGGTGCGCCTCGGCCGCCTCCCGGATTCGCTCCATGGTGATTTCCCGAACCGCCTTCTGGCTGATGCGGATATGCCGGGTTAGCCGGTCCGCGGCCTCACTGGCCATGCCATTCCGCAAGGCCTCCAGAATCGAGGCGTGCTCGATATAAGTGGCATCCACCCGATCATCCCGGGTAAAGTCCAGCCGCCGGATAATCCGCAGCCGGTCGGTAATCTCCCGGTGAATCCGCGTCATCTCCCGGTTGCCGGCAGCGGCCACCAGATCACAATGAAAACTCTCATCCAAAGCCCGAACGGTACTGCCTACCGCCCGTTCGGAGGGGTGGTCCGGGTTCCAGATCGCGGTTAATGTCCGCAGCGCCGGCGGCTCCTCATCCAGGCCGCAGATCTTGTGCATGGCCGCCCGTTCCAGGGTAATCCGCAGGTCATACAGTTCCTCCACCTGCCGGAAATCAAACGGCTTCACCTGCCAGCCACTGCGAAACAACACTTCCACGTAGCCTTCCTGCTGCAACCGGTAAAGCGCCTCCCGAACCGGGGTCCGGCTGGCATCCAGGCGCGTTCCCACATCGCCCTCGCTGAATTTGTCACCGGGGATCAGGCGGAACTCAAAGATGTCGTCCTTCAGGGCTTGGTAAACCCTGTCTGCCATGGACTCTTTTCTTTTGGTGTTAGTTGCCATTTTCTTTCCCTTATTTGCGGGAGGCTTCTGTTTTTGGTGTTCGTCGCTGGGCCGGATGGTGGGGTGCGGGTTTCAAAAGACGCCGTGAACCCATCCATGGGGGCTTGATCGCAGCATCCCTGCTGCTCACACTTTTGAAACCCGCACCCCACCACCGGCTGTACTCCAGAACAAGAGGCCAGAGAGGCAAAACTCCGAGGCCCCTATTAAGCCTAGATCTTGATGCTCAACAAAGGCTCCCCGGGAGTCACGGCCTTGCCGGGCTGCACGTGCATGGCACTGATCTCCCCGGCAAGGGTCGCATTCACCTCGAACTCCATTTTCATCGCCTCGACAATCATCAGCGGATCACCTTCAGCCACCGTATCCCCGGGTTTGACCAGACACTTCCAGATATTACCGGCAATCTCCGCACTCACCAGCTCGCCGAATTTCTCCAGGCCGGAGAGATCCGCTTTCGGCGGCGCTTTGGCCAGTCTATCCAGTTCGTCGGTTTCGTTGTCCTTCCAGCGGGCGATTTCTTTAGCGTAGGCCGCCTGCTGCATCTTCCGGAAGTCGGCGATGGAACCGGCGTTGGCGTCGAGGAAGGCCTGGTGGGATTTCAGGTCGAAGGTTTCTTCCTCGATTTTCACCGTCAGCTGGCCGGCGCGGAACTGGTCTCGCATTTCGTCCAGCTCGGCTTCGGTAACCGGGTAGTAGCACACCTGGTCAAAGAACCTCAGCAGCCAGGGGGTGCCCAGGTAAACGTCGCCAAGGCCGAGCACCAGGTATCGGGCCGAAAACAGAATGTCGCGGACGGCCTCGCGGCTCGGCAGGCCATTGATGCGTTGCATGAAGTCGACGTTGTTGGGCAGCCAGGGTGCGGTATCGCGCACGGACTGGCGGTATTTGTCCACCGCTTCGAGAGTCGCGCTGTCTTCGAAGGCCATGGGCAGGTGGATAACCCGGCTGCGGACTTTCAGTTCGTCTGTGGGCGGCAGGGTGGCTTCCAGGTCCAGCAGGTATTCCATCAGCGCATGCTGCGGCAGGATACGAGCGTCGTACCTCAGCTGCAGGGAGCGCACACCGGGGGAGAGTTCCAGCAGGCCGGCCGGCTGCACGTCGGCGATGGCTTCCATCAGGGCGTGGATGCGCAGGCGGAAGCCCAGGTCCATCACGTTGGGGCCGTATTCCAGCAGGATGTACTGGTCGCCGGCCTGGCGGTAGGAGACTTCCGGGCGGCCGTCGGTTTCTTCCAGGTGGGCAAGGATGGTGGCGGAAAGGCCGTTCAGCGGTGCCAGGTCTGGCTTGGCCAGATCCACCGCCGGCGGCGCCATCAGACTCTTGATCGCCAGTTCCTGGCGTTCGGAGAGTTTCACGGCGGTGTCGTTTTCTATTGAGACAAAACGGATAGTATCGCCGGGTTTTACCTGGCCGACTTTCCACAGCTCCGCCTTGGCGATGGTCACCGGGCACACAAAACCACCCAGGCTTGGGCCGTCCTTGGTCAGGATCACGGGCATGTCGCCGGTGAAGTTGATGGAGCCGATGGCGTATTCACAGTCGTGGATGTTGGAGGGGTGCAGGCCCGCTTCGCCGCCGTCGGCGCGGGTGAACTCCGGCTTGGGACCGTTCAGGCGGATGCCCAGGCGGTTGGAGTTGTAGTGCACCTCCCAGTCCTGCTCGAAGAACTTCTCGATGGACGCTTCGGTGAAGAAATCCGGGGCGCCGTGGGGGCCATAGAGCACGCCGATTTCCCAGTGGTCCGGGTAGTCCGGGATCAGGTCCGGGTCCGCCGGGGCCGCCGGGGCCGCCGGGGCCGGGTCGTGTGTGGGTGCGGTGGTGGTGCAGGCGGGCAGGTTGACCTGGCCGGCTTTCACGGTGATGGGTTTCCAGAACTCCACCGGCTTGTTGTCCAGGGTGGCACTCATCCCGGTCGGCGTCGTAGATGTATTCCACGGTGCCAGCGGAGCGGTAATTCACCGACTGGCCGAGGGCGACGGCGGCATCCAGCATCTTCTGGCGGGTGGCCGCCGGCAGGTTCGGGGCCGGGGTTTCCTCCACCACTTTCTGGTTGCGGCGCTGCAGGGAACAATCCCGTTCGCCCAGGGCAACCACATTGCCTTCGCCATCCCCGAATATCTGGACTTCCACATGGCGGGCCCGGGCGATGAAGCGCTCCAGGAACACGCCGCTGTCGTTGAAGAAGCTCTGGCCCTGGCGGCGCACGGTTTCAAAGGCATCCCGCAGTTCGCTCTCGCTGTTGCAGCGGGTCAGGCCGATGCCGCCACCGCCGGCGGTTTCCGCCAGTTCCCGGGCCCGGTGCTTCAGGCCGAATTCACGCATCTGGTCCGGGGTGGGGCCGACAAAGGCAATGCCGTCGGCCTCGCAGGCCTCCGCGAAGTCGGCATTCTCGGAGAGAAAACCATAACCCGGAATAATTGCTTCAGCGCCGGTGTGCTTGGCGGCCGACAGAATCTGGGCCTTGTCCAGATAGGTTTCACTGGCGCCGTTGCCGGTCAGGGCAACCGATTCATCGGCCAGGGTCACGTGCAGGCTGTGGCGGTCCTGATGGGAATAGACGGCAACACTGCCAACACCCATGACCTTGAAGGTGCAAATGGTGCGGACCGCGATTTCGCCTCGGTTGGCGATCAGTACTTTGGTAAACATAGAGGTTTCTCCCCTTGTGAACGTGGGGTCAGATGAAAACGGGGTCAGATGAAATGTTCATCTGACCCCGTTTTCATCTGACCCCATTTTCAGCCGTCACAAACGCGCGCCAGCCGCCGAATTCGGTGACATCCCGGGCGCCGTCGAAGCCGTAGCCTTCACAGATAAAGCCGTTCACCCAGCGGCCATCGGCCAGTTCCACATTGCCGATGCCCAGCGGTGCCGGGATCAGATCCACAAAGGAGCCGAAGGCCGAGGCGGGCATTTCCCAGACTTCCACGATGATTTCCTCGCCTTTTCCGTCACCCCCGCCAGCGGGCACCCGCTTCAGTCCGGGCTTGGGCGGGGTGGTGTTGGGCAGGGCGTACAGCCGGTAGTTGGCGGAGGTGGTGGTTTGCTCCAGAAGTACCGAGAAGCGCTCGGTCAGTTGGGTGTTCAGGGGCATGCCGCTGAGGTGAGCGCCGACTACGGCCACCTGCACGGTGGGGGTGGAAATGGCGGCGCCGGGCGTTTCTTCGGGGCGGTCTTTATCGGTGGCGCCCAGAGTTGTGGGGTGGGCATTCATCCACTGGCAGGCCAGGCGTTGCAGTTCGGTGTCTTTCCAGGCGCCTGAAATAAGCGTGACGCCGAAGGGCAGGCCGTCGTCGCGGAAGCCGGCGGGAATGGCCAGGGCACTCATGTCCGCCAGGTTCACGAAATTGGTGTAGGTGCCCAACTGGCTGTTCAGGGTGACCGGGTCTGCGTTCACCGCCTCAATGGTGGGCGCCGTGGGGGCGGTGGGCACCAGCAGGGCGTCCACATCGGCCAGCAGTTCATCAATCTGGCGTTCCAGCTCTTCTTTCCGGTATTGGGCCTTGAAAGTATCCGTGGCGCTGAACTTGCCGGCGTTACTGATGATGTCTTTGACCACCGGGTTCATGTCATCGGCGTGGCTGGCCATGAACGCTTCCACGGCGGCGTGGCGCTCGGCCACCCAGGGGCCCTCATAGAGCAGCGCCGCCAGTTCTAGCATGGGGCTGAAATCCATGGGAACCAGCTCCACATCCAGCCCGCGCCACCGGCTGATGGCGGTGTTCCAGGCTGCTTCCGACTGCTGGTCACCGAACCACTGCGGATGTTCCGGAATGGCGAGCCGTCTGATCGGGCCGGGCCGGCGAAGGGCGGGGCCGTCCAGGGGCAGGGCGTAAGGTGCCTTGCGGGAGAAAGCATCACCGGCGTCAAAACCGGCCATGGCATCAGCCACCAGCCCGGCATCGTTCACCGTGAGTGTAAAAATGGATACGCAATCCAGGGATCGACAGGCCGGCACTACACCGCGAATGCTGAACAGGCCCTTGGTCGGCTTCAGACCTACCAGATTGTTCAGCCCCGCAGGGACCCGGCCGGAGCCTGCGGTGTCGGTGCCCAGCGCAAACGGCACCAGGCCGCGAGCCACCACCGAGGCGGAGCCGGAGCTGGAACCGCCGCTCACTACTTCCGGTTTGAAGCTGTTTGGCACTGCGCCATAGGGAGAGCGGGTGCCCACCAATCCGGTCGCGAACTGGTCCAGGTTGGTCTTGCCGATCACCACCGCGCCGGCGGCCTTCAGGCGGGCAATGGTGCTGGCGTCGTCTTCCGGGTTGTAGGCAAAGGCGGGGCACGCGGCCGTCGTCTCAAAGCCCCTGGCATCGATATTGTCTTTCGCGGCGAACGGAACGCCATAAAGCGGCAGTGCGTTCTTGTCGCCACCGGCGGCTTCCAGGGTCTGTTCCAGTTCCGTCAGGGCCGTGGCCAGGCCGTTGCCATCCAGCAGGGAAATCCAGGCGACATCCGTGGTATCCAGCCCGGTCAGCAGCTCACCCAGCAGTGAGGCCGGCGTAGCGCCTTCGCTATAGGCGTTCTGCCAGTCCTTTATGGTCCATCCGAGAGTTGCAGGCATTGGTCGTCCTCATGTGCGTTATCAACTTGTATACATGTGGAATGGCAATGCCTGTGCCATTTGCGGGAATTTCTTGATAATCCAATAAAAACAGATGGTTAGTATTTATTGGCTGGAAAGAGCTCAACCCATGCCCGCCCAACGGCGGTGCGGGCGCACCAAAACTGAACTGGAAAACAGGGTTTGGAGGGTGGCCGAAGAATACCTGGCGGCGCTATTGCGACTTGTATACTAGATAACTGATTGTTTTAGATGGATACGCAGGGAATGTGGAACAGCAGATGCAAAGGCCGTGGTGCGTTTCAAGGCGAACTGCACCCTCGAACTCAAGACCCAACTAAAGAAAAGGACGCACAACATGAGCCTCAAAAAACACGTGAAACTGGGCCTCTCCGCACTCGCACTTTCCATTTCCTTTAATTCCGTGGCGGCGGACGATCCCATCAAGGTGGGCATTCTGCACTCGCTCTCCGGCACCATGGCGATCAGTGAAACCGTTCTGAAAGACACCGTTGAAATGCTGATCGAGCAACAGAACGCCAAGGGCGGTGTGCTTGGTCGCCAGCTCGAAGCCGTTGTGGTGGACCCTGCCTCCAACTGGCCGCTGTTCGCTGAAAAAGCCCGCGAACTGCTGGCCCAGGAAAAAGTCGATGTGATCTTCGGTAACTGGACCTCGGTGTCCCGTAAATCCGTACTGCCGGTGGTGGAAGAGCTGAACGGCCTTCTGTTCTACCCGGTTCAGTATGAGGGAGAGGAATCCTCCGAAAACGTCTTCTACACCGGCGCTGCGCCCAACCAGCAGGCGATTCCTGCGGTGAACTACCTGATGAACGAAATCGGCGTGGAGCGCTGGGTACTGGCGGGCACCGATTACGTCTACCCGCGTACCACCAACAAGATCCTTGAAACCTACCTGATGGATATGGGGGTGGCCAAGGAAGACATCATGATCAACTACACGCCCTTCGGTCACTCCGACTGGCAGAACATTGTGTCTGACATCAAACGCTTCGGTTCCGCCGGCAAGAAGACCGCCGTGGTTTCCACCATCAACGGTGACGCCAACGTGCCCTTCTACCGTGAGCTGGGCAACCAGGGCATCTCTGCCTCCGACATCCCGGTAGTCGCCTTCTCCGTGGGTGAGCAGGAGCTTTCCGGTATCGACACCGCGCCGCTGGTGGGCCACCTGGCCGCCTGGAACTATTTCATGAGCGTGGACAGCGACGCCAACTACGACTTTATCGACGCCTGGGTGGAATACACCGGCAAGGAAAATGCCGTTACCAACGACCCGATGGAAGCCCACTACATCGGCTTCAACATGTATGTGGAAGCGGTCAAGAAGGCCGGCACCACAGATGTTGATGCGGTAAAAGACGCCATCATCGGTGTGACCGTGCCCAACCTCACCGGTGGCTACGCCGCCATGATGCCCAACCACCACATCACCAAGCCGGTGCTGATCGGCGAGATCCAGGACAACGGCCAGTTTTCTGTGGTTTGGGAAACCTCTGGTCTGGTCGCGGGCGATGCCTGGTCTGACTACCTGCCTGGTTCGCGGGACATGATTGCAGATTGGCGCAAGCCGTTGTTCTGCGGCACGTTCAACACCGCAACCGGCACCTGTGGCGCGTCTGCGGGCGAAATGGCCGCTGAAGCCGAGTAAGGCTCAGACGGTAAAGCACCATCGACAGCCGGGGGTAGTTAAGCCTCCGGTTGTTGCCCCGCAACACGCTTGAAACAGACAGGACACTCTCATGAGCATCTGCCGATCGCCCACATTGCTGCTTATCGCCCTGTTTTCCCTGCTATCGCTGCCTGCAACGGCGCAGGAAGACGATCCTGGCAAGGCTCTGCTGATCAATCTCGCAGAGGCGCCGGCCAGTAAAGTGGAAGAGGCGGTGAACGCCATCGTCAGCAGTGGTGATGAAAGAGCCAGGGGCTGGCTCGAAGCCTACGGAAATAACCGCCTGAGCCGGGTAAAAGACACCGGGCAGGTTGTACTGGTACTGAACAACCGGGGCAGGGACTGGGAAATTGCCGATCCGCTGACCGGAGAGAATATGGGTGAAATGTCCCGCCGTGAGCTGGACAGAGTCGCCATCAATAACCGCATACGGGGCCAGCTTGAAGGCATACTGGCCATGCTGGACCTGAATGCCAAAGACCCGGATGTGCGCGAAGCCTCCGCGCAGGACATGATGGGCAAAGTGGATGCTTCCCTGGTCGAGCCGCTTGAGGCTCAGCTGGCGAAAGAAGAAGACGCGGCTGTACGCAACCGCATTGAAGAAGCCCTGGCCATCTACCGGGTGGGCGAGGGCAACCTGGAGGCCGTGGAAGTGCTGGCCGGCAGCCTGCACCCGCGCGCCCGCGCCGCTTTGAACGAAGCCGTTCGCGGTGACAACGAGGCGCTGGCTCAACGTGCCGCCAAAGCCCTCGAAAGCATTGAACAAAAACTCAAACTGAACCGCGCCGCCGAGACCCTGTATTTCGGCCTGTCCCTCGGCTCGGTTCTGGTTCTGGCCGCCATCGGCCTGGCCATCACCTTCGGCGTGATGGGCGTGATCAACATGGCCCACGGTGAACTGATCATGCTGGGTGCCTACACCACCTGGGGCATGCAGCAACTCTTTCCCGGCCAGCCCGGCCTGGCACTGATCCTCTCGATTCCCGCCGGCTTCGTGGTGGCTGCCACCGCCGGCATCATCATCGAGCGCAGCGTCATCCAGTACCTGAAGGGGCGCCCCCTGGAAACCCTGCTGGCCACCTTCGGCATCAGCCTGATCCTGCAGCAGCTGGTGCGCACCGTGATCTCCCCCCAGAACCGCACCGTGGTCACTCCGGACTGGATGAGCGGTTCCCTGGTGATCAACGATGCACTCTCGCTGACCCTCAACCGCCTGTACGTACTGGCGTTTGCGCTGATTGTCTTCGCGGCACTGATGCTGATCATGCGCAAGACCCGCCTGGGCCTGGAAGTGCGCGCCGTTACCCAGAACCGCGCCATGGCCCGCTCCATGGGCATCCGGGCCACCCGGGTAGACATCATGACCTTTGCCCTGGGCTCCGGCGTTGCCGGCCTGGCCGGGGTGGCGCTGTCCCAGCTCACCAACGTGGGCCCGAACCTGGGCCAGAACTACATCATCGATTCCTTCATGGTCGTGGTGTTCGGCGGCGTCGGTAACCTCTGGGGCACGCTCATTGCCGGGCTCTCCCTGGGCACCATCAACCAGTTGCTTGAACCCTGGGCCGGTGCCGTACTCGCCAAGATCATTGTGCTGGTGTTCATCATCCTGTTTATCCAGAAACGCCCCCGCGGACTGTTCCCGCAAAAGGGCCGTGCAGCAGAAGGCTAAGGTATGTGGCTGACTAGACCTCTACGAGAGCGATCCACGCAAGTGTTTCTTGGGGTGCTGTTTGCGGCCCTGGTGTTAGTGACCCTCCTCCACCTGTTCATGCCCCAGGACAGCGCCCTGCACGTGAGCGCCTACACGGTGACGCTGCTGGGCAAATACCTGTGCTACGCCCTGCTGGCGGTGGCGGTGGACCTGGTGTGGGGTTACCTCGGTATCCTCAGCCTGGGCCACGGCGCCTTCTTTGCCCTCGGTGGCTACGCCATGGGCATGTACCTGATGCGCCAGATTGGCGACCGCGGCGTCTATGGCGACCCGATCCTGCCGGACTTCATGGTGTTCCTGAACTGGCAGGAGCTGCCCTGGTTCTGGCAGGGTTTCGACATGGCCTGGTTTGCCTTCCTCATGGTGCTGCTGGCCCCGGGCCTGCTGGCACTGGTGTTCGGCTTCCTGGCCTTCCGCTCACGGGTAACCGGGGTGTACCTCTCCATCATCACCCAGGCGCTCACCTTCGCTCTGATGCTGGCCTTCTTCCGCAACGAGATGGGCTTTGGCGGCAACAACGGCCTGACCGACTTCAAGGACATTCTCGGCTTCAACCTGCGCACGGACGCCACCCGCCTCGGGCTGTTCATCGCCACCGGCATCGCTCTGGCCATTGGCTACGTGATCTGCCGGGGTATTGTTACCAGCAAGCTGGGCCGGGTGAGTGTGGCCTGCCGGGATGCCGAAGCCCGCACACGTTTCCTGGGCTACCGGGTGGAACGGGTCCAACTGTTCGTGTTCGTGGTCTCGGCCATGCTGGCGGGTGTGGCCGGTGCGCTGTACGTGCCGCAAGTAGGCATCATCAACCCCAGCGAATTCTCGCCGCTGTTCTCTATCGAGATCGTGGTGTGGGTGGCCCTGGGTGGCCGGGCAACCCTCTACGGAGCAGTGATCGGGGCCATCCTGGTGAACTACGCCAAAACCGTGTTCACCGGCATCATGCCGGACGCCTGGCTGTTCGCCCTCGGCGGCCTGTTCGTGCTGGTAACCGTGTTCCTGCCCAAGGGCATTGCCGGGCTGCTGCAGAAGCGCAGAAAAGCGAAGGCAGATGACGACACCACTACCGGTCAGGAGGCAACCGTATGAGCTTTTTTCAGGAGCTGACCGACCGCGAACACGTGTTCGAGTTTCTGACCCAGGTGCAGTCGCCGGTGGACGTGCGCCACGGCCCCATCCTGTACCTGGAAGACGTAAACGTGAGCTTTGATGGCTTCAAGGCCATCAACAACCTCAACCTCACCATCGACGACGGCGAGCTGCGCTGCATCATCGGCCCCAATGGCGCGGGCAAGACCACCATGATGGACATCATCACGGGGAAAACCCGCCCGGACACCGGCTCGGTGTGGTTCGGCAGCCGCCACAACCTGCTCACCATGAACGAGCCGGACATTGCCTCCCTCGGCATCGGCCGCAAGTTCCAGAAACCCACGGTGTTCGAAGCGCTCACCGTGTTCGAAAACCTGGAACTGGCCATGGCGGCGGACAAGCGGGTGTTTCCCACCCTCACCGCCGTGATGAAAGCCGAATACCGGGACCGGATCGACGAAGTGCTGGAAATGATCGGCCTGGAAGCACTGCGTGACCGGCTCGCCGGCATCCTCTCCCACGGCCAGAAACAGTGGCTGGAAATTGGCATGCTGCTGATGCAGAAACCCCGTTTATTGCTGGTGGACGAGCCCGTGGCCGGCATGACCGAACAGGAAATGGAACGCACCGCCGAACTGCTCACCAGCCTCGCCGGCAAGCAGTCGGTTGTGGTGGTCGAGCACGACATGGGCTTCGTGCGCTCCATCGCCCGCAAGGTCACCGTGCTGCACCAGGGCAGCGTGCTGGCGGAAGGTTCCATGGATCAGGTCTCCAACGACCCGGAAGTGGTCAAGGTGTATCTCGGGGAGGAGGCGTAATGCTCAAGATCGAAAAGCTGAACCAGTACTACGGCGAGAGCCATACCCTCTGGGATCTGGATCTGGACGTGCCCCAGGGCCAGTGCACCTGCGTGATGGGCCGCAACGGCGTGGGCAAGACCACGCTGATGAAATGCATCATGGGGGAGGAAACCACCAAGAGCGGCCGCATTGAATTTGCTGGCGACGTGGAACTCACCAAAAAGAAAGTCGAAGACCGTTCTCGCCTTGGCATCGGCTACGTGCCCCAGGGCCGCCAAATCTTCCCGCTGCTGACCGTGGAAGAAAACCTCCGCACCGGCCTGGCCGTGCGCAAGGATGGCAGCAAGAAAATCCCCGAGCGGGTGTACGAGCTTTTCCCCGTACTGAAAGAAATGAGCAACCGCCGCGGCGGCGACCTCTCCGGCGGCCAGCAACAGCAACTGGCCATTGGCCGTGCCCTGGTGATCGAGCCGCGCCTGTTGATCCTGGACGAACCGGGCGAAGGCATCCAGCCCAACATCGTGGCCCAGATCGGCGAGGTTATCCGCAAGCTCATCAAGGAAGACGGCCTGACCGTGCTGCTGGTGGAACAGAAGCTTCCGTTCGCCCGCAAATACGCCGACCGCTTTGCCATCCTCGATCGCGGCCGCCGGGTGGCGGAAGACGAGATTGCCGGCCTGACCGATGAACTCATCAAGAAGCACCTGACGGTATGACGGTCTTTCAGCAAATCGAAGCCGCGAACGACTCCGGCCACCGCTTCGACGAAGGTCGGCGCTGGGCGGCGTCCATCTCGCTGGGCTTCGACGCCCGCCCGGATGGCGACACCACCGCCACCCGCATGACCCACGTGCGTCATAACGGCCCGCTGAGAGTCCAACGTCCGTTCTACCCGGAAGGCCGCAACGGCTGCTGCCACGTGTACCTGCTGCACCCACCGGGCGGACTGGTCAGCGGCGATGCCCTGAGCATAGAAGCCCGGGTCGGCGAGGGCGCTCACACCCTGCTCACCACCCCGGCCGCCGCCAAACTCTACAAGGCCGACAGCCACGGCGTCGCCTGGGCCCAGCACACCAGTCTGAAAGTGGAGAAGGGCGGCACCCTCGAATACCTGCCCCAGGAAACCCTGGCCTTCGACGGCTCCCGGGGTGAACAGAGCACCACCATCGAACTGGCAGCCGGCGCTAAATGCATCGGCTGGGAAATCCTCGCCCTCGGCCGCCCGGCCAGCAAACTGCCGTTCATCTCCGGCCACCTGGAGCAGAAATTCCGCCTGCTGATGGATGGCCGCCCCCTGTGGCTGGAACGCCAGCCCATGGACCCGAACCACCCCAGATTCAAAGGCCACTGGGGCCAGGGTGGCGCCACGGTGCAGGCCACCCTCTGGATAGTTGGCCTGGACGACGAAGCCGGTGCCATCGAGGCAATACGCGAGCAATTATCCGAATCAAAAAACTGGGCCGTGACCAAGCGACGGGGAGTGGTGTTGCTGCGGTATCTGGGAAACGAAAGAAACGAAGCCTGGGGCATTTGTCAGCAAGCCTGGGAAGTGGTCCGGCCAATGCTGACTGGTCAATCTGCGGTGGTGCCCCGGATATGGCTGACCTGAATTTTTGTGCGGGAACAGGGCGGGGCAAACCGTCCGGGGCACGCTGTGAATACGTCCGTGTACGCTTGACGAAAACATCCGTGTTTTCGACATCCCCGGACGGTTTGCCCCGCCCTGTTCAGGAAATTATCAAGATAGCGCCGATGAACTCCATAGAAAGCGGAGAACAACAATGGAATTAACGCCCAGAGACAAAGACAAACTGCTGCTGTTCACCGCAGCCCTGCTGGCCGAGCGCCGCAAAGCCAAAGGCCTGAAGCTCAACTACCCGGAAGCCGTGGCCCTGATCAGCGCCGAAATCATGGAAGGCGCCCGCGAAGGCCGCACCGTGGCCGAGCTGATGACCGCCGGCACCGAAGTCCTCACCCGTGACGACGTGATGGACGGCATCGCCGAAATGGTCGACGAAGTGCAGGTGGAAGCCACCTTCCCGGACGGCACCAAACTCGTCACCGTTCACAACCCCATCGTGTAAGGAGCGCGCCATGATCCCCGGTGAATACGACTTGAAAGACGGCGACATCGAACTCTGCGAAGGCCGCGAACGCATCACCATCGAAGTGGCCAACACCGGCGACCGCCCGGTCCAGATCGGCTCCCACTACCACTTCGCCGAAGCCAACCCGGCGCTGGATTTCGACCGAGCCAAGGCGAGGGGGTACCGCCTCGATGTCGCCGCAGGCACCGCGATCCGCTTCGAACCCGGCCAAAGCCGGGAAGTGACGTTAATCCCGTTTGCGGGTAGCCGAGAAATCTACGGTTTCCGAGCCGAAGTCATGGGAAATCTCGACTCCACGAAATGATCAGCAGGGCCGGTCGGGTAATCCCTTCCGGGAATGTGCGGAGCCATGGATGGCGGAGCCCAAGCGCCACATGGATGTGCCGCCAGGAGCGTTTCCCGGAAGGGATTGCCCGACTGGCCCAGGCACCCAAGTTAAAACGAGGGACAAGATGAAGATAACAAGACAAGCCTACGCCGACATGTACGGCCCAACCACCGGCGACCGCGTCAGACTCGGCGACACCGACCTGTGGGTCGAAGTGGAAAGCGACAGCACCCACTACGGCGACGAAGTAAAATTCGGCGGTGGCAAGGTTATCCGCGACGGCATGGGCCAGAGCCAGCGTGCCGATGCGGCGGTGATGGACACCGTGATCACCAACGCCCTGATTCTCGACTGGTGGGGCATCGTCAAAGCCGACGTGGGCATCCAGAAAGGCAGAATCGCCGCCATCGGCAAAGCCGGCAACCCCGACACCCAGCCAGACGTCACCATCGTCATCGGCCCCGGCACCGAAATCATCGCCGGTGAAGGCAAAATCCTCACCGCCGGCGGCATTGACGCCCACATCCACTTCATCTGCCCCCAGCAGATCGAAGAAGCCCTGATGAGCGGCATCACCACTATGCTGGGCGGCGGCACCGGCCCGGCTACGGGCACCAACGCCACCACCTGCACACCGGGCCCGTGGCACATTGGCAAGATGCTCCAGGCGGTGGATTCCCTGCCCATGAACATCGGCTTCCTGGGTAAGGGCAACGCCTCCCTGCCGGAATCCCTGGAGCTGCAAATCCAGGCCGGCGCCATGGGCCTGAAACTCCATGAAGACTGGGGCACCACCCCGGCCAGCATCGACAACTGCCTCACCGTGGCGGACAAATACGACGTACAGGTGGCGATCCACACCGACACCCTGAACGAATCCGGCTTTGTGGAAGACACCCTGGCCGCGTTCAAGGAACGCTGCATCCACACCTACCACACCGAAGGCGCCGGCGGCGGCCACGCACCGGACATCATCACCGCCTGCTCCAAGGATTACGTGCTGCCGTCGTCCACCAACCCGACACGGCCCTACACCGTGAACACCATCGACGAACACCTCGACATGCTGATGGTGTGCCACCACCTGGACCCGAACATCCCGGAAGACGTCGCCTTCGCCGACTCCCGCATCCGCCGCGAGACCATCGCCGCAGAAGACATCCTGCACGACATGGGCGTGATCTCCATGATTGCCTCCGATTCCCAGGCCATGGGCCGGGTGGGCGAAGTGGTGTGCCGCACCTGGCAGACCGCCCACAAGATGAAGCAGCAGCGCGGCCTGCTGCCAGAAGACGAAGACCTGGGCGCCGACAACCTGCGCGCCAAACGCTACATCGCCAAGTACACCATCAACCCGGCCATCACCCATGGCATCGCCCATGAAGTGGGTTCCGTGGAAGTGGGCAAGCTGGCTGACCTGGTGCTCTGGAGTCCGGCGTTCTTCGGCGTGAAGCCGGCCACCATTCTCAAGGGCGGCATGATTGCCGCCGCCCCCATGGGTGATCCCAACGCCTCGATTCCCACGCCCCAGCCGGTGCATTACCGCCCGATGTTCGGCGCCTTCGGCAAGGCCGCCAGTGCCACTCGCCTGAGCTTTGTGAGCCAGGCTGCGATTGATGCCGGTGTTGGCAAAGAGCTTGGTCTGGACAGCCCATTATCCGCCTGCAAGGGCGTACGTGACGTGCGCAAGGGCGACATGAAACTGAACGACGCGTGCCCGCACATCACCGTGGACCCGCAAACCTACGAAGTGCATGCCGATGGCGAACTGCTCACCTGTGAGCCGGCCACCGAACTGCCTCTGGCCCAGCGCTACCATCTCTTTTAGCCAATACAGCTCAAGGCTGTTCTGAGCCGGGTACTGGAGAACTGATTATGTTGGAACTGACGAAACGCCTGAGCGAACAGGAAGCTGCCGAAATCGACAGCTCCGAAATCCTCGATAACCTGATTTTGCCGTACGAGCTGCGCATCCGTGGCCGCCTGCGCGCCACCACCCAGACCAGGGTAGACGTGGGCCTGTTTCTCGACCGCGGCCCCGTGCTGCGGGACGGCGACCTCCTTTTGGCCAAAACTGGCGAGCTTGTCCGCATCCGTGCGGCCGAGGAACAGGTGGTCACCGCCCGAATCGAAAACGGCCAGCCCCTGGCGCGCCTGTGTTACCACCTGGGCAACCGCCACGTGACCCTGGCCATCGGCATGGATGACCAAGGCGCCTACGTGCGCATCACGCCGGACCACGTGCTGGAAGAACTGGCGGAACGCCTGGGTGCCACACTTGTGCACCACACCGCGCCATTCGATCCGGAACCCGGAGCCTACACCCAGGCCGGGTATTCCCATGGAAACGGGCACAGCCACGGCCATTCCCACGGCCACAGCCATTCACACGATCACGACCACGGGCACAGCCATGGCCACAGTCATAAACACACCCACTGAGGCCGCCACCCCGCAGGTGGACGACCTGGCATTGCTGGGCCTGATGCAGCTGGTCAGCCCGGCACTGCCCATCGGCGCCTTCGCCTGGTCCCAGGGCCTGGAAAGCGCCTTTGAACTGGGCTGGGTAAACAACGAAGCGGAACTGGCCCAGTGGATTGAAGGCGTGCTGGAAGACGGCCTGAGCCGCTGCGAACTGCCCCTGCTGGTGCGTTTGCAGACCGCGTGGGCCGAAGGCGATGCCATTTCGCTGGCAAAGTGGAACGACTGGCTGCACGCCACCCGGGAAACCGCCGAACTGAGCGACGAAGACACCCGCCTCGGCGGCGCCCTCGTTACTCTTTTGCGCAACCTGGAGCTGCTGCCCGAGCCACACCTGATTCCGGAAGAGCCTGGCTACATCACCATGTTCGCCTGGGCCGCCCACAAACGCTTTGTACCGGTGCGCCAAACACTGCTCGGCTTTGCCTGGGCCTGGCTGGAAAACCAGCTTGCCGTCGCCTGCAAGGCCTTGCCCCTGGGCCATACCGCCGCTCAACGCATCATTGAACGGCTGCGACCGCAACTGGCGGTGGCGGTGGACACGGCCCTGGAACGGAACGATCACGAACTCGGGCCCATCCTGCCAGGACTGGCGCTCGGAAGTGCCCTGCACGAAACACAGTATTCACGGCTTTTCAGAAGCTGAATAACAATTGAGGAGATCTGCCATGACACATTGTCTGAGAGTTGGAGTGGGTGGCCCGGTTGGTTCCGGTAAAACCGCGCTGTTGCGACAGTTGTGCAAAGCCTTGCGGGACCACTACGACATCGCCGTGGTGACCAACGACATCTACACCCGGGAAGACGCCGACTTCCTCCTGCGCCACGAAGCCCTGGCCGCAGACCGCATCCTCGGCGTGGAAACCGGCGGCTGCCCGCACACCGCCATTCGTGAGGACGCCTCCATGAACCTGGCGGCCATCGACGACCTCCAACGCCGCCACCCGAACCTGGAACTGGTGCTGGTGGAATCCGGCGGTGACAACCTTTCCGCCACCTTCAGCCCGGAACTGAGCGACCTCACCCTGTACGTGATCGACGTCTCCGCCGGCGACAAGATCCCCCGCAAAGGCGGCCCCGGCATCACCAAATCGGACCTGCTGATCATCAACAAGATCGACATTGCCGAACAGGTGCATGCCTCCCTGGACGTGATGGAGCGGGACAGCAAGAAAATGCGCGGCGAACGGCCCTTTGTGTTCACCAACCTGTACGACGGGGTAGGGCTGGAGACGATCATCAGCTTCATTTTGGAGCGGGGGATGCTGCCGGAGCGTCGGCCTGAGAAGCTTGCTGAGACTGCTTAATGACACCGGATTTTGAGATTTAAATGAACTACGGAGAGATAACCATGAAACTGACTAATCGACTGACTCTGACTGCTGGCCTGCTTGTGATCTCAGGCGCTGCTTTTGGCCATGCCGGGCATGAAGCGCTTGGTGATGGTGTGCATATTGAATATTTCCTGGCGGCTGGTGCGGCTGTAGCTACTGGCATCTATGCACTGATGCGGTATAAGCGGGACGGGCAAGACTGAGGAAAAGCCTTAACTGATCAGCTCGCTGTTGATTCCAAAAGCCGCTCTTAACTTGAGCGGCTTTTTCGTATTGGAGTTACCAAATTTTACGTCCGAAGGGTAGGAAGTTTCCTTACGATTAGGCTAGTGTGTAGTGATAAGAAACGAACTTGCACCGCTGTTAAGGATAACGGATGGACCACACCCAGCTACTGCACACCCTTCAAAACGCCATTCCGACGGCCATCTGGTATCTGATTCCGTTCTTCCTCGTTGCGGCGGTCATCAAATCGCCCTGGTTCAAAGGCAAAGCTGGGGAAACGGTGGTCAACCTTGCCGCCAAACTCTTTCTCGACAAATCCTGCTACCACCTGATCAAGAACGTCACCCTGCCCACGGAAGACGGCACCACCCAGATCGACCACATCATCGTTTCTCAGTACGGGGTCTTTGTGGTGGAAACCAAGAACATGAAGGGCTGGATCTTCGGCAACGCCAAACAGCGGTATTGGACGCAGAAGATCTTCAAGTCTTCGCAGAAATTTCAGAACCCTCTGCACCAGAACTACAAACACGTTAAGACAATGCAAAGCCTCTTGGACCTGACTGATGAACAGGTGTTTTCGGTGGTGGTCTTTGTGGGGGATTCCACATTCAAAACGCCTATGCCGGAGAACGTGACCCACGGTGGTGGGTATGTCCGCTTTATCAAAGCCCAAACTGAGCAGCGGCTGTCAGATGTTGAAGTTCAGAAAGTGATCGAAGCCATTGAATCTGGGCGGCTGGCGGCTACCTTCAGAAATCACCGGAAGCACTTGGCGCATGTGAAGGAAATTACGGCGAAGAAAACCAGTGAGCCACGGTGCCCGAAGTGCCAGGGTGAGATGGTAAAGCGCACGGTGAAGCGCGGAGAGAATATTGGGAAGGAGTTTTTTGGCTGTAAGGCATTTCCCAAGTGCCGGGGGATGGTTGGTGCTTGGTTATTGCAGTAACGAAGCTGTCAAATGATTACGGCGCGGTCAGAGTGTCGATGAAGTGTAGTGCATTGATTTTAATGGTTTAATTGGCGAAATATAAGCTTTTGGTTTTGAGCTTTTATTGACGTTCAAGTGGTTGCAATAACGAAGCGCGCTATATAATCACTGTTGAACTAAACCGCTTCGCGGTAGCGAGTAAGCCGGGGAGTTTCCCGCGAGATCAGGTGGATTGACGGATACTTTTGATGAGCCCAGGTGGGCTTTTCAGAAGAGGAGAATCCGTCATGACACCGTTACGTCAGACCATGATCCAGGCCATGTGCCAACATGGCTTTTCCCCCCGAACCCAGCAAAGTTATCTGTACGTTGTAACCGAGCTGGCTCGATACTACCGGCGCTCGCCGGATCAACTGCAAGTCGATGACCTGCAGGTCTATTTCAACTACCTGGTCCAGGAGCGCGCCCTGTCACCAGCCAGTTGTCGCCTCTACCTACACGGCATCCGGTTTTTGTACCTGCAAGTGCTGCACTGGGCGCATTTCGATGTGACGCTGGTCTTACCCAAGCGCCCCCAGCGCATTCCGGAATTGCTGACCCGTCAGGAAGTCTCTCGCCTACTAGCGGGCGTCTCCAACCCCAAGCATCAGGCGTTGCTGTCCATCATCTATGGCTGTGGCTTGCGAGTCAGTGAAGCGGTGGCATTGCAGGTGAAGGACCTTGATGGGGAACGTCATCTGCTTCGGGTTGCCCAGGGCAAGGGAGCCAAGGACCGGATGGTGCCTCTGGCACCGGGACTGCTCCAGGTGCTTCGTCAATATTGGCGGATTCGTCGTCCCATGCCGTGGTTATTTCCCAGTGATTTGCTGCCAGACAAGCACCTTCATATCACCACGCCCCAGAAGGTGTTCCATCAGGCCAAGAGAGCCAGTGGCATTCACAAACGTGGAGGCATTCATGCCTTGCGCCATGCTTACGCCACCCATCAGTTAGAGCAGGGCGTTCCCCTCCATGAGTTGCAACGGCTGCTGGGGCATAGCGACCTGCGCAGCACACAACGGTATCTGCATTGGCTGCCGGGCGTGACACCCCAAAACCGTGGACCTGTCGACCTGATTGCAGGTCTGGGAGGTGGATGATGGCCAGTTCACTAACCGTCCAGACAATTCTGGACCAGTTCCTCCCCGATGAGCCACTGGACGGCCATCGCCGCAAGGTCTGTGCCCGGTTAACCGGGTGCCGGACGGCCCGCATGGGCGGTATGGAGATGCAGTGTGATCACTGCAAGGCCCGCTCCGTCTGTTATTACGGCTGCCGGGATCGGCACTGTCCGCAGTGCCAGGGCCGTGCCAGCCAGCGATGGAGTGACCGGCAAAGGGCGTTGTTGTTACCGGTACCCTACTTCCATCTGGTGTTTACATTGCCCCATACTCTGAATGGCTGGGTTCAACTGCATCCCGAGGTACTCTACCGCTGCCTCTTCCAGGCCGTCTGGAATACGCTCAATCAGTTCGGCCGCAATACGCAGCATCTGCAGGGCGAACTGGGCATGACGGCGGTGCTGCATACATGGGGGCAGAACCTGAGTCGCCATGTTCATGTGCATTGTCTAATCCCTGGAGGTGTACTGACAGGCAGGGGTGAATGGCACAGAGCAAAGAGCCACTACCTGTTCCCGGTGCGGGCATTATCACGGCGTTTTCGCGGGCGAATGGTGTCGTTGCTCAGAGCGTCGTCGAACGCTGGTGAGTTGCATCGGGTGACCAACAGCGGTGAGGTTGATGACGTGCTCAACGGCCTGATGCGACAAGAGTGGGTTGTCTACACCCGGCATTGCCTGAACCAGGCTGAGTCCGTAGTGGATTATCTGGCTCGTTACACTCACCGGATTGCCATCAGCAACGGGCGGTTGTTGTCGATGGAAGGTGACCGGGTCTCGTTCCGATACAAGGATTACCGGGATCAAGGACGGCTAAAGACCCAGTGGCTGGAAGGGCGGGAGTTCGTCAGGCGGTTCCTGATGCACATTCTGCCAAAAGGGTTCATGCGCATCCGCCACTTTGGTTACCTGAGTAACCGAACGCGACGACAAAAGTTGGCTGTTATCCGGCAGTGTCTGTTGCAGCCACCCCAACCAGAGACAAACCGAGTGAACCAGGAACCCCATCGTTGTTGGCCTTGCCCGCGCTGCGATGAGGGTCTGGTTCACATGGTTCGTCAGATCCCGCGCTTCAGAATAGTAGCCGTGCCAACCGGCTAGCCCGCACGCGGCTCTTGATCTGGCGGGTGATCGCTTACAGTTCCTTGTGAGCTGGGCCCGTGTGCGGCTTGAGACTGGAAAATGCGGCATCTGCGGGGTAGTCTGAGTTAAATCACCGTAAGGAATCGGCCAATGATGTATATAACCCGAACATTTCATAAACACCCCAAGCAGCAGCCACGAAATTTTCTCGGTTAGCCCATTACGCCCAGATATGAGAATTATTAGTAGTATGCGCGCCAATGTCGCTCTGATGTCATCCAGTCACCGGCCTTAAGTGTTTAT